>NZ_CP171131.1:1566742-1880090 GCF_043187535.1 Luteimonas sp. WGS1318
CCGAAGGTGTAGACCTTGCTCATCGACAGGCAGAACGCCTCGACGTTGAGCTGGCCGGAGACCGTCAGGAATGCTTCCTTGCCGAAGAAATCCCGACTGAAATCGACCTTGCCCTCGCGCATCGGCAGGTTGGCCAGGTCCAGCGTCGAGATGCGGAACATCTGGCCTGCGCCCTCGGCGTCGGACGTGGTCACGATCGGCGTGTTGATCCAGAAGTAGCCGTTCTCGTGGAAATAGCGGTGCGCGGCCTGGGCCAGGCAATGGCGGATGCGCGTGACCGCGCCGAACAGGTTCGTGCGCGGGCGCAGGTGTGCGACCTCGCGCAGGAATTCCAGCGAATGCGCCTTGGGCTGGATCGGATAGGTTTCCGGATCCTCGACCCAGCCCACGACCTCGAGCGACGCGGCCTGGATCTCGAAACTCTGGCCCTGACCCTGCGATTTGACCAGGGTGCCGGTGGCGATCACCGAGCAGCCGGCGGTCAGGCGCTTCACTTCGGATTCGTAGTTGGCAAGCGCATCGGGCACTACCACCTGGATCGGCGCGAAGCACGAGCCGTCGCTGACATTGACGAAGCTCAGGCCGGCCTTGGAGTCGCGCCGGGTCCGCACCCAGCCACGCACGGTGACGTCGCCGCCTTCGGGGATGTGGCCTGCGAGGGCCTGCTGGACGCTGGTCGTGGTCATGCCTTGAATCCCGGGAATCCGGACCGATGAAGGGCCGCACAGTCTAACCGCGCCGCCGCGCGCTGGCGTGCCGCGCGCCCCGCGCTCAGCTGGCGCTGTCGAACCCAGGAGTACACTGTTTCCCATGGCCATCGCACTCGCTCCCGCTGCCCTCGAACGTGCCCGCCGGTTCCTGGCGTCCAGTCCGGACGCGCTGGGCCTGCGCTTCGGTGTCGCCCGCACCGGGTGCTCGGGCTGGGGCTATGTCGTGGACCTCGCGCGCGAGGAACAGCCCGGCGACACGATCACCGAGCAGGACGGCGTGCGGATCTACGTGGATGCCACGAGCCGGCCGATGGTCGACGGCACCGAGATCGATTTCGCGCAGAAAGGGCTGAACCAGGAATTCGTGTTCCGCAACCCGAACGCCGCCGCGGAATGCGGCTGCGGTGAGAGCTTCACGACCGACGCCGCCAAGGCGCTCTGATCTCCGTCCCAGACGGCATCCTTCCGGCTGTCGCGGATTCCGCGACGCTCACTAGCGACGTCTGAACTCGCTGCGCAGCACGAAACCCGCCGCGAGCAGCGCGAGCAGCGCCATGCCGAACCAGGTCAGCGCATAGCTGAGGTGATTGTTCGGAAAGCGGATGATGGTGAGGCCAGGCACCGGCCAGTTGCCGGTGTCGATGCGGTCCTGTGCATCCACGAAGAAGGGCGCGACCGGGCCGGGCACGCCGCGCGCGGCTGACATCTCCGCGGGAATCCGCAAATACCAGCGGTCCTCGTCCGGCACGTTGTCGCGCAGGACGAGGTGGGCGCGATCCGGTTGCCGCAGCAGGCCGATCACCGAGACGACGTCGTCTTCCGACACCCGTGCGCGGGTCTCCGCCCGGCGATGCGTGTTGTCGACGTAGCCGCGGTTGATCCACACCGTGCCGTCGCCGGTGGCGAGCGGCGTCATGATCCAGTAGCCGGGACCGAGCTCGGTCGAGGCATAGACGGGCACTTCCTGACTGTGCAGGAACCGCCCGCGCAGCTGCACGCGGCGGTATTCGTCGCCCGCCGCATCGACGCCGGACCAGCCCGACGCCGCAGGCAGGGCCACCGGGTCGGCACGCACGCGTGCGTCGACGCGGGCGATCAGGTCGCGCTTCCAGCCCAGACGCTCCACCTGCCACACGCCCAGTGCGACGAACCCGACGGCCGCGACCAGCAGAAAGACCAGCAACGCCCAGCGGATCAGCGGGCGTCGCGGGCGGGCAGGGGTGTCGTCCACGGCAGGCAGGCGCGTCAGGGGGCGACGCGCATCTGCTCCGGCGACATCGGCATCATGTTGGTGTTGAGGTGGTGCATGACCCACAACGAACCGGCGAGCGCGATGATGATGATGATGCCGGTGAACAGCAGCGAGGACAGGATCCAGCCGCCTTCCGATTTCCGGTTCATGTGCAGGAAGTAGACCATGTGGACCACGATCTGCACGGCGCCGAACAGCATGATCAGCGCGACCGTCCAGGTGCGGCTTTCCAGCACCTCGCCCATGACCAGCCAGAACGGGATCACGGTGAGGATGACCGACAGCACGAAGCCGGTGACGTAGTCGCGCATGCTGCCGTGGCTGTGGCCGTCGTGCGCGGGCTCGTGGGCGTGGTCGTTGGCGCGCGTGGCGGCGGCTTGATTGGTGGTGGTGTGGCTCATCCCACGACTCCCATCAGGTAGACATACGAGAAGACGCCGATCCAGATGACGTCGAGGAAGTGCCAGAACATCGACAGGCACATCAGGCGACGGCGGTTGGCTTCGATCAGGCCGTGCTTCTTCAGCTGCACGACCAGCGTCACCAGCCAGATCAGGCCGAACGTCACGTGCAGGCCGTGGGTGCCGACCAGGGTGAAGAACGACGACAGGAACGCGCTGCGCTGCGGTGTCGCCTCCAGGTGCACGAGGTGCTGGAACTCGTAGATTTCGATGCCCAGGAACGCCAGGCCGAACAGGCCGGTGACCAGCAGCCAGCCGATCGTCCGGTTGATGTTGTTCTTGTACGAGTTGAGCATCGCGAAGCCGTAGGTGATCGACGAGAACAGCAGCATGAACGTCGCGATCAGGATCAGCTTCAGGTCGAACAGGTCGGCCGGCGAGGGGCCGGCCGCGTAGTTGCGGCCGAGCACGGCGTGGACGGCGAACAGGATCGCGAAAATCAGGCAGTCGCTCATCAGGTAGATCCAGAACCCGAGATTGGTGCCGGTTTCCGGATGGTGCTCGTGCCCGTCGTCGTGCGCGTGCGGGTCCTCGATCACGTGGTACACGCGCTCGGTGGTGCCGGTGGTGGAAATCGTCTGTGCCATGTTCAGAGTGCCTGCTGCGCCAGCTGGCGCGTGCGTTGATCCTCGGTCGCGATCACGTCCTCGGCCGGGATGTAGTAGTCACGGTCGTAGTTGAAGGTGTGCCAGATCGCCGCGACGATCAGCGCCACCAGCGACAGGCCGGCCAGCCACCAGATGTGCCACACCAGGCCGAAGCCGAGGGCCACGCTGATCGCCGACAGCACCACGCCTGCGCCGGTGTTCTTGGGCATGTGGATCGGCACGAAGCCGCTGGTCGGACGCTGGTAGCCGTGCTTCTTCATGTCCGACCACGCGTCGATCTCATGGACGACCGGGGTGAACGCGAAGTTGTAGGCCGGCGGCGGCGAGGACGTCGCCCATTCCAGCGTGCGGCCGTTCCACGGATCGCCGGTGACGTCGGCGAGTGCCTTGCGGTTGCGCACGGCCACGACGATCGACATCACGAACGCCGCGATGCCCACTGCGACCAGCGCCGCACCGATGGCAGCAACGATGAAGAACACCGACAGCGACGTGTCCTCGAACTGGCTCAGGCGACGCGTAACGCCCATCAGGCCGAGGATGTAGAGCGGGGTGAACGCCAGCCAGAAGCCGACCAGCCAGCACCAGAACGAGACCTTGCCCCAGAACTCGTCGAGCTTGAAGCCGAAGGCCTTCGGGAACCAGTACACCATGCCGGCGAACAGGCCAAAGACCACGCCGCCGATGATCACGTTATGGAAGTGCGCGACCAGGAACAGGCTGTTGTGCAGCACGAAGTCGGCCGGCGGGACGGCCAGCAGCACGCCGGTCATGCCACCGATGACGAAGGTGAACATGAAGCCGATCGTCCACAGCATCGGGACGTCGAAGCGGATCCGTCCCTTGTACATGGTGAACAGCCAGTTGAAGATCTTCGCGCCCGTCGGGATCGAGATGATCATCGTCGTGATGCCGAAGAACGCATTGACGCTGGCGCCCGAGCCCATCGTGAAGAAGTGGTGCAGCCACACCAGGTACGACAGGATCGTGATCACCGCGGTGGCGTAGACCATCGACGTGTAACCGAACAGGCGCTTGCCGCAGTAGGTGGCGACGATCTCGGAGAAGATGCCGAACGCCGGCAGGATCAGGATGTAGACCTCCGGGTGGCCCCAGATCCAGATCAGGTTCACGTACATCATCGGACTGCCGCCGAGGTCGTTCGTGAAGAAGTTGGTGCCGACGTAGCGGTCCATCGTCAGCAGCGCGAGCGTCGCCGTCAGGATCGGGAACGAGGCCACGATCAGGATGTTGGTGCAGAGCGAGGTCCAGGTGAAGATCGGCATGCGCATCAGCTTCATGCCCGGCGCACGCATCTTGACGATGGTGACGATCAGGTTGATGCCCGACAGCGTGGTCCCGACACCCGCGACCTGTAGACCCCACAGGTAGTAGTCCATGCCGGTGCCCGGACTGTAGTCGGCGCCCGACAGCGGCGGATAGGCGAGCCAGCCGGTGCGCGCGAACTCGCCGACGAACAGCGAGATCATGATCAGCGCCGCGCCCGCGGTGGTCATCCAGAAGCTGAAGTTGTTGAGGAACGGGAACGAGACGTCGCGCGCGCCGATCTGCAGCGGCACGATGTAGTTCATCAGGCCGGTCACCAGCGGCATCGCCACGAAGAAGATCATGATCACGCCGTGCGCGGTGAAGATCTGATCGTAGTGATGCGGGGGCAGGAAGCCCTCACCGCCACTCGACGCCATCGCCTGGTGCGCACGCATCATCACCGCGTCGGCGAAGCCGCGCAGCAGCATCACCAGACCCAGGATGCAGTACATGATCCCGATCTTCTTGTGGTCGATGCTGGTGAACCACTCCTTCCACAAGTAGCCCCACAGGCGGTACTTGGTGATGAGCAGCAGCAGCGCGATGCCACCGATCACCGTGCCGATGAAGGTCACGAGGATGATGGGGTCGTGGAGGATGGCCAGCGCATCGAGCGAAAGCCGCCCGAATACCGGTGAGTTGATCTGGTCCTGGGGTGCGGACATGGGGTTCCTGCCTGGTACTTGTGTCGTGAAGGGCGAAGGGGCGCGTCAGCGCCGCTCCGCCTCGGCATCGGCGTCGGCCTTGCCCGGCGCGCCCTGGGACGTGGGCGTCTGGGACGGGCGCATCGGCTCGGTGCCTTCGTCGATGTCGCTCTCTTCGGTCGGCTGCGGCACGGTGTCTTCCGGCGAGACCGGGCGCGGCTGGAAGCCCTGCGGCTCGGTGTCGCGTGCGTCGCGGCCGGCTTCGGGGAACGTCGCACCGGGCGCCTCGGACGGCTGGTCCGCACGGCGGTTGTCGTAGCGCAGGCGCGCGTAGTTCTCCGTACTGTCGACACCGCCGCCGCCGAGGCTGTCGATGTGCGCCATCTCGTGCATGCACATCGTGCCCGGCGCCACGCACATGTTGAGGATCGCCTCGTACAGCGCCGGATCGACGTCGCTGAAGTAGCGAGCCGGCTCGCGCTCGGACGGCTTTTCGAGCTCGAGGTATTCGTCGCGTCCGAAGGCCACGCCTTCCGCGCGCACCTTCTCCACCCAGGCGTCGAAGCCGTCCTCGCTCATGCCGTGGAAGTCGAAGCGCATGTGCGAGAAGCCGTCGCCGCTGTAGTTGCCGGAGAAGCCCTTGTAGACGCCTTCCTGGTTGATGACCGCGTGCAGCTTGGTCTCCATGCCGGTCATCGCATAGATCTGGCCGGCGAGCGCTGGAATGAAGAACGAATTCATCATCGACGACGAGGTGATCTTGAACTGGATCGGCACGTTGACCGGCGCGGCGAGCTCGTTGACCGTCGCGATGCCCTGCTCGGGGTAGAGGAACAGCCACTTCCAGTCGAGTGCGACGACTTCGACCACCAGCGGCTCGACGCCCTCGGCGATCGGAGTGTTGGCATCAATACGGTCCAGCGGCCGGTATGGATCCAGCTTGTGGGTCGCGATCCATGTCACCGTGCCCAGCACCAGGATGATCGCCAGCGGCGCCGACCAGATGATGAGTTCGAGTCGCGTGGAGTGGTGCCAGTCGGGCGCGTACTCGGCCTCGGTGTTCGACGCGCGGTACTTCCACGCGAAGAAGAACGTCAGGAAGATCACCGGGACGATGATCAGCAGCATCAGGACCGTGGACAGCACGATCAGATCGCGCTGCTGGATCGCGATGTCGCCGGCAGGGCTCATGACGGTCCATTCGCATCCCGATAGCAGGAAGACGGCCGACAGCAGCGCGAGGGCTCGGAGTGTGGATTTCATTGGGTGATCGACGACGAGGGGGAAGGGCAGGCGAGTTGACGACGGCGCCACGGCGCCGGAGCTAGTGTGGAGGGAACCGGATCGACCGTGCGGCTGCGCATCTTGCTCGGCGGGGTCGTTTCGGGTTCACAATGCAACGCGGGGACTATTATCCCCCATAAACCGACCGGAGAGAGAGCGCGCGCATGAGCCAAGCCGAAGAGCAAGCCACCACAGGGCTGGATGACGCGCCCGAGACCCGCGACGAGATCGAGGTCTCCCCCGGCAAGATCGCGTTTCCTGTGGTCATGGGGCGGACGTCGGAGTTCTTCGACTTCTTCGTCTACGGCATCGCCTCGGTGCTGGTGTTCCCCTACCTGTTCTTCCCCGACAGCGACCCGGTCCAGGCGACGTTGAAGTCGTTCGCGATCTTCTCGCTCGCCTTCATCGCCCGGCCGATCGGCTCGCTGGTGTTCATGGCCGTCGACCGCAACTTCGGCCGCGCGATCAAGCTGACCGTCGCGCTGTTCCTGCTGTGCGGTTCGACGATGGCGATCGCCTTCCTGCCGAGCTACGCCCAGGCCGGCCTGCTGGCGCCGGTGCTGCTGGCGGTCTTCCGCTTCGGACAGGGCCTGGGCTGGGGCGGCGCCTGGGACGGCCTGCCGTCGCTGCTGTCGCTGAGCGCACCGAAGGAGCGCCGCGGCTGGTACGCGATGGTGCCGCAGCTCGGCGCCGCGATCGGCTTCGCGCTGGCCTGCGGTTTCTTCTTCGTGTTCGTGCGCGCGCTGAGCCCGGAGGACTTCATGGCCTGGGGCTGGCGCTTCCCGTTCTTCGTGGCGCTGGCGCTCAACGTCGTGGCGCTGTTCGCACGGCTGCGGCTGGTGATCACGCCCGAGTTCGTGCAGCTGTTCAAGGAGCGCGAGCTGCAGCCGCGCCGCGTGTTCGAGACGATCCGCACCCATCCCCGCCAGGTGTTCGTCGGCGCGCTGATCCCGCTGGCGACCTACGCGATGTTCCACCTGGTCACGATCTTCCCGCTGAGCTGGGCGACGCTGTTCACCGACCACGACGCCGCGGATTTCCTCGGCAGCCTGTTCCTGGGTTCGATCGTCGGCGGCCTGGGCATCATGGCCTCGGGCCTGCTGGCCGACCGGCTGGGGCGTCGCGGCCAGCTGGCCATCGCAGCGGTGCTGATCGCACTCTTCAGCTTCGCCGCCGCGCCGCTGCTGGGCTCCGATACCACGGCCGGTCGCACCACCTATGTCGTCATCGGCTTCGCGCTGCTGGGCCTGTCGCTGGGCCAGGCGAGCAATGCGATCGCGTCGCGCTTCGAGAGCATCTACCGCTACACCGGCGCGGCGGTGACGTCCGACATCGCCTGGCTGCTCGGCGCGGGCTTCGCGCCGCTGGTGGCGCTGTGGCTGTGCAGCGAGTTCGGTCTGGCCTACGTCGGCTACTACCTGCTGTCGGGCGCCGTGGTCACGCTCGCCGCGCTGGGCTTCAGCCGCACGCTGGAAACCGTCCGCTGAGCGGACGGCACGCCACGTCGCACCCGAACGGGGCGCGTGGCGTGGCGGGGCGGAAGCGAAGGTCGGCACGTCGGGTCTCGTGGCGCCGCCGGCAGGGGCGGCCTGTTTAAGGGCATCGGGCGCCGGATCGGCGCCTCTGAGCGGTCGGCACGGCCGACATCCCTGTCCAGGTGGATGGCCTTGGCTCGGCCGATATTTCACCATGCAGCGCTGCGGGCGAGGCTGTGACCGAATGTCGCACCCGGCCGCCGCACTTGCCGCGGCGGGGCGGTTCTGTGAGAATGCCCGGCTCCCTGCGCTCCGGCGCCGAGGGAGCCCCTTGCCCCACCACGCGATCGCGACGGGGGGCTATCCGGACCGCCGCCGACTGGCGCGGTCGATATCCGAAAGGAAACCACAATGCGTCACTATGAAGTTGTGTTCCTGGTCCACCCGGACCAGAGCGAGCAGGTCCCCGCGATGATCGAGCGTTACAAGTCGATGATCGAGGGCGCCGAAGGCACCATCCACCGTCTTGAAGACTGGGGTCGTCGCCAGCTGGCCTATCCGATCAACAATCTGGTCAAGGCCCACTACGTGCTGTTCAACATCGAAGTCGGCCAGACCGGTCTCGATGAGCTCGTCGAAGCGTTCCGCTTCAACGACGCCGTGCTGCGCCACCTCGTGGTCCGCCGCGACGAGGCCGACACCGAGCAGTCGCTGATCATGAAGAACAAGGACGACAAGGGCGACAAGCCCGAGCGTAGCGACCGTCGTCGCCGCGACGACGAAGGCGAGAGCACCGGCAGCGATGCCGAAGGCACCGCCGACAAGTCCGACTCCGCCGAAGCCGCCTGAGGATCACGCCCATGTCCAAGTTCTTCCGCCGCCGCAAGTTCTGCAAGTTCACCGCCGAGGGTGTCAAGGAGATCGATTACAAGGATCTCAACACCCTGCGCCAGAACCTCACCGAGAACGGCAAGATCGTGCCGAGCCGCATCACCGGCACCAAGTCGCGTTACCAGCGTCAGCTGGCCACGGCCGTCAAGCGCGCACGCTTCCTGGCGCTGATCCCGTACACCGACAACCACAACGTCTGATCCGTCGCGCCGGGGCCGCAGTTCCACCGCGTACACCCGTGCGATGCGCGACCACGTTGAACCATCCGTCCGATTCGGACAGCCAGCGTTGCGGCGCGTCGACCAGGCGCGCCGCTAACGAATACGGAGCAACACCATGCAACTGATTCTTCTGCAGAAGGTCACCAACCTCGGCAACCTGGGCGACAAGGTCAGCGTCAAGCCGGGTTACGGCCGTAATTTCCTCGTGCCGCAGGGCAAAGCCGTGCCGGCCACCGCGACCAACGTGGCCGAGTTCGAGGCGCGTCGCGCCGAGTACGAAGCCAAGGCGCAGTCGCAGCTCGACGAAGCCACGCAGCGTCTGGCCAAGCTCGAAGGCGCGAGCGTGACGATCTACGCCAACGCCTCGACCGAAGGCAAGCTCTACGGTTCGGTCGGCCCGCGTGAAATCGCCGATGCACTGACCAAGGCCGTGGCGCCGGTCGAGAAGTCGGAAGTCGTGCTGGGTGAAGGCGCGTTCCGCAACACCGGCGAGTACGACGTCGTCATCCATCTGCACGCCGACGCCGAGACCACGGTCAAGGTCGTGATCGAGGGTGAGGTCGCCTGATCCCCTGCGGACTCCAGGCTTCCAGAAACGGGCGCCCCAGGGCGCCCGTTTCCGTTTGCGGGCCGCGTGCGGCTTGCATGGTCGACGGGGCAGGGCCGTGCGGCGCCGCGTCGCCGCGGCGCGCGGGCAGGATGACCGCCTGGCCGATCCGTCGCGGCGGTTCATCCGCGAGTCGCAGCCGGCGCGACCCCATGCGGGCAGCATCCGGTGTTATCCACAGCTTGTGGGGTCGCGTATCCACAGGCCTCCGCACTAGCATCGACGGTCGCGCGACGTAGCGCGGCCGTCCCAGCGAATCCCGTCATGTCCGCACGTCCCGAGTACCGCAACGAACACCGCGCCGACGCGCGCGTCGAACAGCTGCGCATTCCGCCGCAGTCGGTCGAGGCCGAGCAGGCGGTGCTGGGCGGGCTGATGCTTGTACCCGATGCCTACGACCGCATCGCCGACCTGCTGGTGCCCGACGATTTCTACCGGCGCGACCACCAGAAGATCTACGCCGCGATCCAGGAACTGGCCGAGAAAAGCCGGCCCTTCGACGCGGTCACGCTGGGCGAGTGGTTCGAGTCCAACGGCCTGTCCGAGCTCGTCGCCGGCGGCGCCTACCTCGGCGAACTGGCCAGCACCACGCCGTCGGCCGCCAACATCCGCGCCTACGCCGAAATCGTCCGCGACAAGGCGATCCTGCGTCAGCTGATCGACGTCGGCACCGAGATCGTCAACGACGGCTTCCAGCCCGACGGCCGCGACAGCAGCGAGATCCTCGCCAAGGCCGAGCAGCAGGTGTTCAAGATCGCCGAGGCCGGTGCCCAGGGGCGCACCGACTTCGTCGCGATCAACAAGGCGATGGCCGATGCCTTCGACGTGCTGCAGACGCGCTACAACAACGGCGGCGGCGTCACCGGCCTGCCGACCGGCTACACCGAATTCGACGAGATGACGGCCGGCCTGCAGCCGACCGACCTGCTGATCCTCGCCGCGCGTCCGGCGATGGGCAAGACCACGTTCGCGCTGAACATCGCCGAGTACGCGGCGATCAAGACCAAGAAGGCGGTCGGCGTGTTCTCGATGGAAATGTCGGCCAGCCAGCTCGCGCTGCGTCTGATTTCCTCCAACGGCCGCATCAACGCCACGCGCCTGCGCACCGGCCAGCTCGAGGACGAGGACTGGAGCCGGGTGAGCAGCGCGATCCGGATGCTCAAGGAAACCAAGATCTTCATCGACGACACGCCGGGCCTGTCGCCCGATGTGCTGCGCGCGAAGTGCCGGCGCCTCAAGCGCGAGCACGATCTGGGCCTGATCGTCATCGACTACCTGCAGCTGATGTCGGTGCCGGGCAACAGCGAGAACCGCGCGACCGAGATCTCGGAGATCTCGCGCTCGCTCAAGGGGCTGGCCAAGGAACTCAACGTGCCGGTGATGGCGCTGTCGCAGCTCAACCGCTCGCTGGAAACGCGCGCCGACAAGCGCCCGGTGATGGCCGACCTGCGCGAATCCGGCGCGATCGAGCAGGACGCCGACGTGATCGTCTTCATCTACCGCGACGACTACTACAACAAGGAGACGTCGCCGGACAAAGGCCTGGCCGAAATCATCATCGGCAAGCAGCGTAGCGGCCCGACGGGCTCGGTGAAGCTGAAGTTCTTCGGCGAATACACCCGCTTCGACAACCTGTCGCACGATTCGATCGGCAGCTTCGAATAGCACCTGCCGCCTGCGCCGTCGCGGCGGCGGACGTTCCGGCGCGGTCGCGGTGCAGGCAGAATAGACGGCGACTCCCATCGTCTTCGCCTGTTGCCCGCATGGCCCGTCCGATCACCGCCACCATCCACACCGACGCGTTGCGCCACAACCTCGGCGCGATGCGCGCGCGTGCGCCCGGACGTCAGCTGATGGCGATGGTCAAGGCCGACGGCTACGGGCACGGGCTCGAGACCGCGGCGCAGGCGCTGCGCGACGCGGATGCGTTCGGCGTGGCCGCGATCGAGGATGCGGCGCGGATCCGCGCGGTCGGGCTCGACCAGCCGATCCTGGTGCTGTCGGGCTTCGACAGCGCGGCCGATCTCAACCTGCTGCGCAGCCTGCGCGCCGACGCGATCGTGCACCACGATGCGCAGCTCGATCTGCTGGAACAGGCCGACGGTGCGCCGATCCGCGTCTGGCTGAAGATCGACACCGGCATGCATCGCCTGGGTTTCGCGCCCGAGCGCGTGCGCGAGGTGCACGCGCGATTGCAGGCGGCGCGCGGCGTGCACGGCGACATCGTGCTGATGACCCATTTCGCCAGTTCCGACGAGTTCGACCCGCATGCGCGCAGCGGTGCGCAGACGCCGGCGCAGCTGCGCGCCTTCGCCGCCGCCACCGAGGGGCTGTCGGGGCCGCGCTCGTTGGCCAATTCCGCGGCGGTCCTGGGCTGGGCCGATGCCCATGGCGACTGGATCCGGCCCGGTGGCGCGCTGTACGGCATGTCCGTCGTGGCCGGCCGGCCGGGCGCGGAGTTCGGCCTGCGCCCGGCGATGACCTTCGAAACCCGCCTGCTCGCGGTGAACCGCCTGCGCAAGGGCGATCGCGTGGGCTACTCCGCCACCTGGGAGGCGCCCGAAGATCTGTTGCTGGGCGTGGCCGCGGTCGGTTACGGCGACGGCTATCCGCGCCTCGCGCCGGCGGGAACGCCGGTGCTGGTCAACGGACGCGCCGCGTCCGTCGTCGGCCGGGTGTCGATGGACCTGATGACAATCGACCTGCGCGGCATCGACGACGCCCGGGCCGGTGATCCGGTCACCTTGTGGGGGCCGGCGCTGCCGGTGGAGACCGTCGCCGAGGCGGCGGGCACGATCTCCTATGCGCTGACCTGCGGCATCACGCGCCGGGTGCGCTTCGTCAACGCCTGAGCGGCGTACTCAGTCCGGCTGGACGTGGCGCAGACGGACGCGTCCGACGTGCACGTCGACGCTGTCGGCCGCGATCGTCACCGGCACGCGGGTGTCGGTGACGAAGCGCAGCGCGCCGTCCGGCATCGACACCGATGCATGCAGGCCGTACATGCCGCCGTCGCGCAGTCGCGCGCGCGGGACGTCGATCTGGAACTCGTAGGGGCCGCTGCCCACGCTCGTCACCTGCTCGGCGAGCACCGCCCGCGGCGTATCAGCGAGCTGGTTGTCGATCAGCTGCACGCGCAGTTGCGAGCCCTCGGGCATCAGGATCTTCTCGAAGTACACGGCTTCGCCCTGGATCCGGACGCGGGCTTCGGTGTGGGGCATCGCGGTAGGCTCCGTGGCCACGGGTGCGGACGTCTGGCAGGCGGCCAGCGCGAGCGCCGTCAGCAGGGGGGCGGCGATGCCGCGGAGCAGGGCGGAGGGTGACATCGTGCGGTCTCCGGTAACGGACGTGGGGCGAGCATGCGCCCGTCGCCGGGCGCCGAGCGTCAAGGTGCGCGGGGGGCCGGGCGCGGCCGCAGTTCGACGTAGACGCCGAAGTGGTCCGACGGCCAGGTGCCGGCGGCATCAGGCGTGTCGAGCACGATCCGGGCGTCGCGCACCTCGAAGCGGTCGCGCTCCGCGAACACCAGATCGATGCGTCCGCGCAGGTCCGGGAAGAAGTGCGGGTTCAACGTGGTCGTCTCCGTGGCACCGGGATGACGCGCGCCGTAGGTGTCGACGAAGCCGTCGAGCACGGCGAGCTCGGCGGCGCCGGCCGGCGCGTTGAAATCGCCGAGCACCAGCGACGGGGCATCGCCGGAGATACGCGCCATCCACGCCACCGCATCCTCGAGTTGCTGCCGGCGGATCGCCGCGCCGTCCTGGCCGGCATGCAGGTGGGTGAAATACACGTTGATCGGCTGCCCGTCGAACCTGATCTGCGCCCATCCCATGCTGCGCGAGTCCGCGCGCGGCGCGAGTGCGGTGCTGACGTGCGCCTCGACCGGCCACCGGGTCAGCAGCGCATTGCCGTAGCGACGTGCGCGGTCCTGTGCGTCCAGTGAGACGAACTGCGAGTGGTAGCCGAGGGCGGCGGCGAGCGTCTCGGCCTGGTTGGGCAGGGTTTCGGTCTGCAGCACTTCCTGCAGCGCGATCACGTCCGCATCGAGTGCACGCAGTTGCTCGACGATCAACGGCAGACGCGCCGGCCAGTCGGCGCGGTCGTGATAGATGTTCAGCGTGACCACGCGCAGATCCCGCGGCGGCGCAGCTTCCGCTGCCGACGTCGAGGCGCAGGCCGACAGCCACAACGCGGCGAGCACCACGACCAGGGCACGCATCATCGACGGACCTCGGTGGAACCCGGCGCGCGTTCGGTGCGGAACACGGGATACAGATTCAGGCGCGTGTCCCAGGCGCTGTGGCGACGGTAGAAGAATTCCAGCCGCGCGCGCGGATCGGCGGCGAACGCAGCGTCGTCGCGCAGGCGCGCATCGAACTCGGCCTGCAGCGCCGGATCGGCCGTCAGCATCTCGCGCGCGACCTGTTCGGCCACATAGTCCTCCATGTATTCCTTGCGTTCGAAGTGAGTGTTGAACCGGCCCCAGGCCGCGAGCGAGTCCGGCGCCTGCGGCTCGAGCAGCGCGGCCACCAGCCGGGCGCGCGGCTGCGCGATCGGCACGTACAGCGCGCCGGCGGCGAGGTTCTGGGTTTCCGGTGTCCAGTCGCCCTCAAGCGTGAGCCGCTGGTGGCCTTCGACCGACGTCGTCGCCGGCGTGGCGGTAGTGGCCCGGAACACCTCCACCGCAAGTTCCGGTTGCGCCCGGTCGATGCGCGCGAATGCGATGCCGTGCCGGCGCAGCGCCTCGCCCACGCGATCGGCGAGCGCAGCCGGCACCAGGTAACCGCCTCGGGGCAGGGTGGCGCTGCGCGCGGGCACGATCTCGTCGCGCAAGGGCACGCGCCAGAGTTGCGGCGTGGTCTCGTCGTAGCGGGTCATCAGCGCGCCCGACACCTCGGACGGCGTGCGGGTATACGCATAGCCGCGGAAGTCCACGATGCGCGCGGCGTCGGTGGTCGTGTAGTCGAGCGGCACCGACTGTCCGCCGAGTGCCGCCGCACGCCGGTCGGCCTCGCGGGCCACGCCGACCCACTCGCGCCCCTGCCGCGCGATGTGCTCGAGCACCGAGACGATGGTGTTGCGGGTGATCTGCACGCGCACCGGATATTCCTTCCACGAGTGCGTCTCGACCAGCATCGCCAGGCGGTTGCGCAGCAGGAAGTAGCCGGTGGAGAACCGCGGCGGGGAGACGCCGTCCTCGAAGCCGGAGTCGGGTTCGTCGTGGCGCACGAACGACGGGTAGAACGGCAGCGGCAGCGAGCCCTGCGCGGCGAGATCGGCCATCACGCCGTCGCGCCAGGCCGTGCCGACCGCGCGCAAGTCCGGGTCGCCGGCATGCACCGGCTCGACCTGGATCGAGATGTCGTGTTCGAACTGCGCGCCGTTGGTCGCATGCAGGTCCACGTAGGCGATCGGATCCCAGGCGTCGACCAGGGCGAGCATCGCCTGCATCTCCGGGCTGTCGGCCTTGGCGTAGTCGCGGTTGAGGTTGTAGTTCTGCGCCGTGGTGCGCCAGCCCATCTCGCGCGGGCCGCGCTGGTTGGGTCGGTTCCAGGCGCCGAAGCGCTCGTGGCCGTCGACGCTGAACACCGGCACGAACACCCAGACCAGCTGCTCCAGCGCGCCTACCGCGGCCTCGCCGTCGAGCACCTGGCGCAGGGCGAGGAAGCCGGCATCCTTGCCGTCGATCTCGCCGGCGTGGATGCCGCCCTGGATCAGCACCACCGGAAGGTCGGCCGCGTGCGCGGCGTCCGGGGTCAACGCGCCCGTGCGCGAGACGGCCAGCGCCTTCATCGTCCGGCCTTCGGGTGACATGCCGAAATCGAAACAGCGCACGGCGTCCGGATAGGCGCTCTGGAACGCGTCGCAGAGCGCGATGGTCTCGTCATAGCGACCGGTCTCGACGAAGCCGCTGCGTTCGGCGTGCGTGGTCAGGGCCGCGGGCGGCGCGGCGGACAGGGGCCCGCCCGCGAGCAGCAGCAAGGCGGGCAGGGCGCGGCGCAAGGACATCGACATCGGCATGGCAGGCACGGGCGGCGGGACGGCCGTCGATGGTAACGCGGCCCTCCGCGACCGGCGGCGCGCGGACCCGCCGCGCCGGCCCGACATTCGACTACGCTTGCCGCCTTTCCACCCGCGCGAACGCCCGCATGTCGACCCCTGCACCTGCCGTCCCGGCCGCCCCCGGCCGCATGCCCCGCCAGATCGGCTACATCATCGGCAACGAGGCCTGCGAGCGTTTCAGCTTCTACGGCATGCGCAACATCCTGGTGCCGTTCCTGATCGGATCGGTCCTGCTCGGTTACCTGCCGCAGGGCAGCGAGCGCGACGCGGCGGCGAAGGACATCTTCCACATGTTCGTCATCGGCGTGTACTTTTTCCCGCTGCTGGGGGGATGGCTCGCCGACCGGTTCTTCGGCAAGTACCACACGATCCTGTGGTTCTCGCTGATCTACTGCGCCGGCCACGCCTGCCTGGCGTTGTTCGAGAACAATGCCAACGGGTTCTACACGGGCCTGTTCCTGATCGCGCTCGGTTCGGGTGGCATCAAGCCACTGGTGGTGTCGTTCTGCGGCGACCAGTTCGACCAGACCAACAAGAGCAAGGCCAAGCTGGTCTTCGACGCGTTCTACTGGATCATCAACTTCGGCTCGTTCTTCGCGTCCTTGCTGGCGCCGCGCCTGCTCGACACTTACGGACCGGCCGTCGCCTTCGGTGTGCCGGGCGTGCTGATGTTCATCGCCACCGTCGTGTTCTGGCTGGGGCGCAGGCATTACGTCAACGTGCCGCCGTCCCGTCAGGATCCGGATGCGTTCTCGGTGGTGATCCGCACGGCGCTGCGCGCGCAGGCGCAGGGGCAGGGCCGTCCGGGCCTGCTGGTCGCGATGGTCGGCGTGGTGTCGGCGGTGTCGATGCTGTTGCTGTGGGCGCTGTCGGCGACGGTCGCGCTGCCGTGGTGGCCCACCAGTTTCGGCTTCGTGATCACGGCCTGCCTGTCGTTGGGCGTGATCATCGCGCTCGGCGGCTGGGGCGCGTCGATGCAGCTCGAACGCGCGCGCGGCGCGCATCCCGATGCCGCGGTGGACGGCGTGCGCGCCGTGCTGCGGATCCTGATCGTGTTCGCACTGGTCACGCCGTTCTGGTCGCTGTTCGACCAGAAGGCCTCGACCTGGATCATCCAGGGCCGGGAGATGATCGTCCCGCATGCGGCGTGGTGGTGGCCCAGCTGGCTGATCGACAACCCGGCGCAGATGCAGGCGCTCAATCCGCTGCTGGTGATGCTGCTGATCCCGTTCAACAACCTGGTGCTGTATCCGCTGCTGCGCGGCTGGGGTGTCGACGTGACCCCGCTCAAGCGCATGGGCTGGGGCATCGCGATTTCCGGCACGTCTTGGATCGTCGCAGGCGTGCTGCAGCTGTGGATCGACGACGGCCAGCAGGTCTCGCTCGCCTGGCAGTCGCTGCCGTATCTGCTGCTGACCTTCGGTGAGGTGCTGGTGTCGGCGACCGCGCTCGAGTTCGCCTACAGCCAGGCGCCGCAGGCGATGAAGGGCGTGATCATGGCGTTCTGGTACCTCACCAGCACCTTCGGCAGCCTGTGGGTGCTGCTGACCAACGCCGGCGTGCGCAACGAGGCGGTGACGGCGTACATCGCGTCGACCGGCCTGAGCGAGAACGCGTTCCTGATGTTCTTCTTCGCGGCGTTCGCGTTCGTGGCGGCATTGGCCTTCGGCCTGTACGCACGTCGCTACCCGATGCAGGACAATTACCGCACCGCCTGATCCTGGAAGCACCGCGCGCATGAATGCCGGACCCGTGACCCTCGTCCTGATCGCGATCACCGTGCTGGTGTCGTGGCAGGCGTTCGAGAAGCCCCAGCTGCTGGGCCGCCTGATCCTGTGGCCGCCCGCGGTCGACCGGCATAGGCAGTACGACCGCCTGCTGACCCACGGCTTCATCCATGCCGACTGGCAGCACCTGCTGTTCAACATGATCACGCTGTTCTTCTTCGGCGGCACGATCGAACGCGCATTCGCGCCCTACATCGGGCCGGTGGGCTTCCTGCTGTTCTATCTGTCGGCGATCCTGGTCGCGATCCTGCCGACGTATCTGCGTCATCGCCACGATCCGAATTACCGCAGCTTGGGCGCGTCGGGCGCGGTCTCGGCCGTGCTGTTCGCCTCGATCCTGATCAACCCCTGGTCGTTGCTGCTGGTGTTCTTCATTCCGATGCCGGCGATCGTGTTCGGCGTCTGCTACATCGGCTACAGCATCTGGATGGACAAGCGCGGCGGCGACAACATCAACCACAGCGCGCATCTGTGGGGTGCGGGCTACGGCGTGCTGTTCACCGCGATGATGGAGCCGAGGATCATCGGCGTGTTTCTCGAGCGCCTCGGTTCTCCCTCGTTCTGACGCGTCGCGCAGTGCGTCGCCGTCACCTGTGGGACCAGCGTGTGCGCTGATGAAACCGGGCGCATCCGCCTGCGCGCTCACCGCGCTTGCATGGAACGCGTGATATTCCTTCCACTTCGATCACGAAGGGAGTGCATATCCATGGCAGTCACGCGCGCCAAAGCCACCAGCCTGCTCAACGCCGCCGAAATGGGGCTCTACGACGCCAGCCGCGCCAATGCGCTGCGTGGTCACAGCGAGGCGCAGCTCGCGCGTCTGGTCACCCGCGCCCGCACCGCACGTGACCGTGCCCGCGATCTCGAGAAGCGCCAGCGCCTCGCATCGCGCGCGTCGTCCGGCAGCAAGTCGGGCCGCAGTGGTCAGGCCAATGCGCGCACCGGTGAGAAGGTCGAACTGCTGGCCGACATCCTGAAGCGACTGGACGCGCAGCATCGCGACACGGCCAAGGCCGCGAAGGCCGCCGCTCGCAAGACGCCCGCCAAGGCCGCCAAGAAGACCGCCGCCGCACGGACGACGACGGGCAAGGCGAAGGCGTCGAGTGCGAGCACGTCGTCGACCGCCAGCAAGAAGACGGTCGCCAAGAAGGCAACCGCCAAAAAGACCGCTGCCAAGAAGACGGCTGCCAAAAAGACAGCTACGACGAAGACGGCTGCAAAGACCTCGGGAGCGAGCGCTCCCGCCAAGGCCGCGCGTACGTCGAAGAAGGCACCGGCAGCGGCCGCCCGGTCCACGGCGGTCGAGCGCACCTCGACAACGAGCGCCAAGAAAACGCGCACGGCAGGCAAGACGACCACGCAGGCGAAGACCGCATCGCCGAAAACGCGCGCGGCAAGCACGGGCACGGCGAAGAAGGGCGCGGCCAGCAAGGCATCGGCTGGCATCTCGCCGCGTCGCGCGCTCGCCAATACCCGCAAACTGCTCGAGCAGCAGGAGGCGAGTGCCAGCCAGCCCAAGCCGTGGGAAGGACTCGGCAACGAGGGAACCGCCCAGGCCACGCCGGGCTTCCAGTCGCCGAAAGCGCGCTCGCGTGTGCTCGAACTGCATGCGGGCGAGACGCGGCAGGCGCCGATCCACGGCAGCATCAGTACGCGCGACCGCAAGAACCAGGGCAAGCGCGACCACCGCAACAAGCCCGGCTGATCCGGGCGCCGCCCTCATCCGCGGGTCCATGGGTGAGGGCGCGTCAGTAGACCCTGCCTATCGGGTCAGACAGACAGGCCGCGTCCGCTGCATGGGGCGCGGCCTGTCGTCATCCGGGCGAGCCGTGGCGGTTCCCCGGGTCGGGTATTTCCGGACCTCGCTGTCAGTGGTTTCTGACGCCGAGTGCGGCAGCGCGCCTCGGCCGAATACGGCCAACGCGCCTGCGCGATATCCCGGCGTCGATGGCCTTGCGGAATCGCGGTTATGCGGGCCGATGTTTCGCCGGGTTGACGCTGGACGTCACCTCCCACGTGGCCCGCGTGGGTCTCGGAAACAGCGCCGCATGGCCGTACTCGACCGGTCCGGCTTGCCCCAGGTGACCGCCCGCGGCAGTCGTCGACACCGGGGTTTGCCTATTCACATTTCCGGCGAAAGATGCGGTATCGTTCGCGAACTGTTCAAGGCCGGGATCACGGTACATCGTGGCTCCGATGCGGTAGATCCAAGTTGAACGGCCGGTCTCCGGTCGGGACGATCCGCTCCATCGCTTTCGCGTTACCCCTTGCTCGACAGTCGCGGTACCCGGCGTCCAATCAACCCGCCGGTGCACCGTGTTCCAATGACCAAACTGCTTCAAGGAGTAACACCATGAGTGAGCGTCAGAGCGGCACCGTCAAGTGGTTCAACGATGCCAAGGGCTTCGGCTTCATCACCCCGGAAAGCGGCCAGGACCTGTTCGTCCACTTCCGTTCGATCCAGGGCACCGGCTTCAAGTCGCTGCAGGAAGGCCAGAAGGTGACCTTCAAGGTCGTCCAGGGCCAGAAGGGCCTGCAGGCTGACGAAGTGCAGGCCGTCTAAGACGCCCTGCCCGCTGCAAGACCGAGCCCCGGGCGGAAACGCCCGGGGCTTTTTCTATGTCGCGCGCTCCGGAAGCCGCGTGTCGCCATCACGGCGAAGCCACGGCGACAGCGTTAGCGTTTCGTGAGTTTTTTAAGCCGCAGGCGCGGCACGGGGATCGATACGATGAGACGGATGGTGATGTGCGGCCTGTTGTCGGTGATGCTGCTTGCCTGTCAGCGTGAGGCGCCGCCCGCCGTACCGTCCGCCGATCCCGCACCCGCGGTCGACGTCGCCCCTGTGCCGGAAGGGCCGGGCCATCTCGAAGATGTCGTGGAGATGGATGCCAGGTTCATCGTCGGCATCAGCTACCCGCCCGAGGCGAACAAGTATCCCGGTCTCGCCGCCGAGCTGCATCGCTACGCACAGGGCGCGCGCGACGAGCTGATGGACGCGGTGCGCGGCGCCGAGCTGCCGGCGGGCACGATGTACGACCTGTCGTTGAGCTTCACCACCATCGCCGACACGCCGGATCTGCTGGCGATCGCCGCCGATGGCAGCAGCTATACCGGCGGTGCCCATGACGCACCGCTGATCGAACGCTTCGTCTGGCTGGTCGCGGAAGACCGCCTGCTGACTGCGGATACCTTGCTGGCGCAGCCCGACAGTTGGCAGGCGATCGCCGCCTATGTGCGCGAGCAGTTGCACGCCGCGTTGTCGCAGCGTGTCGACGCCGACGAACTCGAGCCCGACGAACGCAGCCGCCTGATGCGCTCGGCCGGCAAGATGATCGACGAAGGGTCCGGTCCCGAGGTGAGCAACTACCAGCAGTTCGAGCCGGTCGTCGGCGCGGGCGGCAAGCTCGTGGCGTTGCGCTTCGTGTTTCCGCCCTATCAGGTCGGTCCATATTCGGACGGCGTGCAGACAGTCGAGGTGCCGGCATCGGTGCTGTTGCCGCATGTCGCCGAGCGCTATCGCGCGCTGTTCGTCCAGGGCTGAGCGTCAGCCGCCGGCTTCGAGCCCTGCCAGCGTGTCGGCGATGTCGGCATCGAGTTTCAGGGTCGCCAGGGCGTCGGCGCGCGTGGTGCCGCGATTGAGGATGGCCAGCGGCCGTCCGGCGTCGGCGGCCATGCGCGCGAAGCGGAATCCGGAATACACCATCAGCGATGAGCCGATGACCAGCATCGCATCGCTGGCCTGCAGCGCCGCCTGGGCCGACGCGACCCGCGCGCGCGGCACGTTCTCGCCGAAGAACACCACGTCCGGCTTGAGCAGTCCGCCGCAGAGCAGACAGTGCGGCGGGACGAACGCGGCGACCACGTCGGCCGCGATGTCGGCGTCGCCGTCGGGTGCCATGCCGGCGTCACCGGGGCACCAGTGCGGATTGTCGGCCGCCAGGCGCGGCTGCAGGTCCTTGCGCGGCTGACGATCGCCGCAGCCCAGGCAGATCACGGTGTCGAGGCGTCCGTGCAGGTCGACGACGTGCCGGCTTCCGGCCGCCTGATGCAGGCCGTCGACGTTCTGGGTCAGCAGCATCGACAGGCGGCCGCGCGCCTCGAGCCCGGCCAGCGCGTCGTGGGCGACGTTCGGGCGTGCGGCCGAGAACGCGGGCCAGCCGACGTGGCTGCGTGCCCAGTAGCGGCGGTAGACAGCCGGGTCGGCCGTGAACGCCTGCCAGGTGACGGGGGCCGCGCGCTTCCACGCGCCACTCGCGTCGCGATAGTCGGGAATGCCGGAACCCGTGCTGATGCCCGCGCCAGTCAATACGAAGATCCGCGCGTGCGCATCGAGCCAGTCGTGCAGGCGTTCGGAGGTGGACGCGGCGAGGGCGGGTGAGGACATGCCGCCATGCTACCCCGCGTCCATGGAGTCGGCGCAGCCGCTGCGACGCACAACGCGTGCGAGCAGCAGGCCTTCAACGAAAACGCCCGGCACGAGGCCGGGCGTTCTGAAGCGAGATCGGGAAACGCGTTAGTTCGACGCGTCGGTCGGATCCGGGGCCAGGCCGCGCTTGATCAGCAGGGGCTCGATCTGCGGCTCGGCGCCGGTGAAGTCGACGAACAACTGCTTCGCATCCTTGCTGCCGCCCTGCGAGAGCAGCGTGCTGCGCAGGCGATCGCCGTTGGCGCGGGTCAGGCCGCCGTTCTGCTCGATCCACTGCACGGTGTTCGCGTCCAGCACTTCCGACCAGATGTAGGCGTAGTAGCCGGCCGCATAGCCGCCGTTGATGTGGCTGAAGTACGGCGTGCGGTAGCGCGGCGGCACCGGCGCGTAGTCGAGACCGGCCGCCTGCAGCGCGGCGGCTTCGGTGGCCATGACCTCGGCACCGCTCGGCAGCTGGTCGGCCGGCAGCTGGTGCAGGTACTGGTCGAGCATCGCCGCACCGAGGTATTCGGTCGTCGCGAAGCCCTGATTGAACTTCGCCGCCGCCTGCACGCGTTCGATCAGCTCGGACGGCATCGCCGCGCCGGTCTGGTAGTGCTTGGCGTAGTTGGCGAGGATCGTCGGCCAGTCGGCCCACATCTCGTTGACCTGCGACGGGAACTCGACGAAGTCGCGCGGCACGCTGGTACCGCTGAAGAACGGGTACTTCACGTCCGAGAACATGCCGTGCAGCGAGTGGCCGAACTCGTGAAACATCGTGGTCACTTCATCCCAGGTCAGCAGCGTCGGCTGGCCGGCCTGAGGCTTGGGAATGTTCTGGTGGTTGGCGGTGACGGTCAGCGTGCCGTCGAGCTCGGACTGCGAAACGTACGAGTTCATCCACGCACCGCCGCGCTTCGACGCGCGCGCGTAGGGATCGAAGATGAAGATCGCGAGCTGGCTGCCGTCCTCGTTGAAGACGTCGTAGGTCCAGGTGTCGGGGTGGTACTTCGGCAGGTCGGTCCGCTCCTTGAACGTGATGCCGTAGAACTGGGTCGCGGCGAAGAACACGCCGTTCTCCAACACGTTCTTCATCTCGAAGTACGGCTTGATCTGCGCGTCGTCGAAGCTGTACTTGTCCTGGCGGACCTTCTCCGAGTAGTAGGCCCAGTCCCACGGCTCGAGCTGGAACGTCGGCTCGCCCTTGGCGGCCTGCTCGCGGTCGATCATCGCCTGCAGTTCGGCGGCTTCGAGCTTGGCATTGGCGACCGCAGCCGGGGCCAGCTGGCCGAGCATGCCGTTGACGGCCTCGACGGTGCCGGCGGTCGAGTCCTCGAGGATGAAGGTCGCCTGGTTCGGATACCCCATCAGGTTGGCGCGCTCGGCGCGCAGCTTGAGGATGTCGGCGATGACCTGGGTGTTGTCGTACTGGTTGCCGCGGCTACCGCGGTTGACCGACGCGGTGTGGATGCGCTCGCGCAGTGCGCGGTTGTTGACCTGCGGCAGCACCGGCTGGCCGGTCGTGTTGAGCAGGGTGATGACGTACTTGCCCTCCACGCCGCGCGTCTTGGCTTCGGCGGCCGCGGCGGCGATCTGTGCATCGGTCAGGCCGTCGAGTTCTTCGAGCGTATCGACCACGACGGCCGAATCGTTGACCTCGTTGAGCACGTTCTGGCTGAAGGTGGTGCCGAGCTTCGCCGATTCGGCGTTGATGCGGCGCATCTCCTGCTTCTGCGCCTCGGTGAGGTTGGCGCCGGCGCGGACGAACATCGTGTGGTAGCGCTCGACCAGGCGCTGCCCTTCGGCGTCGAGGCCGAGATCGCCGACGTTCTTGTACAGCGTGTCGATACGCGCGAACAGCTGCGGGTTGAGCATGATCGCGTCACGGTGGGCGGCGAACTTCGGCGCGTATTCGGCGTCGATCTTGCGGCGCGTGTCGTTGGTGTCGGTGCCGTTGAGGCTGCCGAAGATCACCCGTGCGCGCGACAGCAGTTCACCCGAGCGCTCGAGCGCGATGATGGTGTTGTCGAACGTCGGGGCTTCGGAATTGCTGGCGATCGCCTCGATCTCACGCAGGTTTTCGGCCATGCCGGCATCGAACGCCGGGGCGAAGTGCGCATCCTGGATGCGGTCGAAGTGCGGGTACTGGAGATCGAGCGTGCTTTCGACGAACAGCGGATTGTCGGCGGGACGCTGGGCGCTCGTGGCCGGCGCGGCATTGGCGGGGGCGCCGGTCTGGGCGAAGACGGGCAGTGCGGACACGGCGAGAGCCGCGCACAGGGCAACGGCGAGCGGGTGCTTCAGCAAGGTGACTCTCCAGGTGACATGACCCCCTAGGCTAGCCCATCGGGGTGCATGCGGCCCGTGCCGGAAGTCGCGCGACGCTGTTTGCTTCGATATCAATCGATTGCAAAAACAATTTCATGCGATTGCTCAGCTGTATGGCATCGCGTAGCCGTCTGCCGCAGACTCGTGGCTCCGTCTGGAGCCTCCCCATGACCTGCGCATTCGATTTCGAGGCCACCACGCTCGAGGGACAGCATCAGCCCCTGTCCGATTACGCAGACCGGGTGTTACTGATCGTCAACGTGGCCTCGCGCTGCGGATTCACGCCCCAGTACGCCGGGCTGCAGCAGCTGTGGACGGACTTCAGTGGCCGTGGGCTCGTCGTGCTGGGGTTTCCGTGCGACCAGTTCCGCCAGCAGGAGCCGGGCGATGCAGCCGACATCCGCCGGTTCTGTGCGCTGAACTATGCAGTGGACTTCCCGATGTTCGCCAAGGTCGAGGTCAACGGCCCCGGCGCGCATCCGCTGTGGGCCTGGCTGGGCCAGCAGAAGCGTGGCGTGCTGGGCACGCGCGCGATCAAATGGAACTTCACCAAGTTTCTCGTCGGCCGGGACGGCCAGGTGCTGCGGCGATTCGCGCCGTCGACACCGCCGTCCGCGCTCCGGTCACCAATCGAGAAGGCGCTGGGCGAGCGGGCCTGAGGGTGTCGGCGCTCAGCGGATGATCGTGACCGGAATGTCCGTCTGCGCGATCACCTTGGTCGACACCGAACCGAGCAGCACGCCCTTGACCGCCGAGCGCCCGTGCGAGCCCATGACGATCAGGTCGATGCGGCGTTTGCGGGCGACGTCGAGGATCGTCCCGGCGATCTCGCCGACCGCGTGCACTTCGTCCACGGCGAGCTTGCTGCGCTTGAGCATCGCGCGGGCCGGGGCCAGCGCGTGCTCGTGGTTCGCAGCGTGGTAGTCGGCGATGGCCTGGTGCCCAAGCCGCCGCTCGACCCCCGGAAACGCCGGCGGGTCGACATGCAGCACGGTCACCACGCCGGGCTTGGCGAACTGCTTGGCGAGGCCCAGCGCGTACTTCAACGCGCGCAGGCTGATGTCGCTGCCATCGACGGTCACGAGAATCTTCATGGGCGCTCCGGAAGTCTGCGCCGAGTGTAGACCCGGACGCGGCTACTTTTCGACGAAGGCCCGTTCGAACACGTACTGCCCCGGCGTGCCGATGCGCGGGGCGGCTTCGAAGCCGCGGGCGTCGAGCAGATTGCGGAAGTCGGCCAGCATCTGCGGGCTGCCACAGATCATCGCGCGGTCATGTGCCGGATCGAGCGGCGGCAGACCCAGATCGGACGCCATGCGACCGCTGTCGAGCAGCTCGGTCAACCGGCCGCGGTGGCTGCGACCATCGACATCGAAGTCCTCGCGGGTCACGGCCGGGTAGTAGCGCAACTGCTTCGCCATCTGCTCGCCGAGGAACTCGTGATGAGGCAGCTCGTTGACGATGTAGTCGCGGTAGGCCAGATCCTGCGGCGTGCGCACGCCGTGGGTGACGATCACGGTGTCGAACCGCTCGTAGGTCTCCGGGTCCTTGATCACCGACAGCCACGGTGCGAAGCCGGTGCCGGTGCCCAGCAGGTAGAGATTGCGCCCCGGATGCAGATCGTGGATCAACAGGGTGCCGGTCGGCTTGCGTCCGACTAGGATGCGATCGCCCGGTTTGATGTGTTGCAGGCGCGAGGTCAGCGGGCCGTTGTCGACCTTGATGCTGAAGAACTCGAGTTGCTCTTCCCAGTTCGCGCTGGCGATCGAATACGCGCGCAGCAGCGGTTTGCCCTCGACCTCCAGGCCGATCATCACGAACTGCCCGTTCTCGAACCGGAAGCCGTCGTCGCGGGTGGTGGTGAAGCTGAAGTAGGCGTCCGTCCAGTGACGGACATCCAGCACCGTCTCGGTGCCAAAAGCGGCTGACATGGCAGGCAGGCATCGCGCGGGGAGCCGCCCATCATAACAGAGCGATGAGACCGGTTCTCATCTGATGGGCGGTACACCGGTGCCTGCGTCAGCGCGGCCCGCGTTCCTCGTTGGGCTTGGCACGCCGGTCGCCGAGCAGCGCGCTGAGCACGATCGCGATGCCGAGCGAGGCGCCTGTGAGGAACAGCAGCATCGCGATCGCCGGATAGCCGAACAGGCGCGGGCCGTCCGGGTTGTCCATCATCATCGCCGAGGCGAGGATCAGGGCGGCGGTCACGATGCCGGCCGCGATGCGGTTGGCGATCTTGTGCAGACTCTCGAGCAGATGCGATTCCTCGAGGCCGGTCACGCGCACCCGCAGGCGGTTCTCCGACAGCAGCGACAGCACGTTCGAGACCTTGCGCGGCGCGTCGCGCACCAGTTCCTGCAGGTCCATCATTTCGCTGGCCAGGCTCGCCGGCGACAGCGATTTGCGCAGGCGCTGGCGCATCATGTCGTTGAGGTGGTCCTCGACGACGCGCTTCATGTCGAGCTCCGGATCCAGCGCGTGCACCACCGATTCGAGGTGCAGCAGGGTCTTGCCGAGCAGGCTCATCTCCGGCGCGGTGCGCAGCCCGCAGGCGGTCGCCAGCCGTACCAGGTCGAGCATCAGCCGGCCTTCGGTCTGTCCGGTCGCTCCCGACTGTGCGGCATAGCGCGCCACCAGCTGGCCGACATCGCGGTAGTAACGTTCCTCGTCGAAATCCTCGAGCCGCGTGCCCATCGCGATGCCTTCGGCGGCGACCTGTTCGCCGCGGCCGTCGACCGCCGCGAACAACAGCTTGAGCAGGCGCTCGCGGGTGCGCGGCGGCACATGCGCCACCATGCCGAGGTCGAGCAGGCCGAGCCGCCCGTCGCGGGTGTAGAGCAGGTTGCCGGGGTGCGGATCGGCGTGGATATCGCCGTGCACGAACACCTGGTCGAGGTAACCGTGCAGCAGCGACGTCGCCAACGGGCCCATGTCGTGCTCGGTGCGCTGGAGGCCGCTGATGTCGGTGACCTTGGTGCCCTCGACCAGCTCCATCGTCAGCACCCGGGCACGGGTGAGGTCCCAGATGGGCTTGGGCACGAACAAGGTGGGATAGGCGGTGAAGTGGGCATCGAAGCGGTCGAGGTTCTCGGCCTCGACGCGGTAATCGAGTTCGGCCAGCAACGTGCGGCGGAACTCGTGCACCCAGTCGGCGAAGCGGATGCGACGGCCCACGTCGGTCACCCGGTCGACGCCGCCGGCGAGGCGGGCGAGGGTGTCGAGATCATCACGAATCTGCTCCACGATGCCGGGACGCTGCACCTTCACCGCGACGCGCCGGCCGTCACGCAGCGTCGCGCGGTGCACCTGGGCCAGCGACGCGCTGCCGAGCGGAGTTTCCTCGAATGTCTCGAAGATCTTGCTCGTGCGCACGCCGAGCGCCTCCTCGACCGCTTCGTGGATCACCTCGAAGGGCAGCGGCGCGACGTCGTCCTGCATACGCTCGAGCGCGGCGATGTAGGCCGGCGGTACCATGTCCGGGCGCGTGGAGAGTGCCTGGCCGATCTTGATGAAGGTCGGGCCGAGGGCTTCGAGGTCGTCGACGAAGGCCTCGGGCTTGCCGTCGTCGCCGGTGTCGATGTCCGAGGTGGCGGGGTCGATGTCGACGCCGGAGAGCACGCCCGCGCGGCGGTACTTGATCAAGAAGCGCAGGATCTGCGCATTGCGCGCGAGCACGCGGCTGGTATCGGTCATCGTAGGGCTCCCTTCGGTGCGTGCAGACTACGCACCGAAGCGTCAAGGCCGGCTCACGGTGCGCCCCTTGCGCCGCCGCTGCGCACCGTCCCGGCAAGCCCCCACAGCAGGCTCAGTCGATGTGCGCGAGCACGTTGTCGGCCGACGACACCTTGAATTCGCCCGGCGCCTCGACGAACAGGTGCTGGACCACCGCATCGTCCGCGTAGAGCGCGAACCGGCGTGCACGCAGGCCCATGCCGTAGGCGCTGGCGTCCATTTCCAGACCGATTGCGCGGACGAAATCCGCATTGCCGTCGGCGAGCATCTGCAGCCCGCTCGGCACACCGGCACTTTCGCCCCAGGCCTGCATGACGAACGGATCGTTGACCGCGATGCAGACCACGTCGATGCCGCGCTTGCGGAAGTCGTCGAAGCGCTCGACGAAGCCCGGCAGATGGTGCTCGGAACAGGTCGGCGTGAACGCCCCCGGCACCGCGAACAGCACCACCTTCTTGCCCGAGAAAATGGTCGGCGTGTCGATGACGCGGACGCCGTCGTGGATGTGCTTGAGCGTCACTTCGGGGATGGTGTCGCCGATCTGGATGGTCATGGTCGCGGGCCGTCGGGGGAGGGTGAACGGAGTCTAGCCGCTCGCGGTTGGCGCCGAAGTGACCGCTTGAAAGGCGCCAAGGCATTCCCAGATCGTGCGCATCGCGGCCCCGGCCGCCCATCTTTGCGGAGCCAGCACCATGCGACACGATTCCAATGCCGTGCGTCCCCACACCCCCGCCCGCCACGAGCGCAGCCTGCACGAGGACATGCGCCGGCTCTTCGACCAGTTCGTCCAGAGCGGCGACAACCACGACGTCTCGTCGGTGGTCACCAGCCAGTGGGTGCCGCGGGTCGACATCCACGAAGAGCGCGAGCGCTTCGTCATCCTCGCCGATCTCCCTGGGCTGGAGCCGCAGGACGTCGAGATCTGGATGGACAAGGGCATCCTCAGCCTCAAGGGCGAGCGCGTGACCCGGCCGGCCGACCCGGGCGAGGGGCAGGGCCGCGAGACCGATGTGCGGTTCTCGCGCATGGAGCGCGTCAGTGGCCGCTTCCATCGCCGGTTCGCGCTGCCCGACAGCGCGGACGCCGATGCCGTCACTGCCACCGGGCGCAATGGCGTGCTCGAGATCAGCATCCCGAAGCGGCCCGAGACCACGCCGCGTCGCATCCAGGTCGGCGCGGTGCCGACCGCGGACCGGCCGCAGTAAGCAGCGCAGTCGCCGTACCCGCACGCGTCGCCCGGCGACGCGTGCGGGTCACACCGGACACGGCGGCCTGCAGGTATCCTGCGGGCCGTCGCCGCTCCCGGCGTTCCCCGTCTGCCGCGGCCCGTTCGGGCGCCGCCCCGGAAGAAACCACGATGCAGTTCAAGGATTACTACGAGATTCTCGGCGTCGAGCCCAACGCGGGCGATGCGGAAATCAAGACCGCCTACCGACGCCTGGCCCGCAAATACCATCCGGACGTCAGCAAAGAGGCCGGGGCCGAGGAGACGTTCAAGTCGGTCAACGAAGCCTACGAGGCCCTGCGCGACCCGGAGAAGCGCAAGGCCTACGACCAGCTGCGCGCGCGCGGCTATCGCACGGGCGACGAGGTGCAGCCGCCGCCCGGTGGCTTCGGCGGCTACGGCGCCGGCGGCGGTGCGGATTTCGACGAGATCTTCGCCGGCGGCGGTGCCGGTGGCGGGTTCAGCGACTTCTTCGAAGAACTCTTCCGTCGCCGTGGCGGCGCCGGATTCGGCAGTGGCGGCGTGCATCCGGGGGCCGCGCCGCGCGGTGACACGCGTGCACGGCTGGCGGTGCCGCTGGAGACCGTCTACCAGGGCGACAACGTCCGTGTACCGGTGCTCGGACGCACGTTCGACGTGCGCATTCCGAAGGGCATCCGGCCCGGCCAGGTGATCCGTCTGGCGGGCAAGGGGCAGCACGGCGGCGACCTGCTGCTCGAGATCGAATATGCGGCGCATCCGGACTTCGACGTCGACGGCCGCAACATCATCCTGTCGTTGCCGATCGCGGCCTGGGACGCGGCACTGGGCGCCACGGTCAGCGTGGCGACCCTGGGCGGCCGGGTCGAACTGAAGATTCCGGCGGGGTCCGAAAGCGGGCGCAAGCTTCGGCTGCGTGGCCGCGGCCTGCCGGGCAGCGGTGGCGCGACCGCGGGCGATCAACTGATCGAACTCGAGGTGGAGGCACCGCCGCCGCGCACTGCCGAGCAGACCGCGGCCTACGAGGCGCTGCGTCAGGCGTTCGATCGCGTCGAAGCCGGCGAGCGCTGAACGGGTGGGGCGCTACGCGCCCTGACCTGATCGTCGAAGCGCGCATGCGGCCGGTCGTGCGGCGGTGCGCAGGCCGCGGTATCACGCGATGCTCGACGAATGCCGGGCTGATCGCGGGCGGTGTGCATTCGCCACCGGGAGATCTGGCCATCCACGTAAACCCGCCAAGTCCGTCGAACCCGGTCGACGGCGCCGTGCGGCGCCCGCCGGCACTCAGCCTGCAGTAGGCGGCGTCGGGTTCGCGTCGGCGCCGATCGTCTTGACGATCGCGTCGGACAGCTCGACCTCGCTGAAGGGCTTGGTGAGGTAGGCCTTGGCGCCCTGGCGCATGCCCCAGACGCGATCGGTGTCCTGGTCCTTGGTGGTGACCAGTACGACCGGGATATGCCGCGTGGCCGGATCGCGCGTGATGGAGCGCGTGGCCTGGAACCCGTTGAGGTTCGGCATCACCACGTCCATCAGGATGAGATCCGGCAGCTCCCGCTTGGCCGCCTCGACACCGGCCTGCCCGTCTTCGGCAGTCAGTGCCTCGTGCCCCAGTTTTTCGACGATGCGACGAATGCCCATCAACTGCGACGGTGAGTCGTCGACGATCAGAATGCGCGCCATTGTTCCCCCTTCAAGAGCGCAGGATTCTAGCCCGCATTCAGTGTATGCACCCATACCACGCGCTAAAGCGTGACGAGCGTCCTGCCGTGCGAACCTCCGGCCAGCATGCGGTCGAAGACATCCGGCAGGCCCGACAATGCGACCTCCTGCGTGCAGATCGTGTCCAGATGGCGGGGTTTCCAGTCGGCTGCGAGGCGCGCCCACACCGCATCCCGGATCGCACGCGGGGTACCGGCCGACGCGACGCCGAGCAGCGACACGCCACGGATGATGAAGGGCATCACCGTCGCGTCCAGATCCGCACTGGCGGCGAGACCAGCGGTGGCGACATTGCCGTAAGGCGCGGTCTGCGCCAGCAGGCTCACCAGCATCGGGCCGCCGACATTGTCGAGGCCGCCGCCGAACCGCGCGGACTCCATCGGACGGGTGGTCGCGAGCGCGTCACGGCCGAGCACTTCGGAAGCACCGATCGACTTCAGATAGCCCGTCTGGTCGGCCTTGCCGCTGATCGCATGCACCGCGTAACCGGCGGCGCTGAAGATGTCGACGGCCAGCGAGCCGACGCCGCCGGTCGCACCGGTGACCGCGAGCGGGCCGAGGTCCGGGGTCTGCCGGTTCTCCTGCATCCGCAGCAGCGCGAGCGCGGCGGTGAAGCCGGCCGTACCCAGGATCATGCTCTCGCGCAAGGTCAAGCCCGCGGGCAGCTGGACCGCCCACTTGCCCTCGAGGCGCGCGTACTGCGCATAGCCGCCGTCGCGCGTTTCCGACAATCCGCTGCCGGTGACGAGCACGGCGTCGCCTTCCTTGAACGCGGGATCGCGCGAGGCCACCACATGGCCGGCCACGTCGATGCCGCCCACCAGCGGAAAGCGACGCAGGATCTTGCCCTGGCCGGTGCCTGCCAGCGCATCCTTGAAATTCACCGACGAATGCGCGACCCGGATGTCGATTTCGCCGTCGGCGAGGTCGTCGATCGCGACCTGCTCGACGCCGCTGCGGTAACCGGCGTCGTCGTTGTGGATGCGGAAGGCGTCGAAGCGGGCTGGGGTGGACATCCGTGGGACCTCGAGGTGTCAGATCAGGTCAGGATACAGGGCGTGCCAGTCGGAATTCGTCGACTCGACGCGCTGGATCTTCCACATGCGCTGCCAGGCCTTTAGTCGCCTTTTCGTGCGTGATCGCGGCTGCCATCGTGTCGTGGGTTTCGAACCCGACGAGTCGATGGCGGCGGTCGTGTGAAGTGACGCCGGGACTCGACGGGTGTGGTGTCGCCAGACGCGCTGCGAGATCGGAGGTCACCCCGATGTGGAGCATGCCGCGTGGCGCACTGGCGAGAATGCAGGTGCAGGGGAGACAGTGGCGCATGGCTCGGATGCGCTTGAAGGACCGGATGCTGCAGCATCGCAAGTGACCTGCGACGGGGCTGTCGGTCAAGGTCTCGGTCGTGTATCGCGCGAACGTCGAAATGGGCGCCAGCGTGCGCTGGGGCGACGGGGCGCGGGAACGCTGGCTGTCATGAAACGGTTCGAGCCTGGTCGCGTCGTCGTGGCGGACGTTTGGACCCATCTCGAGCCTCCGCTGGGCGACGGGCCGAGGAAACGCGGGCGTTCACAGAACGGCTCGAACCATGGTCACGTCGTCCCAGCCGACGCTGGGACCCACCCCGCGATCGAGATGACCCGAGCGGAGCCGGCGCGCGGACACGACCGACGCACACGAGCGCACCTTGCGCGCGCCAGACGCGCCGAGAGACGCCTTACCTCACGACACTGCGCCGCTTCTCGTCGATCCACTTGCTCGCCTGCGCGGGCTCGTAGGCCTGCATCCATGCCAGCATCGCGTCGATGTCGCTGCCGTACCAGAGGTCGGCGCGCTGGTCGGGGTGCAGGAATCGCTCCTCGACCATGCGATCGATCATGCCGATCAGCGGCGCGTAGAAGCCGTCGATGTCGAGGAAGGCACAGGGCTTGCTGCCGATGCCGAGCTGGCGCCAGGTCAGCATCTCGAAGATCTCCTCCATCGTGCCGAAGCCGCCGGGCAGGGCGACGAAGGCGTCCGACAGTTCGAACATGCGCATCTTGCGCGTGTGCATCGAGTCGACGATCTCGAGTTCGGTCAGGCCGCGGTGCGCGACTTCCCAGTCGGCGAGCTGCTGCGGAATCACGCCGGTCACTTCGCCGCCTGCATCGAGCACCGCATTGGCGACCGTGCCCATCAGGCCGACGTTGCCGCCACCGTAGACCAGGCGCAGTCCGTCCTTCGCAAGACGGTCGCCCAGCGCCATCGCGCGCTCGGCATAGACGGGTTTGCTGCCGGCGTTGGAGCCGCAGTAGACGCAGATGCTTTTCATCGGAGCTGTGATTCGTGATTGGTGATGGGTGATTCGGAAAAGCAGACGCCGGGCATGGCCCGGCGTCTGAGGTCTGGGAAAGATGACGGACGGCGCTCTTGCGAATCACCAATCACGAATCACCCATCACAGGCGAACTTCAGTTCGCCTTGTGAATCGCCCGCTTGTCGACCGCCATCGCCGCGTCGTGGATCGCTTCCGACAACGTGGGGTGGGCGTGGCAGATGCGGGCGAGGTCGTCGGCGGAGCCCTTGAACTCCATCGTCAGCACGCCTTCGTGCACCAGCTCGGAGACGCCGACGCCGACGAGGTGCATGCCCAGCACGCGGTCGGTCTCGGCGTGCGCGATGACCTTGACGAAACCGGCCGGCTCGCCCATCGCCACCGCACGGCCGATCGCCGCGAACGGGAAGCTGCCCGCCTTGTACGGGATGCCGTCGTCCTTGAGCTGCTGCTCGGTCTTGCCGACCCACGCGATCTCCGGCTCGGTGTAGATGACCCACGGAATCGTGTCGAAGTTGACGTGGCCGGGCAGGCCGGCGATCAGCTCGGCCACGGCGATGCCTTCCTCGAAGCCCTTGTGCGCGAGCATCGGGCCGCGCACGCAGTCGCCGACCGCCCACACGCCATCGACGCCGGTGTGGCAGTGGTCGTCGACCTCGATCTGGCCGCGCTCGGTGAGCTTCACGCCGCTGCCGTCGGCCAGCAGGCCCTTGCTCGCGGCCTTGCGGCCCACGGCGACCAGCAGCTTGTCGACGGTCAGCGTCTGCTCGCCGTCCTTGTCGGTGTAGCTGACGACGACTTCCTTCTTCTTGCCCTTGCCGGTGACTTCGGTCTTGGCGACCTTGGCACCCAGCTTGATGTCGAGCCCCTGCTTTCTGAATTCCTTGAGCGCGGTCTTCGCCACTTCGGCGTCGGCCAGCGCGAGGAAGTCGGGAAGCGCTTCGAGGATGGTCACCTCGGCGCCGAGGCGCTTCCACACGCTGCCGAGCTCCAGGCCGATGACGCCGGCGCCGATGACGGCCAGGCGCTTCGGCACCTCGGTGAAGTCGAGACCGCCGACGTTGTCGACGATGGTGTCACCGTCGAACTTGGCGAACGGCAACTCGATCGACTCCGAACCCGCGGCGATGATGACGTTGGTGCCGGTGAGCTCGACTTCCGTGCCGTCGTGCTGCTTCACCTTGACCAGGCGGTCGGCGTGCAGCGTGCCGAAGCCGTAGAACGGGGTGATCTTGTTCGCCTTGAACAGCATCGCGATGCCGCCGGTGAACTGCTTCACGATCTTGTCCTTGCGGCCCACCATCGCCGGGACGTCGATCTTCGCGTCCTTGAACGTGATGCCGTGGTCGCCGAACAGATGGCCCATGTTCCAGAACTGGCGCGAGGAATCGAGCAGCGCCTTCGACGGAATGCAGCCCACGCGCAGGCAGGTGCCGCCGAGGGCGGGCTTGCCGTCCTTGCCCAGCGCCGCGTCGATGCAGGCGACCTTCATGCCCAGCTGCGCGGCACGGATCGCGGCGTGGTAGCCGGCGGGGCCGGCACCGATGACGACGACATCGAATTTTTCGGTCATTTCATTCCCTCAAAACGGGATTGGGGGTACGGGATTCGGGATTGGGGCGAGCAGGAGCCGGCGTTGCCGAATCCCAGTTCCCGAATGCCGAATCCCCTGCGTCTGGGAATCACATTCCCAGAAGCATGCGATGCGGATTTTCCAGCTGGTTCTTGATGTCGACCAGGAACTGCACCGCGTCCTTGCCGTCGATGATGCGGTGGTCGTAGGAGATCGCGATGTACATCATCGGGGCGGCGACGATCTGGCCGTTCTCGACGATCGGACGCTCCTTGATGGTGTGCATGCCGAGGATCGCCGACTGCGGCGGGTTGACGATCGGCGTCGACATCAGCGAGCCGAAGGTGCCGCCATTGGTGATCGTGAACGTGCCGCCCTGCAGGTCGTCCAGGCCCAGCTTGCCGTCGCGCGCCTTCTTGGCGTATTCGGCGATGCCCTGTTCGATCTCGGCGAAGCCCATGCGCTCGACATTGCGCAGCACCGGCGTGACCAGGCCCTTCTCGGTCGACACCGCGATCGAGATGTCGGCGTAGCCGTGATAGATGATCTCGTCGCCGTCGACCGAGGCGTTGACGATCGGGTAGCGCTGCAGCGCGTTAGCGGTGGCCTTGGCGAAGAAGCTCATGAAGCCGAGTTTGATCCCGTGCTCCTTCTGGAACTGCTCGCCGAGTTCCTTGCGCAGCGCCATCACCTTGCCCAGGTTGACCTCGTTGAACGAGGTCAGCATCGCGATCGATTCCTTCGACTGCATCAGGCGCTCGGCGATGCGCTTGCGGATGCGGGTCATCGGCACGCGTTCTTCCGGACGGGCGCCGCCGGACACGCCCGGCGTCTTGCCCGCGGCGTAGTTCATGAGGTCTTCCTTGGTCACCGCGCCGCGACGGCCGGTGCCTTCGACCTGCGACGGATCGATGCCCTTGGTCTCGGCGGTGAAGCGCGCGCCCGGCGGCAGGTCGCCGCTCTTGGACGGCGTGCCGGCCGACTGCGGCTTGGTCGAGGACGGCGCCTTGTCGTCGGCCTTCTTGGCCTCGGACTTCGGCTGCACTTCCTCGGCGCCGGCGGCCGGCGCTTCCTTGTCCTTGTTGCCCGATTCGGCGGCCGGCGCTTCGGCGGCGGCGCCTTCCTCGATGATCGCGATGACCTGCTGGCTGTTGACCGTCGCGCCTTCCTCGAACTTGATCTCCTTGATCACGCCGTCGACGGTGGACGGCACTTCGAGCACGACCTTGTCGGTTTCCAGATCGACGATGTTCTCGTCGCGCTTGACGGCGTCGCCGGCCTTCTTGTGCCAGGTGGCGATGGTCGCGTCGGAAACGGATTCGGGCAGGACCGGGACTTTGATTTCAGTGGCCATCTTGGCTTCCTGGAAAAGCAGTGGAATGTGGGGGTGCGATCTGGGATTACTCGGAGAAGACCTTGCCGTCGAGCGCGTTGACCAGCGCATCGGCGATCAGCTGCTGCTGCTCGGCCACGTGGTCGTTGAAATGACCGACGGCGGGCGAGGGCGAGCGTGCGCGACCGGCGTAATGCAGGCTCTGCGCGCCGTCCTTGCAGGCTTCGAGGTGATGCTTGATCTGGTACCAGGCGCCCTGGTTCTGCGGCTCTTCCTGGCACCACACGACCTCGGTGGCGTTCTCGTAACGCGCGAGTTCGGCCTTGAGCTGCTCGCGCGGGAACGGGTACAGCTGTTCCACGCGCAGCAGCGCCACGTTGTCGAGCGACTGCTTGCGGCTTTCTTCCAGCAGGTCGTAATAGACCTTGCCCGAGCACGCGACGACGCGGGTGACCTTCTTCACGTCGGCGTCGGCATCCGGGATCAGATGCTGGAACTCGCCGTTGGCCAGTTCCTCGAGCGTCGAGACCGCCAGCTTGTGGCGCAGCAGCGACTTGGGCGTCATCACCACCAGCGGCTTGCGCGTGGTCATGCACAGCTGACGGCGGATCATGTGGAAGGCCTGCGCCGGGGTGGTCGGCACGCACACCATCATGTTGTCCAGCGCGCACAGCTGCAGGAAACGCTCGAGGCGCGCCGAGCTGTGTTCCGGGCCCTGGCCTTCGTAGCCGTGCGGCAGGAACAGCGCCAGGCCGCACAGGCGCTGCCACTTGGCTTCACCCGACGACAGGAACTGGTCGATGACGACCTGGGCGCCGTTGGCGAAGTCGCCGAACTGGCCTTCCCAGATGCACAGCGTGCCGGGCTCGGACGACGCGTAGCCGTACTCGAACGCCATCACCGCTTCTTCGCTCAGCAGCGAGTCGATGATCGTCGCGTCTTCGGGATTCTTCACCAGCTCGCGCAGCGGGATGTAGTTCTCGCCGTCGTTCTGGTCGTGCAGCACCGCGTGGCGATGGAAGAACGTGCCGCGGCCGCTGTCCTGGCCGACCAGGCGCAGGCGATGGCCGGCGTCGAGCAGGGTGGCGTAGGCGAGGTTTTCGGCGAAGCCCCAGTCACCGGCGACCTCGCCGGCCGCCATCTTGCGGCGGTCGTCGTAGATCTTGGCGACGCGGGCGTGCAGGCTCACGGTCTCGGGGACGGTGGTGATCCTGGTCGCCAGCGCCTTGAGCGTGTCCACCGACACCGTGGTGTCGAGCGTGTCGCTCAGGCGGCCGGCGAGGTAGGGATCCCAGTCGATCGTCAGCTCGTAGTCCGACGGCTTGGCATCGGCCAGTTCGACGGTGACCTCACCCGCATCGAGCTTGTCGCGGTAACGGTCGACAACGGCCTTGGCTTCATCCGCGGTGACCACGCCTTCGGACACCAGCTGCGCGGTGTAGAGCTCGCGCGGCGTCTTGTGCTTGCGGATCACCTGGTACATCAGCGGCTGTGTGGCGGCCGGCTCGTCGGCCTCGTTGTGGCCGTGGCGGCGGTAGCAGACGAGATCGATGACCACGTCCTTACCGAACTGCTGGCGGAAGTCGTAGGCGAGCTCGACGCAGAACACCACGGCTTCCGGATCGTCGGCGTTCACGTGCAGGATCGGCGCGCCCACCATCTTGGCGACGTCCGTGCAGTACAGCGTCGAGCGCGAATCCTGGCGCTCGCTGGTCGTGAAGCCGACCTGGTTGTTGATGACCACATGCACCGTGCCACCGACCGCGAACCCGCGGGCCTGCGACATCTGGAACAGTTCCATGTTGACGCCCTGGCCGGCGAACGCGGCGTCACCGTGCAGCAGCACCGGCAGCACGGCCTTGCGCTCGGTGTCGCGACGGCGGTGCTGACGCGAACGGACGCTGCCGGCGACCACCGGATTGACGATTTCCAGGTGCGAGGGATTGAACGCGAGCGCCAGATGCACGGCGCCGCCCGGCGTGGCGAGATCGGCCGAGAAGCCCATGTGGTACTTCACGTCGCCGGTGTGCGCGCGGTCGTCGTCGTGGTGGTCGAACTTGCCTTCGAATTCGTCGAACAGCTTGCGCGGGTTCTTGCCGAGCGTGTTGACCAGCACGTTGAGGCGGCCGCGGTGGGCCATGCCGATGACGATGTCCTTGACGCTGTCCTTGCCGGCACGCTGGATAAGCGAGTCGAGCAGCGGAATCAGCGCATCGCCGCCTTCCAGCGAGAAGCGCTTCTGACCGACGTACTTGGTGTGCAGGTAGCGCTCGAGGCCCTCGGCCGCGGTGAGGCGCTCGAGGATCCGCTTCTTTTCCTCGGCACTGCGCGCGAAGCGGCCACCGGCCTTCTCCAGGCGCTGGTACAGCCAGCTGCGCTGGTCGAAGTCCGGGATGTGCATGAATTCCGCGCCGATCTGGCTGGAATACGTGGTCTTGAGCAGCGCGAGCAGATCGCGCAGCTTCATCCGCGGCTGGCCGGCCACGCCACCGGTGCTGAACTCGTCGTCGAGATCGGCCTCGGTGAGCTGGTGGAACGGCAGGCCGAGATCCGGCGGATTGACCGGCGGGGTCATGTCCAGCGGATCGAGCTTGGCGCCCAGATGGCCACGCGAGCGGTAGGCCGTGATCAGGCGGCCGACGTGACGCTCGCGCTCGTCGCCGGCGGTGCCGGACGCGGCGGAGGTCGTGACCACGCCGCGTGCAGCCTGACGGCCGGCTTCGGCAACGGCCGAGAGCACCGCGGAGTGGGGAACGTCTCCCGCCTCGCGCCCTTTGAAGGCGTCGAACCACTGTTTCCAGCTGCTCCCGACGCTCTCGGGATCGACCAGATACTGCTCGTACAGATCTTCGATATAGGCGGCGTTGGCGCCGAACTGGGACGACTGCGCAAACTGCTTCAGGAGACTGTCCACGTCGGGTGATTCGGACTCTTTGGGGAGGGGGTGTGGCGCACCCGATCCGCATGAAACGCGCGCATCGCGGGGCCGATGAAGGCCCGAGAGTATACGCGTCTCGCCGCCGCCCATGCATCACCGGACCGCGACGCGACGCGCGTTCGACCAAGGTCGCAGATGCCGCGAGGGGCCAGCGGGTGCCGGTTCCGGCCTAGATTCCCAGTGCGCGGAACTCGGTGCAGGGGCGTGAACGTTCCCATACCGGCGCGAACTGTCGCGCCAGCTGTCGCGCCTGGCCGGGCAGTGCGGTCGCGGCCTCGCCGTCGAAGCGGTGGCCGAGCGGCCGCTGCAGGAATCCGCCGACGTCGTTGACCAGATACGCGCCTGCGAATGCGCGGTCGACCGGATCGTCGGCCTCGCGGAACGCGAAGACGCTCGACACCCGCTGCGCGAGCGCGAGCATCGGCGCGTGCTCGCGCTGGGTGCCCGCCGCGTCCTGCAGCAACACCTGGATCCGGCCGCCGCGACCGGCGGTGGCGAACCGGCGCAGTGCCTGCAGCACGTCCGGGTGGTCGTAGAGGCCCGGATCGAGATCCCGGCTGCGCAGCCACAGCGCACGGCGCGCGGAATGGATCAGCGTGACCGTGGCGTCGACGGCACCGTCGAGCGTTTCGATCGCGAAGCCGGCGCCGTCGAGGCGGCGCATCGCGCGGTGCTCGATGCCCGCTTCGACGAAGCGCGGCCCGTGCGCCACGAAGCCGTTGCGCGCATAGAGGTCGCTGGCCGCCAGCTGCGCGTGCAGCCAGGTCGCACGCAGGCCGGCGGTGCGGGCCAGCTCGAGCAGCGCGCGCAGCAGCGCCTCGCCGACGCCCTGGCCCCGGCGATCGGCGCGCACCGCCATGCGTCCGATCTTGCCGTCGGGGGCCAGCCGGCCGGTGCCGATCGGCGTGCCGTCGGCGTCGATCGCGAGCACGTGCCGGCTGAGCGCATCGAGGGCGTCGCGTTCGAGTTCGACGGGCACCTGCTGCTCACGCACGAAGACCGCATCGCGCACCGCATGCGCGGCCGCCTGCTGCGCCGGGTCGACGATTTCGACGACGTGGAACCGCCCGCTCATGCGTCGTCGGGAAGCGACAGCTGGTAGTGGCCCAGTTCGAGCAGGGCGTTGACCGCGTCGCGTCCGCCCTGCGACAGACCCGTGTAGTCGTCCGCCGACAGCGCGCTCGCGCCGGCCAGCACCGGCGCGTCGGCCAGCGGCACGGGAAGCGCTGTGCCCGCGACGAACAGACGGGCGCCATCGGCGGTACGCCGCCAGGCCATCCGCGAGAACGGATTGCGCTGCAACACCGCGCCGCCTTCTGCGAGCTGGAATTCGAGTTCGATCCGGGCCGGCAGCGTGTCCGCCGGCATGACCTGGTGCGCGTTGCGGTAACCGGTGATGAAGCGGCCGAACCAGTCGCCCAGGTGGTCGGGGTCGTCGTTGCGCAGCGCCTCGAGGGCCGCGACCACGCGGGCCATCGCCGCATCGTCGATCTCGTTCGGATCGGCGGGCACGGCCAGCGTTTCGTCGTGGTAGCGCTGCGACTCGTCGGTCTCGGCCGCCAGCGTGTCGACGAAATCGCCCATGAGCTCGGCGACCGCAGGCGCGCGCATGCCGACCGAGAACGTCAGGCAGGGATCTTCGGCGGCCCCGTGGTGCGGCACCATCGGCGGCAGATAGAGCATGTCGCCGGGGCCGAGCACCCAGTCGTGGGTGGCGGTGAAGGTGCGCAGCAGTTTGAGTTCGACGTCGTCGCGGAAGTCCTGCGGCGGCAGGCCGCGGCCCATCGCGTGCGAGGCGTCGATCTGCCAGCGGCGATGGCCCTGGCCCTGCAGCAGGAAGACGTCGTACTGGTCGACGTGCGCGCCGACCGAGCCGCCGGTCGCGGCGAAGCTGACCATGATGTCGTCGATGCGCCAGCGCGGCAGGAAGTCGAAATGCGGCAGCAGCGCGGCGACGTCGGCGTCCCACTTGTCGACGTCCTGCACCAGCAGCGTCCAGTCGTGATCGCCGAGCCCCGGGAACAGGTCTTCGTCGAAGGGGCCGGTCTCGACCTGCCAGCCGTCACCGGCGCGGTCGTGGCGGATCAGTCGCGACAGCGCGAATTCCTCGCAGGCCAGGCCCGCCAGGTCCTCGGGCTCGAGCGGTGTCTCGAAATCCGGAAACGCGTTGCGGATCAGCAGCGGGCGCTTATGCCAGTAGTCGCGCAGGAACTGCGCCGGCGGCATGCCGAGCGGCGCATGGCCGGCGGCGTCGATTTCGAAGGGCAGGTCGGGGGCGCTCATGGGGCGGCAGACTACGCGAAAACGGGGGCGGGCTCGATGGGGCGGGGGAGGTGCGTGCGCGCTCACGGATCGTCGCTGCGCAACGCCGTTGCCGTCGCGCCATCGGTTGCGGGCCCAGGTCGATCGGGAGATGGCGGGAGCGGAGCAGGCAACGCGAAGCGGGCGCCCGGGCCGCAGCGTGACCTGGCATTCGTCTGCCTTCATTCCCGCGAGATGCCGAAGCATTCCCCCAACGCCATGTATTGCTCGTCGGTGGCCGTCGGCTCTGCTCCGAATGCCGTCGACGCGTCACCGGATGCCGGCCTGCGCCGGAATGCGGGTCAGGACCGCCGCGATCTAGCCAGCCGTCGCGATCGCGTCATAGCCGCGCGCACTGAACTCCAGCAGGCACCAGCCGTGACCGAATGGATCGGCCAACTGGACGATGCGGCCCCAGTCCGCAGTGCGGATGCCGCCTTCGCGGATCAAGCCCGCGGCCTCGGCGCGGGCCAGCGCGGTGTCGAGGTTCTCGACCACCACGTCCAGATGGCAGGGCATCCAGTGCCGCGTGTACGCGCGTCGGGCGCCGCCGGCCGCATCGCGGCCGGCGGATTTCACCAGCAGATACAGCGGGGCCGATCCGCCCAGCAGCTCGACGCCGTCCGTGCCGAAGCGCCGCCCGGCATGCAGGCCGAATGCGGCGACGTACAGCGCCTCGGCGGCGGCGAGGTCGGGAACGTCGAGGTTGACCAGCCACTGCATGGCGACGTCCGCGGGCCCGGGGTCAGATCGCGCGGGCCAGCGCTTCGGCCAGGCCCGTGTAGCGGCCCGGCGTGAGCTCGCGCAGCGCCTGCTTCGCGTCGTCGGGCAGCTCCAGCGATTCGACGAAGGTGCGCATCGACTCGGCCGTGATGCCCTGGCCGCGGGTCAGCGCCTTGAGCTGCTCGTAGGGATTGGGCAGGCCGTGGCGACGCATCACCGTCTGCACGGCTTCGGCCAGCACTTCCCAGGCGGCGTCGAGATCGGCATCGAGTCGCTGCGGGTTCACTTCCAGCTTGCCGATGCCCTTGGCGAGCGAGTCCAGGCCCACCTGGGTGTGGCCGAACGCGGTGCCCAGCGCACGCAACACCGTGGAATCGGTCAGGTCGCGCTGCCAGCGGCTGATCGGCAGCTTGGCGCTGAAGTGCTCGAACAGCGCGTTGGCGATGCCGAAGTTGCCTTCGGCGTTCTCGAAGTCGATCGGATTGACCTTGTGCGGCATCGTCGACGAGCCGACTTCGCCGTCCTTGAGCTTCTGCTTGAAGTAACCCAGCGAGATGTAGCCCCAGACGTCGCGCGACAGGTCGACGAGGATCGTGTTGGCGCGACGCGCAGCGTCACCGATCTCGGCGATCGCGTCGTGCGGTTCGATCTGGGTGGTGTAGGGGTTGAACACCAGGCCCAGGCCTTCGACGAAGCGCTGCGCGAACGCGGGCCAGTCGACGTCGGGATAGCTGGCCACGTGCGCGTTGTAGTTGCCGACCGCGCCGTTGATCTTGCCGGTCAGCTCGACGGCGCCGATCTGCTGGATCTGCCGCTCCAGACGCGCGACGACGTTGGCCAGCTCCTTGCCCAGCGTGGTCGGCGACGCGGTCTGGCCGTGGGTGCGCGACAGCATCGGCTGCGCGGCCTGGGCGTGGGCCAGCGCACGCAGGCGGCCCGCGATGTCCTCGAAGCCCGGCACCACGACCTCGCGCCGCGCCTGATCGAGCATCAGGCCGTAGGACAGGTTGTTGATGTCCTCGCTGGTGCAGGCGAAGTGCACGAACTCCAGTGCCGGCGCCAGGTCCGCGTCGTCCTTCAGCCGCTCCTTGATGAAGTACTCGACCGCCTTGACGTCGTGGTTGGTGGTGCGTTCGATCGCCTTGACGCCGGCGGCATCGGCCGGGCTGAAGTCGTCGGCCAGCGCACGCAGACGTGCGGACGCGGCGTGAGAGAACGGCGCGAGTTCGCCGATGCCGGGCTCGGCGGCGAGCGCGAGCAGCCACTCCACCTCCACCTTCACCCGCGCACGGATCAGGCCGTACTCGGAGAAGATCGGACGCAGGGCGTCGACCTTGGCGGCATAGCGGCCGTCGAGCGGAGAGAGGGCCAGCAGGGCGGCGTCGACGTTCCGGGAATCGGTCATTGGGCTGAGGCGCAGCGGATGAAGCCGTCATTTTAGCCTGCCGGGCGCTCGCGTATCCTGCCGCGACCCGCCATCCCGCCCGCTCGGCCCGCCGATTTCCGGCTGCGGTGCGAATGTTCCGTGTCCCGACGGACGGATGGCGCGATTCCGGCCGCCAGCGCAGCGCCAGCCCGGCCATCCCCCTCCAGGAGCCGCACCCGATGAGCAAGCCCGCCAACGCCGACGCCTTCCGCACCGAACACGACAGCATGGGCGACCTGCAGGTCCCCGCCGATGCGCTGTGGGGCGCGCAGACCCAGCGTGCCGTCCAGAACTTCCCGATCTCCGGCCGGCCGATGCCGCGCGGCTTCATCCGTGCGCTGGGCCTGGTGAAGGCGGCGGCCGCCGAGGTCAACGCCGGGCTGGGCCTGCTGCCCGACAAGACCGGCAAGGCGATCCGAAACGCCGCGATCGACGTCGCCGAGGGCAAGCACGATGCCCACTTCCCGGTCGACATCTACCAGACCGGGTCCGGCACGTCGTCGAACATGAATGCCAACGAGGTCATTGCGACCCTGGCGTCGACCGCCTCGCGCAAGGTGCATCCGAACGACCACGTCAATCTCGGCCAGAGCTCGAACGACGTGGTGCCGACGGCGATCCGCGTGTCCGCGCAGCTCGCGGTCGTCGAGGACCTGCTGCCGGCGCTCAAGCACCTGCGCCGCACGATCGACAAGCGCGGCAAGGCCCTCGGCAAGGTGGTCAAGACCGGCCGCACGCACCTGATGGACGCAATGCCGCTGACCTTCGCCCAGGAATTCGGCGCATGGTCGTCGCAGATCGCCTCGGCCGAAGCGCGGCTGAGCGATACGCTCAAGCGCCTGCGCCGGCTGCCGATCGGCGGCACCGCGATCGGCACCGGGATCAACGCGCATCCGCAGTTCGGCAAGAAGGTGGCGCGTGCGCTGTCGACCCTGACCCGCACGAGCTTCGATTCCGCCGAGGACAAGTTCGAGGGCATCGCCACCCAGGACGACGCCGTCGAACTGTCCGGCCAGCTCAATGCGCTGGCCGTCGCGCTGATCAAGATCGCGAACGACCTGCGCTGGATGAACTCCGGTCCGCTCGGCGGCCTCGGCGAGATCGAACTGCCGGCGCTGCAGCCGGGCAGCTCGATCATGCCGGGCAAGGTCAATCCGGTGATACCGGAGGCCACGGTCATGGTCGCCGCGCAGGTGATGGGGCACCACACCGCGATCACGGTCGCCGGGCAGACCGGCAATTTCCAGCTCAACGTCGCGCTGCCGCTGATCGCGGCCAACCTGCTCGAATCGATCCAGCTGCTGTCCAACGTCACCCGCCTGCTCGCCGACGACGCGATCGCCGGACTCAAGGTCCGCCGCGACAACGTCGACGCCGCGCTCGCGCGCAACCCGATCCTGGTCACCGCGCTGAATCCGATCATCGGCTACGAGAAGGCGGCCGCGATCGCCAAGCGCGCCTACGCCGAACAGCGCCCGGTGATGGAGATCGCGCGCGAGGACAGCGGTCTGTCGGATGCGGAACTCGACACGCTGCTCGATCCTGCCGAACTCACCCGCGGCGGCATCCACGAAGGCGCGAGCGGCGGCGGCTGAGCCACAGTCCGCGTGACGCGATCGCCCGAGCGCGCGCGGTTGCGTTGCGGTCTTCGGCGTGGGTGCGCGTACGGCATCGCGGCTGGCGATCAAGGGGTGGGCATTGACCGGCATGGCGCTTGCGCGCCGGCAAGGCGCCCTCGCGGCTGGCGCGCGTGCAGCGAAGCCTTTGCAGCGAAGCCTTCGATACCGGCGCGCGCGCAGGGCGCCGCCTTCGGCCTGCACCCGCAGTCACCCCATGCGCGCATCGCCTTCCGGGCGCCCCGTGATGCCGGGGTACCCGGCCTCAGGGCGTCGTGGACTCCGCCGCCGCATCCGCCTCCTCGGCGGCATTGCCACGTCCATCGCGCCCCTCGCGCCGCTCGCGGCGGTTGTCGCGGCAGTCGTCGATGTCGGTCGCATCCATCGTGGCGTAGGGCTGGAACTCGGGCAGCGCGGCCGCCAGCGCCTGCTGCGATTCGAGAAGCGCCGGCAGGCGGTCGCACAGTTTCACGGCCTCGGCTTCCATCTTGTCGCCCTCGGCCTCCATGCGTGCCTCGAACTCGGCGGACTTGCCCGACATCAGGCTGGTGATCGCGCCCTTCGCCGCCTCGGCGCCGAGCTGGGCGCCCTGGACGCCGATCGCGATGCCCGCCTCGGCGATCGCGACGATGCTGGCGCGATGCGCCAGCAGCAACTCGCGTTGCGCGGCGTCGATGTCGACGGTCTTGCCGCCGACGAGGAAATCGCCGGCGGGGCTGATCTCCGCTTTCGGCAGCGTGGAGGTGCTGTTGTCGCGTGCGCCGATGCGGAAGCCGTTGATGTCCAGTCCACCGGCGCCGGTGCCGCCGACGCTGATGTTGTTCTCGGCCATCTCCTTGCGCGCGCTTTCCAGCGCGTTGCGCGTGGTGCGGACGATGAAGCCGTCATCGACGGGCTGCGTGCCGGCATCGCCGCTCGCGGGTGCGGGCGTGTCGTCGCGTGAGCAGGCGGTCAGCATGCCCGCGGAGGCGAGCAGCAGGACGAGGGGAAGCGTGCGGGACGGCAGGATCTTCATGGTCGCTCTCCGGGAGTGTCGAAGCTCAGCGCTTGCGCGGAATGGTCACGGTGCCGCGCACGTCGCGTGCGCTGACGTCGCCGCTGCCCTTCGCGGCCACGTCGAGGTTGCCGCTGACGCCATGCACGTCGAGATCACCCGACCCGATCGAACCGACCGAGACGTTGCCGATGATGTCGCGCAGATCGATGTCGCCCGAGCTCAGGCTGCCGATGCGCACGTCACCGGCGGCGCCGTCGAGCGTGAAGTCACCCGAGCCGATGCTTCCGACCTCGACCGGGCCGCGCACATTGGCCGCCTCGACGTCGCCCGAGCCGATCGACAGCACCTTGAGTTCGCCGGCATCGTCGATGGTGATGTCGCCCGAGCCGACCTTGGCGGTGACACGGCCGGCGATGCGGCGAAGCTCGGCATCGCCCGAGCCGACATCGGCGCTGGCGGACGCGACACCGGTCACCCAGGCATCGCCCGATCCGACGACCGCCTGCACCAGGACGTTTGCCGGCACCTGCCCGGTCAGGTCGAGATAGGCGTAGTTGTTCGCGAACCAGCCCATGCTGCCGCTGGTCTCGCGACGCAGGCGCACGGTCAGCGTGTCGCCGGTCTTGGACTGGTCGAGCACCAGCCGCGCGAGCAGGCCTTCGGAGGACGCGCAGGCACGACCACGGAGGGTGGCATCGGGCGAGGCCGCGCCGTCGATCCGCAGCTTGCTGGCGCCGATCTCGAAGCGCACCGTGCGCACGCCTGCCAGATCCAGCGCAAGCGTCTGCGGCGTGGAATGGCGGCATTGGCCGCTCTCCTGGGCCTGGGCGGCCACCGGCAGCGCGAGCGCGGCCGCGAGCATGAAGGGAATCAGCGCAGGTGTAGGCAGGCGGGACGTCATGTCGGAATCTCCTGGAAACAATCGGTAGCGGGTTTGTGGATCAAGGAGTGACCTGTTCGGCGCGGTCGCGCCTCAGCGCCCGGCGAATTCGCGCTGCACCTCGTTGCGGCAGGAATCGGCGTCCTGCGCGTCGAGGCGGGCATAGGGTCGGAATTCGGGCAGATCGGCGGCCAGCTGCTGCTGAGCCTCGCGCAGCGCGGGCATGCGGTCGCAGATCAGCAGCACACCGGGGCCGACGGTGTCGCGCACCGCGCGCTCGATCCGGCGCTCCAGACGGCCGGTCATCGCGCTGACCATCAGCGAGAACACGCCACGGTCGACCGAATCCACGGCCGCCAGCGCCGTGACCTCGCCGATGTCGATGCCGGCCTTCGCGATGTCGATGACCATGGCGCGATAGCCGAGCAACTGGCGTCGCTGTGCGGCATCGATGGCGACTGCCTGGTCTTCGATCAGGAAGTCGCCCAGCGGTGTGATTTCGGCCTTCGGGAGCGGCGTGTCGGTGTGTGTCCTGCGACGCCGATCGCCGTCGAACTGCAGGCTGTTGCCGACATCGAGATTCCCGGTCTCGAGCTCGGTGCGGGCCTTGGCGAGATCGGCGCGGATCTCGCGGCGGGCCTCGTCGAGATCCCGTCGGATCTCGTTGCGGATGCCGTCGTCGTCCCGGGGCGGGGCCGACCATGCGGTCAGCGGCAGGCAGGCGGAGAGGGCGACGACGGCAAGCAGGCGGGTGAATCGCATGGGCGGATCTCCGGGACGGAAACGGCGGCGGGGGTCAGCCTTCTTCGCGCCAGCGCCGCAGGCGGATGGCCAGCAGGATCATCACGGCGCCGGCGACGATGCCGATCCACATCGACGGCGTGGCGAAGTTCGAATAGACCCCGCTCACGCTGAGCAGGTTGGTCAGTTCGCCCCGTTCCATCGCTTCGCTGGCATAGGACAGGTCGGCGCCGGTCAGCGGAACGGTGCCCAGCAACATGCGGGCGATGACGTTGCCCCAGAGCCAGTGACGGTCGAGCCCGATCAGCTGCAGCAGGCCGGTCATCGAGCTGGCCAGGCCGAACGCGACCGGGATCAGCACCGCCCACAGGAACGGCTTGCCACGCGACCACGCCGAGCACAGCAGCAGCCAGCCGACGGTCGGCAGGGCCCAGGCCGCATACACCGGGATCGCCGCCAGGTACTGGCCGGCCAGGATGAACGGCGTGCCGTTGCCCCACAGCAGTGGCAGCGGGTTGGCCCCGTGCGCGGCGGCGGCGATGCTGATCGCGATCAGGAACAGCAGCATCGTGACGATCGCGATCAGGGTGGCGACCAGCGGAATGACCAGGGTCGCGGTGACGAGCTTCGACAGGACGGTGGCGCTGTCGGAAATCGGAAGCGACTTCCAGAACAGCACGCTGCGGTCCTTGCGATCATCGTAGAGCGCGCCGAGGCAGTAGAAGAACGCCACGAAGATCATCACGATGAACGGCCAGCTCGAGGCCATGAACAACGTCATGTAGAGGCCGTCGGCGAGCTGACGCATGTCCTCGCTGCTGAGCTGGCGGACCAGGGTGCCCAGATCGAGCCCGTTGATGGTCACGCCGTTGTGCTCGATCGTGTGGCCTTCGGCGACCGAGCGGTGGGCGAAGAAGATCGCCACCACCAGCAGGCCCACCGACAGCAGCAGCGAGATCGCACCGGCGATGGCCGGGGCCCAGACGATGCCGCCCTTGTGCTCCCAGTACTCGCGCCGGAGCAACAGTCGGAAGGTGTGCGTGGCATGCGCGCGCTTGGCCGTGTGGCTCGGCGCCGGCAGGTCGATGTGGTCGGCGGGCGCGTTCATGCGTAGGTTCCTTTCATCGTGGCCACGAACAGGTCAGCGAGGCCCGGAGTGCGGGTCTCGCCGTAGGTCGTCAGGGTGGAGACGGGCACGTTGTCGAACAGCATCACGGTCTTGCCGAAGGGCAGGGCGCGCTCGTCGATCGGGCCGTGGGCGCGCGCGGCGTCGAGGTGCTCGGCGTTGACCAGCACCTCGACGAAGCGTTCGCCGACATCGTCCATCGGCGCGTCCAGCACGATCTTGCCGTTCTGGATGAACAGCACGTCGGTGAGGATGTGCTCGATCTCCTCGACCTGGTGCGTGGTGACGATGATCGTCTTCTGCTCGTCGAAGTAGTCCTCCAGCAGGCGCTGGTAGAACTGCTTGCGGTAGAGGATGTCGAGGCCCAGCGTCGGCTCGTCGAGCACCAGCAGTTTGGCGTCGATCGCCATCACCAGGGCCAGATGCAGCTGCACGATCATGCCCTTGGACATTTCGCGCACGCGCTGCTTGGGCGCGAGCTTGGTGTTGGCGAGGAAGCGCTCGCAGCGTGCACGGTCGAAGCGGGGATGCACGCCCTCGACGAAATCGATCGCGTCACGCACCCGCATCCAGCGCGGCAACACCGCGACGTCGGCGATGAAGCAGACGTCGTTCATCAGTGCGTCGCGCTCGGTCCGCGGGTCACGCCCGAGCACCGACATCTCGCCGTCGAAGCGGATCAGGCCCAGCAAGGCCTTCAGCGCCGTGGTCTTGCCGGCGCCGTTGGGGCCGATCAGGCCGACGATGCGGCCGGCGGGAATCTGGAAGCTGGTGCCGTCGAGCGCGCGCGCGCCCTTGTAGGTCTTGGTGAGGTTGCGCGCGGCGATGACCGGCGTGTCGATGACGGCGTTCATTCGTTGGCTCCATTGCCGATGGACTGCAGCAGATCCCGGGCCGACAGGCCGAGGCGTTCGATCCGTTCCACGACCAGCGGCCACTCGTCCTGCAGGAAGCGCTCGCGCTCGCTGGTGCGCAGCTTCTTGGCGGCCTCTTCGGTGACGAACATGCCCAGACCGCGGCGCTTCTCGACCAGGGCCTCGTCGGCCAGTTCCTGGTAGGCGCGCGAGACGGTGATCGGGTTGAGCTGGTAGTCGGCGGCGACCTGGCGCACCGACGGCAATGCGTCGCCGGGCTTGAGCACGCCGTCGAGCATCATCGCGATCACGCGTTCCTTCAGCTGGCGGTAGATGGGAGCGCCATCGCTCCATTCGATATTGGCCATGGCGTCAGCTCCTCCCACCGGTGCCCCGCGCGAACGAGAAGTAGGGCATGGCGATGGCACTGCGCGCGCGCTTGCTGCGGCTGCGCGTCGGCGGGGTGGTGGTGGCGCCGTCGACAGTGGCCTTGGCCGGCGTGCGGGTCTCACCTGCCGCCGCGGTCGCGTTGGCGCCCGCGCCGGCAGCCTCTTCGGCCGGAAACGCCGGCCAGGCGACCAGCAGACCGACGACCAGCGTTGCGGTCGAGGCGGCGCATGCGAAGATCGGGGTTTGGAGCCTGCGGTTCATGGGGACCGTCCTGCTCTAGTGGGTAGGTGTTGTAGGCAACTATAACACCACCGCAGAGGGTGTCAACACGTGTGGCGTCTTCGTCCACCCAACTGATGGCAGGGGGCCCTGCCGGAGAATCGCGATGCGCGGACCGTCTGGACTGAAGTGGTGGCTGCTCGCCGGTGGGCTGGCGGTGGTGGTGGCGTCGACCGTGGCCCTGTCGCAATCGCGTTCGCCGACGCGCGCGTCAGGCGAGGCCGCTGTCGATGCCAGCCTGCGTGTCGTCGACCACCGCTACCGGCCGCTCGCGGGCCGGGAGCCGGTCGATCTTGCCGCCGCCTACCGTGGTGACGTCCTGCTCATCGTCAACACCGCCAGCAAATGCGGCTTCACCCCGCAGTTCGAGGCGCTCGAAGCGATGCACGCGCGGTACAGCAGTCGCGGGTTCGCAGTGCTCGGGTTTCCGTCCGGCGATTTCCGCGAGCAGGAATTCGAGGACGAGCAGGCGATACAGGAGTTCTGCACGCTGACCTACGGCGTGAAGTTCCCGATGTTCGAGAAGGTGCACGTCATCGGCGATGCCGCGACACCCCTCTATCGGCAACTGGCCGCAGCCACCGGGCAGGCGCCGCGCTGGAACTTCCACAAGTATCTGGTGGGCCGGGACGGCCGCGTGCTCGCCCAGTGGGGCAGCCGCACGGCCCCGGATGATCCGCAGATCGTTGCGGCGATCGATCGCGCGCTGGCCGCGCCGCGTCCGGGCGCGCGCTGAAGCGTCCCTGAGCCATCGAGGTGGGCGATTGCCCGCTGTCGTCATCGCCGCGACAATAGCCGGCTGCATCAGTCCGGGCGGTCCGGGCAGGAGATCTTGCGGATGTTGACCCTGTTGCGCGCCGGCACGCTGGCGCTGCTGATCGCGGCCGGTGCCCAGGCCGTTGCGGCCGAGCCTGCGGGCGACCGCGAGAAGACCAGTTACGTCGTCGGCCTGGATGTCGCCGGGTCCATCCGGCAGATCGGCCCGGATCTCGACCTCGCCGCGTTCGAACGTGCCGTCGTCGCGACGCTGGCCGGCAATGCGCCGGTGCTGCCTGACGCCGAGCGGCAGCAGGTGGGCTTGGCACTGGGTCAGCGCGCGGCCGCACGCACGGGGCGTCCGGTGCCCGGCATGCCGCCGGGCAGCGAGCCGCCGGCGGTCGACGGTGCGCGGGCCGGCACCCTGGTCGGCGCCGACATCGGGCGATCGCTGCTGCCGCTGAAGGACGAGCTCGAGATCGCGCCGCTGATGCGCGCGGTGCGCGAGGTCGTCGCCGGCACGCCGCCGACGATGGCCGCCGACGAGATCGAGACCGTGCGCCAGGCCATGGTGGCGCGCGCGCAGACGCGGGCCGCCGGCGCCGCGAACGCCAACCGCGAGGCCGGCACCCGCTTCCTCGCCGACAACCGCGCGAAGGCCGGCGTGTTCGCCACCGCCTCGGGTATCCAGTACCGCGTCGAACAGGCGGGCCAGGGGCCACGCCCGCGCGCCAGCGACCGGGTCCGCGTGCACTACCGCGGCACATTGCTCGACGGCACCGAGTTCGACAGCTCCTATGCGCGCAACGAGCCCGCGGTGTTCGGGCTCGACCAGGTCATCGCCGGCTGGACCGAAGGCCTGCAACTGATGCCGATCGGCGCGAAGTACCGCTTCTGGATTCCCGGCGACCTGGCCTACGGCCAGCGCGGCAGTCCGCCGAACATTCCGCCGAACTCGACCCTGGTCTTCGATGTCGAACTGCTCGACATCCTCTGACCTTTGCCTCGCGCCGCCGTCGCGGCGCGTCGCCGATTCCCCATTCCACAGAACGACCCTTACCGGAGCTGCCCTCACGATGAAGACCACGACGCGTTTCGCCATTGCCGGCCTGGCCGCCGCCCTGCCGCTGGCGATGATCGCCTGCAAGCCGATCGACAAGGAGACCGGCAAGCCGGTCGAGACCGCCGCCGCCGACGCGCCGGCCACCGCCGGTGCCGGCATCGCCGGCCTCAGCGGCGAGCGCGAGCAGATCAGCTACATCATCGGCAACCAGATGGGCGAGCAGCTCAAGCAGATCAAGGACGAGATCGACGTCAAGACACTGCAGCGCGCGATCGCCGAGACCCTCGACGACAAGGCCATCGAGATCAGCGACGAGCAGGCGATGGCGGTGATGCAGTCGTTCGGTGAGCGCATGCAGGCCAAGCAGATGGCCGAGATGCAGGAGAAGTCGAAGACCAACCTCGCCGAGGCCGAGACCTTCTTCGCCCAGAACGCCACGAAGGACGGCGTGCAGACCACGGCCTCGGGCCTGCAGTACCGCGTCGTCACCGAAGGCACCGGCGCCAAGCCCGGCCCGAACGATACCGTGCGCGTGCACTACAAGGGCACGCTGCTCAACGGCGAGACCTTCGACAGTTCCTACGACCGCGGCGAGCCGGCCCAGTTCGCACTGAACCAGGTCGTCCCGGGCTGGCAGGAAGGCCTGCAGCTGATGCCGGTCGGCAGCAAGTACGAGCTGTGGATCCCGGCAGCGCTCGGCTACGGCGAGATGGGCTCGGGCCCGATCGGCCCGAACCAGGCGCTGGTGTTCGAGGTCGAGCTGCAGGACATCGTCCGGAACTGACGTCCTCGGCGTCGCGCCCGATGACGGCGCGGCGCCAGGCCACACACATGGACCAGACCAACACCCACGCCACGCTGGAGCACCGGGTCACCGAACTGGAGACGCGCCTCGCGTTCCAGGAGGAGACCATCGCCCAGCTCAACGACGCGCTGAGCCAGGCCCGACTCGAACTCGGCGCACAGACCGGTCTGCTGCGCCGGGTGATGGACGACCTGCGCCAGGCGCGCACCGTGCAGTTCCCCGATCCGTCGGACGAACCGCCGCCGCCGCATTACTGAGTGACCGCCCCACGATGACCGATTCCCTCCGCGACCAGCTGCTGGGCCTGGGCTTCAAGGCCCCGGCCAGGCCGGCGCCGTCCCGCGACGAACGCCGTCCGCGCCCCGACGATCGGAGTGCCGACCGGCGTGGCCCGCGTCCGGCCGGGAAGGCCGGCGACGGGCGCCCGCGTCCCGCAGGTGGCAAGCCGGGCGGAAACGCGCGTGCCGACGACCGGCCCGGTGCACCGCGTCCCTCGGGGTCGCAGGGACAGGGTCGCAAGCCGCGTCCGCCGCGCGAGGACATCGATCTGGCCAAGGCCTTCGCCATCCGTGCCCAGCGCGAGAAGGACGAGCGCATCGAGGCCGAGCGGCTGAAGCAGGAAGACGCGCGGCTGCGGCGCGAGGCCCGCGCGAAGCTCGAGACCTTCATGCAGGGCAAGGCGCTCAACCGGCCCGAGGCCGACATCGCCCGGCATTTCGAATACGGCGGCAAGATCAAGCGCATCCATGTGGACGCCGAGCAGCTTGCCGGGCTCAACGCCGGGGAACTGGGCGTGGTCCAGCTCAACGGACGCTATCTGCTGGTCACCGCGGCGGTGCTCGACGAAGCCGAGGCGATCTTTCCGCAGGGCGTGGCGCTGCGCGTCGATCCGGCGGCGCCGGTGGGCGAGGATCCCTACAGCGATCCCCGATACCAGGTGCCGGACGACCTGGTGTGGTGATGCGCGCCGCCCTCCGTCTGACGGCGTGTGTCTGCGCCGCGTCGGCGGGAGTGGCGTTCGCTGCCGAGCCCGTCGAATTCGACCGCCCGGGCACCGGTTTCTCGGCCTCGGTGCTGGCGCCGGGTGCGGTGGCCTGGGAGCAGGGGCTGCCGGATGTCGAGCGCGACGCCGACGCCGGTGTGCGCACCACGACGCGGACCTTCGGCAGCGTGCTGCGCGTGGGTCTCGGCGCCTCGCTCGAACTGCAGCTGGCCGGCGCGCCGCATGTGCGCCTGTCGGAGACCTCCGCCGATGATCGCCTGCGTCAGCACGGCGCGGGCGACGGCCGCGTGGGGCTCAAGTGGGCGCTGCCCGCCACGGGTGATCTCGACTGGGCGCTGCTGGCGCAGTACGGGCTCAGGACCGGTTCGGCCGGTCTGCGTCCGCAGCGGCATGCACGCAGCCTGGGCGCGACGGTCGCCGGCGACACCGCCGCGGGCCGCGGCTTTTCGGTGTTCTCCGGGTACACGCGCGACGACGACGGCAGCGGCTGGCAACTCGCACCCAGTCTCGACGTCCATTCGGGCGCCACGTTCGGCAGCTATGTCGAGGCGGTGGTCGGATCGGGCATCGAGCGGGGCGTGCGCGCCGGCGGCGGCCTGACCTGGCAGCCGCGCGGCGCGGTGCAGCTCGATGTCTCGGTGCTGCGCGGCATCGATCGTGATGCGCCCGACTGGACCGGAGGCCTCGGCGTGTCGGTGGGCCTGCGCTGATGACCGCGCCGGTGTCGACCGGCGCATGTCCTGCGCCATCGGCGCGGGACGCCCTGGTGTTCTCCCACGCGAACGGATTTCCGGCCGCGACGTATGCGCAGATGCTCGCGCCGCTGCGCGCGCATTTCGATATCAGCCACGTGGACGCCTTCGGGCACGAGCCGCGGTATCCGGTGTCACGCGGCTGGCCGGGCCTGTCCCGGCAACTGCTCGACCATATCGAGGCCCGCACCGACGCCCGTCCCGTGTGGCTGCTCGGGCACTCGCTCGGGGGGTATCTCAGCGTGCTCGCCGCCGCGCAGCTGGGGTCGCGCGTGCGCGGCGTGGTGCTGCTCGATTCGCCGCTGATCGGCGGCGTCACCGCGCATCTGGTCAAGCTCGGACGCCGGACCGGTCTGGACCGGCATCTCATGCCGCTGCGCCAGACCCTCCAGCGCCGCACACACTGGCCCGATGTGGACGCGGTGCGCGCGCACTTCGCCGCCAAACCCGCGTTCGCGCGCTGGGATCCGCGGGTGCTGTCCGACTATGCGTCGGCGGCGACGCTGCCCGATGCGCTCGGTCGGCGCCTGCTGTTCGATCGCGAGATCGAGCACCGGATCTACGCGACCCTGCCCACCCGCAGCGTGCAACTGGCCGCACGACATGTGAGCGCGCCGATGGGCTTCATCGCCGGCCGGCATTCGCGCGAGGTCAGTCAGATCGGCCTGCGTGCGACGCGCGCCCGGGTCGGCGCGCGCGTGGCCTGGATCGATGGCAGCCACCTTTATCCGATGGAGCGGCCCGACGAGACCGCGCGCTCGATCCTGACCATGATCGAGGGCATGCGCACCGAGGCCGTACAGCGCCGCACGGCGCCTTAGCCGCAAAGCTCCAGCGGGCCGCGTATGCGGCCCGGTGGGGCATCGTCAGTCGACGGCGTACTCGGCGACCGGCCCGGCCACCTGGCGACCGGCCTGCCACACCGCTTCGATGCTGCGGGTGTTGCGGATGTCGGCCAGGGGATCGGCCGACAGCACGACGAAATCCGCGCGGCGGCCGGGCTGCAGCAGGCCGCGGTCGTCGAGCTTCAGCAGGCGGGCCGAATCGCGCGTGGCGACGGTCAGCGCCTGCTGCGGCGTGTAGCCGGCCTGCAGCATCAGTTCCAGTTCGCGGTGCTCGGCGAATCCCGCCACGCGGTGCGGCAATGCGCCGGCGTCGGTGCCGAAGCCGATCGCGACGCCGGCTTCGCGCAGGGTGCCGAGGTTGCGCAGGTTCATCGCCACCGCGTCGCGTGCGCGCTGCGTCGCAGGATCGGCCAGCTTGGTGGCACGCCAGTCGGCGTCCGACCATTGGCTGACGACGGCCGCCGGCAAGGCGTTGCGCAGGAAGGGCGTGTCCAGCCATTCGGGATGCTCGGCGTAGATGTAGTTCGCCTCGTCGATCTGCAGCGTGGCGATGTAGCCGGTGCCCGCGTCGCGCATCGCCGCGGCCAGGGCCGCATCGACCGGCTGATCGCGCACGCCGTGCGCGATGATGTCGACGCCACTGGCGACCAGGTCCCCAGCCGGCGCGAGATCGTGGATGTGCGCGGCGACCAGGCGTTCGTGGCGATGCGCTTCCTCGATCGCCGCCCGGTAGACCTCGGGCGTCATCGCCGGTGCCTGGCCGCCCATGTCGTCGACCCAGAGCTTGATCACATCGACCCCGGCCTCCGCCTGCATACGCACGGCCTCACGCGCGGAGTCGGCGTCGGTCGGTCGGGCCACCGGATCCCGCGTCAGCCCCATGTTCGCCGCGGGCGGCGCGCCATCGGGCGTGCCCACACCGGCACCGGCACCGAAGAGCTGTGCGCCGAGTTCGGGATCCCCGGCGACTTCGCTGCGGATGTCCGTGAATGCCGCGCCGTTCATGCCGAGCGAGACCAGCGTGGTGACGCCGTAGGCCTGGAATTGACGCAGATCGCGGACGACGATGTCGCGCGTATAGAAGCGATCCCCGTGCTCGGTGCCCTCGGTGTTGCCGACGTGGGCATGGGCGTTGACGAGGCCCGGAATGATGTGGCGTCCGCTGTAGTCGATGCGCTCGGCATCGCCGGGCAGCGCATCGGAGCCGGCGTCCTCGATGCGTTCGATGCGGCCGTCACGGATCACCAGTGCCACCGTGCCGAGATCGCGTTCGCCGTCGAAGACGCGGGCGTTGTCGATGACGACGAGAGGGCTGCTCCCGTGCGCGGTGGAGGTGTCGGGCGCGACGGCGCCGGTCTCGCTCCCGCCACAGGCGGTGAGGCCGATGGCGGCGAGCGCGGCGAGGGGGCCGAATCGTCGAAGCATGCGGAGTCCTTGGTAGGCGATCAGGACGCGCCACCATAGCGGCCGCCGGGTCGCGGTCGCGTGTCCTCCGGAATGATTCGCTGCCGGCCCGGCCTCACTCGGGGTCGTAATCGAGGTTCGACGCCAGCCAGCGCTCGACCTGCGCCAGCGTCACGTTCTTGCGCTTGGCGTAGTCCTGCGCCTGTTCCTTGGACACGCGGCCGACGACGAAATACTGGCTCTTCGGATGGCTGAAGTAGTAGCCCGACACCGCGGCGGTCGGCAGCATCGCGAAGCTTTCGGTCAGCGTCATGCTGGTGTGCGTGGTCGCGTCCAGCATCTCGAACAGGCGGCCTTTCTCGCTGTGCTCGGGGCATGCCGGATAGCCCGGGGCAGGGCGGATGCCGCGGTATTTCTCGGCGATCAGCGCGTCGGTATCCAGTGCCTCGTCGGCCGCGTAGCCCCAGTACTCGGTCCGGACGCGCTGGTGCAGGCGTTCGGCCAGCGCTTCGGCCAGACGATCGGCCAGGGCCTTGAGCAGGATCGCGTTGTAATCGTCGTGCGCGGCTTCGAAACGCGCGACATGCGGCTCGATGCCGATGCCCGCGGTGACCGCAAAGGCGCCGATCCAGTCCTCGACGCCGCTGTCCTTGGGCGCGATGAAATCGGCCAGGCAGAAGTCCGGCCGCTCGACCGGCTTGTCGACCTGCTGGCGCAGGAAGTGGAGGGTGGCCCGTGATTGGTGATCGGTGACTGGTGATTCGTGGGAAGCGGGCTGCCGCTCTTTCGAATCACCGCTCTTGACGGACGCAGATCCGGCCATCACGAATTCCGAATCACGGTGGTTCGCCAGAACCACCTCCACATCGTCACCGACGCTGTTGGCCGGCCACAGCCCGAACACGGCTTTTGCCGTCAGCCACTTCTCGTCGACGATCGTGCGCAGCATCGCCTGCGCGTCGCGGAACAGTTCGCTGGCCTGCGGCCCGACGACCTCGTCGCTGAGGATCGCCGGATAGCGGCCGAACAGTTCCCAGGCATTGAAGAACGGGGTCCAGTCGATGATCTCGACCAGATCATCGAGCGGCCAGTCCTCGAACACGTGGACGCCCGGCGCGCACGGTGTCGGCGGCACGTAGGTGTGCCATTCGCCGTCGAAGCGCTGCGCCCGCGCCTTGGCCAGCGACACCAGCCGCTTCGCATCGCCGCGGTTAGCGTGGCGCGCGCGGATTTCGGCGTAGTCGGCGTCGTTGGCGGCGACGAACGCGGCGCGAAGCTCCGGACTGATCAAGGATTGCACCACGCCGACCGCGCGCGACGCATCCTTCACCCAGACCGTCGGGGAGGCGTAATGCGGCGCGATCTTCAACGCGGTGTGCGCGCGCGAGGTTGTCGCGCCGCCGATCAGCAGCGGCGTCTCGAAGCCCTGGCGCTTCATCTCGCGGGCGACGTGGCTCATTTCCTCCAGCGAGGGCGTGATCAGGCCCGACAGGCCGATCACGTCCGCCTGCACTTCGCGCGCCTTGTCGAGGATGGTCTGGGTGGCGACCATGACGCCGAGATCGACGACCTCGAAGTTGTTGCAGGCCAGCACCACGCCGACGATGTTCTTGCCGATGTCGTGCACATCGCCCTTGACCGTCGCCATCAGCACGCGGCCGTTGTTCTTGCCCACGTCGCCGGTGCGCAGCTTCTCGGCCTCGATGTAGGGGAGCAGATAGGCCACCGCCTTCTTCATCACGCGCGCCGACTTGACCACCTGCGGCAGGAACATCTTGCCCGCGCCGAACAGGTCGCCGACGACGTTCATGCCCGTCATCAGCGGCCCTTCGATGACATCCAGCGGCCGCGTGAACGACTGTCGTGCTTCCTCGGTGTCTTCGACCACGTACTGGTCGATGCCGTGCACCAGCGCATGGGTGAGCCGCTGCTGCACCGGCGCCTCGCGCCAGGCGGTGTTCTCGACGTGGGCCGCACCTTTCTTGCCCTTGTAGCGCTCGGCGAGATCGAGCAGGCGCTCGGTCGAGTCGCTGCGGCGGTTGAGCACCACGTCCTCGACGCAGTCGCGCAGTTCGGGGTCCAGATCGTCGACGATCGGCATCGCGCCGGCATTGACGATGCCGAAATCCATGCCGGCCCGGATCGCATGGAACAGGAACACCGCGTGGATCGCCTGGCGCACGACCTCGTTGCCGCGGAACGAGAACGACACATTGGAAACGCCGCCCGAGACGTGGCAGTGCGGCAGCGTCGCCTTGATCTCGCGGGTGGCTTCGATGAAGTCGACCGCGTAATTGTCGTGTTCGGCGATGCCGGTCGCGATCGCGAAAATATTGGGGTCGAAGATGATGTCCTCGGGCGGAAACCCGACGACTTCGGTGAGCAGCTTGTAGGCGCGCGTGCAGATCTCGATCTTGCGGTCCTTGGTGTCCGCCTGGCCGACCTCGTCGAAGGCCATGACCACGACCGCTGCACCGTAACGCAGCACCTTGCGCGCCTGCTCGAGAAACGCGGCTTCGCCTTCCTTGAGCGAGATCGAGTTGACCACGCCCTTGCCCTGGAGGCATTTCAGGCCGGCCTCGATGACGGTCCACTTCGAGGAGTCGACCATCACCGGAATGCGCGCGATGTCGGGCTCGGCGGCGATCAGGTTGAGGAAGGTCGTCATCGCATGCTCGGAATCGAGCATGCCCTCGTCCATGTTGACGTCGAGGATCTGCGCGCCGCCTTCCACCTGCTGGCGGGCGACCTCGACGGCCTCCGGATAGCGGTTTTCCTTGATCAGCTTGCGGAACGCCGCCGAGCCGGTGACGTTGGTGCGCTCGCCGACGTTGATGAAGAGCAGTTCCGGCGTGACGATCAGCGGCTCGAGGCCGGACAGACGCATGTGGCGGCTCATGCGGCCTCTCCCGATCTCGGCGCGCGCTCGCGCGCGATCGAGCCTTCATCGCAAAGCGTCATCGCGCGCGAGTGCGCGCCTACGGAGGATGTGCCCGTGCCCATCATGCCGCTTCCTCCCGCGTGCGCCCCGGTACACGCGGCGCGACATCGCGCACCGCCTCGGCGATCGCGCGGATGTGGTCGGGCGAGGTGCCGCAGCAGCCGCCGACGATGTTGAGCAGACCGGCGGTCGCGAATTCCTGCAGCACTTCGGCCATGTCCTCGGGCGTCTCGTCGTAGCCGCCGAATGCATTCGGCAGGCCGGCATTGGGATGACACGACACGTAGGTCGGCGCGACCTGCGCCAGCGTCTCGACGTGCGGGCGCAGGTCTTTCGCGCCCAGCGCGCAGTTGAGGCCCACCGCATGCGGGCGCGCGTGCTGCAGCGAGTACCAGAACGCCTCGGCGGTCTGTCCCGACAGCGTGCGGCCCGAGGCGTCGGTGATCGTGCCGGAGATCATCACCGGTAGTCGGCCGCCGCGGTCGTCGAACACGGTTTCGATCGCGTACAGCGCGGCCTTGGCATTGAGCGTGTCGAAGACGGTCTCGACCATCAGGATGTCGGCGCCGCCGTCGATCAGGCCGTGCGCGGCGTCGCGATAGATCGAGACGAGTTCGTCGAAGGTCACCGCGCGATAGCCGGGGTCGTTGACGTCGGGGCTGATCGACGCGGTGCGGCTGGTCGGGCCGAGAATGCCGGCGACGAAGCGCGGGCGGTCCGGCGTATGCGCCTGCTGGGCGTCGCAGGCTGCGCGCGCCAGCGCAGCGCCTGCCTGGTTGAGTTCGTGGACGAGGTGCTGCAGGTGGTAGTCGGCCAGCGAGACCGCCGTCGAGTTGAAGGTGTTGGTCTCGACGATGTCCGCGCCGGCGGCGAGATAGTCGGCGTGGATGCCCTGGATGATGTCGGGCCGCGTGAGCGTCAGCAGATCGTTGTTGCCGCGCTGGTCGTGCCCCTCGCAGCCGCAGGCGGCGCCGTGCGCGTGACCTTCGGCCGCATGGAGCGCGTCGTAGCCTTGCGCGAATCGTTCGCCGCGATAGTCGGCCTCGGTGAGTTCGTGACGCTGGATCATCGTGCCCATCGCGCCGTCGAGCACGAGGATGCGGTTCGCGAGCGCGGCGTCGAGCGCCGCGACGCGGTCGGGATGCAGCCAGCTCATTCCGGCTTCCTCGCGATGATCGAGATCACCTGGAAATGCGGGGGACGCTTCTCGCGGGTCACGGTTTCGGCACTGTGGATCTCGAGCCCCGCCTTGGTGACGAACCGGCGCAGGTCCTTGTCCGGAAAGCCGAGGTTCGCGTGGCCGTAGGCCTGCACCACGGCCTCGTGCCCATGGCGGTCGAGGCTCGACAGCAGCAGGCGGCCGCCGGGGCGCAGCACGCGCGCCGCTTCGGTGACCGCCTGCGCGGGTTTGCCGGCGTAGGTCAGCGCGTGCATCAGCACCACCAGGTCGAAACTGGCGTCGTCGAAGGGCAGGGCATGCATGTCGCCTTCGCGCACCTCGACGTTGCGAAAGCGCTTGAGCCGTTCGGTCGAGGCAGCGACCACGCGCCGGCTGGCGTCGAGACAGACGTAGCGGTGCGCGTGGGGCGCCAGCAGCTCGGCGAGCACGCCGTCGCCGGACGCGATGTCGAGCACATCGCCGGTTTCCAGCAGCGGCAGCGCCGAGCGCGCCAGCGCTTCCCAGGTGCGACCGGGCGAGTAGTGCCGCTCCATGTCACCGGCCACGGTGTCGGCCCAGTTCTGGTCGGCCGCACGCATCGCCAGCACGCCGGGCACGCGTTCGGCATCCTGGCGCAGCAAGGGGTCGTCGCTGCCGGTGCTCAGGGCCTGCCAGAGCGCGCGCTGGGCCGGATCGAGCGCGGCATCCTCAAAGCGGTAGTAGGCGGACACGCCGGCACGCCGGTCGCGGACCAGATTGGCCTCCTTCAAGCGCGCGAGGTGCGTGGAGACGCGCGGCTGGGCGAGGCGGGTGATGGACGACAGCTCGGCGACCGTGAGCTCCTCGATCTCCAGCAATGCGAGCAGACGCACGCGGGTCGGGTCGGCAAGCGTCTTGAGGCGGGCCGACCAGGCTTCGAGGTCCATGCATATCTCCGTATCGCGATACAGCGATGATTGTCCTCGGGCGGGGCCCTGATGGTCAAGGCGCGCACACCGGGCCAGCACGGAACGTCGCCCGTCTCAAGGGGGCGTGGGTCTTGGTTCAAGGCCGATTTATGCTGCGTCGCGCCATCGACGATGCATATGCGGATGCGCGTTCGTCGCTACAATTGCCGGATTGTCTACGACAGGAGTGGCGGCGCCGTGGAGTTCGGTTTCAGCGAAGAGCAGTTGATGATCCAGGACATTGCGCGGCGGATCGCGCAGGAAAAGATCGCCCCGAGTGCCGAGCACCACGATCGCACCGGCGAATTCCCCGTCGAGAACATGCGCATCCTCGGCGAGAACGGCCTGATGGGCATCGAGGTCTCCGACGCGTACGGCGGCGCGGGCATGGACCCGATTTCCTACGTGCTGGCGATGATCGAGGTGGCCGCGGCCGATGCCGCGCACTCGACCATCATGTCGGTCAACAACTCGCTGTTCTGCAACGGCATCCTGACCCACGGCACCGAGGCGCAGAAGCAGGAATACGTGCGTGCGATCGCCGAAGGTCGCGAGATCGGCGCGTTCGCGCTGACCGAGCCCCAGTCGGGCTCCGACGCCACCGCGATGAAGTGCCGCGCGGTCAAGCAGGCCGACGGCAGCTATGTGATCAACGGCAAGAAGAGCTGGATCACCTCCGGGCCGGTCGCCAAGTATTTCGTGCTGTTCGCGATGACCGACCCCGACAAGGGCGCGCGCGGCATCACCGCGTTCATGGTCGACGGCGCGCGCGAGGGCTTCCATCGCGGCAAGACCGAACCCAAGCTCGGCATCCGTGCGTCGGCGACCTGCGAAATCGAGTTCCAGGACTACGTGGCCCGCGCGGAGGATGTGCTCGGCGAGGAAGGCCAGGGCTTCAAGATCGCCATGGGCGTGCTCGACGCCGGCCGTATCGGCATCGCCTCGCAGGCGATCGGCATCGCCCGCGCTGCGTACGAGGCGACCGTCGCCTATGTGAAGGAGCGCAAGGCCTTCGGTCAGCCGATCGGCGCGTTCCAGATGACCCAGGCCAAGATCGCCGACATGAAGTGCAAGCTCGACGCGTCGCTGCTGCTGACGCTGCGCGCGGCCTGGCTCAAGGGGGAGGGCAAGCGCTTCAGCAACGAGGCCGCGATCGCCAAGCTCACCGCATCGGAAGCCGCGATGTGGATCACCCACCAGGCGCTGCAGATCCACGGTGGCATGGGCTACTCGAAGGAAATGCCGATCGAGCGGTACTTCCGCGACGCCAAGATCACCGAGATCTACGAGGGCACCAGCGAAATCCAGCGCCTGGTCATCGCCCGCAACGAGACCGGCCTGCGCTGAGCCTGTCCGTGAAACCGGCACCATGCCCCGTCCAGCGTGCCCGTCATCCGCGCAGCCCGCGCGGATGCGCGGCCGCGTCGAGGGTGCCGGATTCTGTCGTCGCCGGTGGCGACGTTCACCAATTTCCCATTCCTGTCGGCCCGCGTGAGAACGCGGGCCTCATTGCATCGGACCTTTTGTCGTCATGAGCACATCCCGCAAGACCGGCACGAAATCCGCATCGAAGCCCGCATCGAAGCCCGCCGCGAAATCCGTGTCGACACCGGCGTCCGCGCCGGCCACGAAGACGGTCTCCAAGGCTCCCAAGGTCGCACCGCCGCGTGTCGCACCGGGCCTGCTCGCACCGATCTTCGACGCCGTGCGTCGCCGCGCGGGCAAGGCCGCGCATCGCGATGCCAGCGCCTTCGCGCAGGCGTTCTACCGTCGGATGACCGAAGAGGAGATTCCGCTGCACACCGCCGACGGCTGGGCCGCGCTGGCCGCCGACCTGTTCGAGTTCGCGACGCGACGCAAGCCCGGCACCGCGAACGTGCGGCTGTTCAATCCCGTGCTCAAGACGCACGGCTGGGAATCGCCGCACACCGTGCTCCAGGTGGTCAACGACGACATGCCGTTCCTGGTGGATTCGGTGACGATGGCGCTGGCCGAGCAGGGCATCGGCGTGCACGTGCTCGGCCATCCGGTGGTGCAGATCGCGCGCGACCGCAGCGGCCGCCTCACCGGCGTCGGTGAAGGCGAGACCGAGTCGGTGATGCACCTGGAGATCGACCGCCAGACCCCGGGCGACAACGCCCGCATCGAGGCGGCCGTGCGCAAGGTCCTCGACGAGGTGCGTGCGATCGTCGCCGACTGGAGCCCGATGCGTGAGCGCATGCAGCAGATCGCCGAGGATCTGGTCAGCCGGCCGATGCCGGTCGGGGATGCCGGGCGGCGCGAGGCGCAGGAATTCCTGCGCTGGGCGGCGAGCGACCACTTCACGTTCTTCGGGTATCGCGAATACCAGGTGCGTCGCAAGGGCGGTGACGACGTGCTGGAGGCGGTGGCCGACAGCGGCCTCGGCCTGCTGCGCACGCCGGCCGCGGTGAAGTCGCGCCCGCTGACCGAACTCGGCGCCGATGCGCTGCGCCGTGCCGGCGAGGTCGATGCGCTGATCCTGACCAAGACCAGTGCCCGCTCGACCGTGCACCGGCCGGGCTACATGGACTACATCGGCATCCTGCGCTACGACGCCAAGGGCAACGTGATCGGCGAGCAGCGCTTCCTCGGGCTCTACACCTCGAGTGCGTACACCCGTCGCCCGTGGGACATCCCGCTGGTGCGCGAGCGCTTCGAGCACGTGATGAGCGAGTCGGGCCTCAAGCCCACCGGGCACAGCGGCAAGGCGCTGCGCCACCTGCTGGAGACGCTGCCGCGCGACGAGCTGTTCCAGTCGACGTCCGACGAGCTGTTCCGCCTGGGTACCGGCATCCTCGGTCTGCAGGAGCGTGTGCGCAGCCGCCTGTTCCTGCGCAAGGACCGCTACGGCCGGTTCTATTCGGTGCTGGTCTACATCCCGCGTGACCGCTTCAACACCGACGTGCGCCACCGCATCGAGCAGCTGCTGCGCGAGGTGATGCAGGCCGACCATGTCGATGCCAGCGTGGTGCTCGGCGAATCGCCGCTGGCCCAGCTGCATCTGATCGTGCGGCCGCGCGCCGATGCCCAGGTCGACATCGATGCCGGCGCGCTGGAGCAGGCCTTGCAGGCGATCGTGCGCAACTGGCAGGACAACCTGCGCGACGAACTCGTCGCCCGCCACGGCGAGGGCGAGGGCCTGCGCCTGGCCGGCCGGATCGGTCGTGCGCTGTCGCCGACCTACATCGAGCTCGCGTCGCCCCAGGCGGCCGCGACCGATGTCGAAAAGCTGGCCGCGCTCGAATCCACCGATGCGCTGCAGCTGAGCTTCTACATGCAGCCGGCGCCGGTCGGCACCGGCGACGTGCTGCATCTGAAGCTCTACCGCCGCGAGACCCACATCCCGCTGTCGGACGTGCTGCCGGTGATGGAGAACCTGGGCCTGCGCGTGATCGCCGAGCATCCGACCCGGATCGAGGTCGACGGCACGGCGATGTTCATCCAGGATTTCTACGTCGAAGCGCTGGTCGGCGAGATCGACGTCGAGGCGCGCGCCGCGGCGTTCACCCAGGCCTTCGCACGCGTCTGGAAGGGCGACGCCGAAAATGACGGCTTCAACCGCCTGATCCTCGGCGCCGACCTCGACTGGCGCCAGGTCGCGATGCTGCGCGGCTACTGCAAGTACCTGCTGCAGGTCGGCGTGCCGTTCTCGCAGGCCTACGTGGAAGACACCCTCGGCCGGTATCCGCTGCTGGCGCGTCTGCTGGTCGAGGTGTTCGAGGCGCGTTTCGATCCGGCCACCGGCCACGAGAGCCGCGCCCAGATCGACGCCGGCGTGCAGACGTTCTCCGCGCAGCTGCAGGCGCTGTCGGCGGGCGACGAGGCCACGCGCACCGCATTGCAGCCGCTGCTCGACGCCCGCGGCGCGGAGCGCGCGACACAGTACGAGGCCGCGCGTGGCGCGCTGAAGGGCCTGCTCGACCGCGTGTCCAGTCTCGACGAGGACCGCATCCTGCGTAGCTACCTCGGCGTCATCGATGCCACGTTGCGCACGAGCTATTACCAGCGCGCGAAGGATGGCGGCCTGCTGGAGACCATCAGCTTCAAGTTCGACTCGGCACGCGTGCCGGACCTGCCGAAGCCGCGGCCGTACCGCGAGATCTTCGTCTACGGTCCGCGCGTGGAGGGCGTGCACCTGCGCTTCGGGCCGGTCGCGCGCGGTGGCCTGCGCTGGTCGGACCGCCGCGAGGATTTCCGCACCGAGGTGCTGGGCCTGGTCAAGGCGCAGATGGTCAAGAACACGGTCATCGTGCCGGTCGGCTCCAAGGGTGGCTTCATCGTCAAGCGGCCGCCGGTCGGCGGCGACCGCGATGCCCAGTTCGCCGAGGGCGTGGCCTGCTACACGCTCTTCATCAACGGCCTGCTCGAGATCACCGACAACATCGTGGACGGCGAGATCGTGCCGCCACGCGACGTGGTGCGTCACGACGACAACGATCCCTACCTGGTGGTGGCCGCCGACAAGGGCACGGCCACGTTCTCCGACACCGCCAACGGCATCGCCCGCGAGCACGGCTTCTGGCTCGACGATGCGTTCGCGTCCGGCGGTTCGGTCGGCTACGACCACAAGGGCATGGGCATCACCGCGCGCGGCGCGTGGGAGTCGGTCAAGCGCCACTTCCGTGCGATGGGCCGCAACTCGCAGACCGAGGACTTCACCTGCGTCGGCGTCGGCGACATGTCCGGCGACGTGTTCGGCAACGGCATGCTGCTGTCGCAGCACATCCGCCTGATCGCCGCGTTCGATCACCGCCACATCTTCATCGATCCGGATCCCGATGCCGCGCGTTCCTTCGCCGAGCGCGAGCGCATGTTCGCGCTGCCGCGTTCGAGCTGGGAGGACTACGACACCACGCTGATCGCCAAGGGCGGCGGCGTGTGGCCGCGCAGCGCGAAATCGATCCCGTTGTCGGCCGAGGCGCGTGCCGCGCTCGGCATCGAAGGCGATGCGACCTCGATCAGCCCGAACGAGCTGATGTCGGCGATCCTGCGTGCGCCGGTCGATCTGCTGTGGAACGGCGGCATCGGCACCTACGTCAAGGCGGCGAGCGAAACGCACGCCGACGTCGGCGACCGCGCCAACAATCCGCTGCGTGTCGACGGCCGCGACCTGCGCTGCAAGGTGGTGGGCGAGGGCGGCAACCTGGGCCTGACCCAGCTCGGGCGCATCGAGGCCGCACTGCACGGCGTGCTGCTCAACACCGACTTCATCGACAACTCCGCCGGCGTGGACACCTCGGACCACGAGGTCAACATCAAGATCCTGCTCAACGCGGTCGTGCAGTCGAAGAAGCTCACGGTGCCGGCGCGCAACAAGCTGCTGGCCTCGATGACCGACGAGGTCGCGGAGCTGGTGCTGTGGGACAACTACCGGCAGAACCAGGCCCTGAGCCTGATGGAGCGCATGAGCGTGTCGCGCCTGGGCTCCAAGCGGCATTTCATCCGCACGCTCGAGGCGCAGGGGCTGCTCGACCGTCAGATCGAGTTCCTGCCTTCGGATGCCGAAATTTCCGAGCGCAAGGCCAAGGGCCTGGGCCTGACCCGGCCCGAGCTGTCGGTGCTGCTGTCCTACTCCAAGCTCGTGGCGTTCGACCAGATGCTGGCCTCCGACATCCCCGAGGATCCGTATCTGTCGCGCGAGCTGCAGCGCTACTTCCCGCAGCCGCTGCAGAAGAAATACGCCGCGGTGATGGAAGACCACCGCCTCAAGCGCGAGATCATCGCGACCGCGGTGACCAACCAGATGATCAACCGCATGGGCGCGACCTTCCTGCTGCGGATGCAGGAAGACAGCGGTCGTTCGCCGGGCGAGGTGGCCAAGGCGTTCACCATCACCCGCGAGACGATCGAGGCGCGTGCGCTGTGGAATCGCATCGACGCGCTCGACGGCATGGTGCCCGAGTCGGTGCAGGTCGATGCCCTGCAGGTGATCTGGAACCTGCAGCGCGCGTTCACACGCTGGTTGTTGGCGCGCCCCGGCGCGATTCCGGACATCACCACCGCGGTCGAGCGCTACCACGACGGCTTCCACGCGATCCGCAACGGCCGGCAGATCATCGCCGACGGCCAGCGTGCCGAACACGATGCCAGCCTGCAGGGCTGGATCGACAAGGGCGTGCCGGCGGATCTTTCCGAACAGCTGGCGGCGCTGCCGTATCTGGAAGCGGCCTGGGACATCATCGAGGTCGCGAGCGAACGTCGACAGAAGCCGGTCGACGTGGCACGTCTGCACTTCCGCCTCGGCGAGGCCCTGAACCTGCCGTGGTTGACCCTGCAGATCGACGGGCTGGAAGTCGACGGACGCTGGCATGCGGTCGCACGCGGGGTACTGCGCGAGGAACTCGGACAGCAGCACCGTGCGCTGGTGGCACAGGTGCTGTCGATGCCCGGCGCCACGCCGGAAGCCAAGGTGCAGGCGTGGCTGGAACGCGACGATGCCACGCTGCGCTTCACGCTGGCGATGCTCGGCGAGCTGTCCGCGCAGAAGTCGCTCGACTATCCGACGGCATCGGTCGCGGTGCAGCGGGTGTCGCAGCTGGTCCAGCGCAGCTGACGTGTCGCGGGCGCCGTAGAAGCCGGCGCCCGATGAGGCCGCCGGTCGTGGTTCACCACGACGGCGGCGTGGCGCCTGCATCCGACGTTCCGCCATCGACGCACGTGTCTGCGCCATCGCAGGCCGGGCATCGTCGCTGCGTTAAGCTGCGGCCCGTCGTCCTTCTCCAGGCCTGCCGATGACCGCATCACCCCGCATCGCCTTCGTCGCCAGCCAGTCCGAGGAAGCGCAGCGCGCCCTGTCCACGTTGACCGGTCTGCACGGCCAGTGCGAGCCGGCGGATGCGGACGTGCTCGTGGCGCTGGGCGGTGACGGCTTCATGCTGCAGACGCTGCATCGCCACGGCCATCTGGGCAAGCCGGTCTACGGGATGAAGCTCGGCACCGTGGGCTTCCTGATGAACCAGCATCGCCAGGGCGACCTGCTGCCGCGGATCGCCCGGGCCGAGCCCGCGGTGCTGCGCCCGCTGGAAATGACCGCCGAGACCGAAGCCGGCACCCGCGTGACGTCGCTGGCCTACAACGAGGTGTCGCTGCTGCGCCAGACCCGCCAGGCCGCGCACCTGCGCATCGACCTCAACGGCACCACGCGGCTGGAGGAGCTGGTCGCCGACGGCGTGATCCTGTCGACCGCGGCCGGCAGCACCGCCTACAACTTCTCCGCGCACGGGCCGATCCTGCCGCTGGGCGCCGGCGTGGTGGCGCTGACGCCGATCGCGCCGTTCCGGCCACGGCGCTGGCGTGGGGCGATCCTGCGTGCTGAGACCGAGGTGCGGTTCCGCGTGCTCGATCCCTACAAGCGGCCGGTCAGCGTGACCGCCGATTCGCACGAGGTGCGCGACGTGGTCGAGGTGACGATCCACGAATCGCGCGAACACACCGTGACCCTGCTGTTCGACCCCGAGCACAACCTCGAAGAACGGATCCTCAGCGAGCAGTTCGTGGTCTGAGCGGGGTCAGTCCGCCAGCGCCGTGCCATCGCCGTCGGCGACGGCGAGTGGACGGACACGCTGCACCAGCGTCATCAACGTGCGTCCCGGCTCCTCGATCGGCGCGAAGTGCGCCGAGTGCTGGAACCACGCCGCATGCTTGAACGGCGCGTCGACAGCGGCCAGCCAGTCGGCGACCGGCTGCGGAGGCGTGGTGTAGTCGTGCCGGCCCAGCAGCATTACCACCGGCGCCTGCACGCGTCGCAGCCCGCGGAAATCGACGCTGCGCCACTCGCCGAGAATCCGGTCCAGCGTCAGCGCGCTGCCGGCGGCGATCGAGTGCCGGTCCTCGGGCGTGTAGTCGGGCGACAGGCGTTGCGCACGGAAGTAGTAGTCTGAGTTGTCGCGATACGCACTGTGACCGCCGTAATGGATGACCCACTTGCGCTGGGCATCGATGCGCCCGTTGCGCAGGTCGGTGCCGGGGTAGGGCGCCAGCGCTTCGAGCGCGCTGACCGCGGCGTCGTTGCCGTCGGCGCGCGCGGCCTCGAGTGCATGCGCGTACCCGATGGTCTCGTCGGTCCAGGGGTGGATGATCTGGCCGATGCCGACATAGGCATGCAGCCATTCGGGTTTCCCGGCCAGCACGCGCATGCCGATGACCGTGCCCCAGCTGTGCCCGACCAGGATCACCTTGCGCTTGCCGTAGGTCGTGCGCAGCCAGTCGATCAGCTCGATCGCGTCGTCGACATAGCGGTCGATCGCGATCGTGGGCGCCACCGCATCCGCATCGTTCGCGCGCAGCGTGCGTCCTGCGGCGCGCTGGTCCCATTGCACGACGGTGAAGTAGTCCTCCCACGGCTTCTGGAACGTCCACGACGCCGGCATCATCGGCGCCGCCGGGCCACCGTGGATGTAGAGCAGGATCGGATTCGCGCGGTCCATCCCGCGCACTGTGATCACCTGGTCGATGCCGCCGATCCGCACCGTGTGCGTCTCCTGCACGCCGCTCGGCGCGACGATGCGCTGCAGGTCGCCGACAATGCCGCGGGCGTCTGCATAGGGGTCGTCTTCCGGCGTAACGGCAGCCGCGCACAGCGGCAACGCGAGCAGGGCGAGGGCGCACAGGCGGACCAGGGGCATGGGTGTTCCTCGTGACACAGGCTGAAATCCACGCTGCGCCCGCGGGCGGTCACGGCCCAGTGCCGTTGGTCAGGGGCGGTGTGCCGGGATCGCGCATAATTCGTGCAGGCTGTCCCGGCCGCTTCACGGTCCTCGCACCGTCGACGCCGCGCCGGGCACCGCCGCCCTCAACGTCCTGCGATCCGCCATGCCCGATCTGTCCGTTCCCACGCTCACCGTCGCGATCACCACCCGCGCCCTGTTCGATCTCGAGGACAGCCATGCCGTGTTCGAGTCGCAGGGCATCGAGGCCTACGCCGAACACCAGCGTGCCCACGAGGACGATGTGCTCGAGCCGGGCATCGCGTTTCCGCTGGTGCGCAAGCTGCTGGCCCTGAACATCGACGCGCCGCCCGATGCGCCGCATGTCGAGGTCATCCTGCTGTCGCGCAATTCGGCCGACAGCGGGCTGCGGATCTTCAACTCCATCCAGCACCACGATCTGGGCATCACCCGCGCGACCTTCACCTCCGGCGAGCCGACCTGGCCCTATATCAAGCCCTTCGGCACCCAGTTGTTCTTGTCGGCGAATCCGGACTCGGTGCGTCGCGCCCTGGAGAACGGCGTCGCCGCCGCGACGATCATCCCGGCGCGCGCACCGGCGCATCGCAACGACCAGCTGCGGATCGCATTCGACGGCGACGCGGTCATCTTCGGCGACGAGGGCGAACGCCTGTCGCAGGAAGGCGGCCTCGACGCCTTCCACAAGCACGAGCGCGAACGCGCGCGTGAGGAAATGACCGGCGGCCCCTTCCGCGGCTTCCTCGCGGCGCTGCACGACCTGCAGGCCGCGTATCCGCCCGGCAAGGACGCGCCGATCCGCACCGCGCTGGTCACCGCGCGATCGGCGCCCGCACACGAGCGCGTGATCCGCACGCTGCGCGCCTGGGGCGTGCGTCTGGACGAGGCGCTGTTCCTTGGCGGTCGTCCGAAGGGCCCGTTCCTCGATGCCTTCGGCGCCGACATCTTTTTCGACGATTCCCAGCACAACATCGATTCGGCCCGTCCGCACGTCGCCGCCGGCCACGTGCCGCACGGCTGGTCGAACCGCTGAGCGGCATGGCGGAGGATCGCGACGCACCCGTGAAGCGCAACGCGTTCGCACGCCTGCTCGACCGCCTGCGGGGCCGTGGTCCCGACGGCCTGCGTCGGCCCTACGTGCGCCGGCACGATGGTTTCGTGTCGCTGCAGTTCGTGCGCGCGCAGACGCAGAGTCGGATGGTCGCCGGCGATCCGGAGCGCCTGCTGATCGACTACACCCGCACGATGTTCGCCGCGCTGCTGTGGCAGCCCGCGCCGCATCTGCTGGGCATGGTCGGGCTGGGCGGCGGCTCGCAGGTCAAGTTCGCCCATACACACCTACCGGCCACGCGCATCGAGGTGGTCGAGAACAATCCGCATGTGGTTGCGCTGCGCCAGGCGTTCGGCGTGCCCGACGACGATGCGCGGCTTGCGGTCGTCATCGACGACGGCGCGCGGTTCGTGGCCGCACGTCCGGGCGCGTTCGACGTGCTGCTGGTCGACGGGTACGACGAGCACGGCATTCCCGCGGTGCTGTCGACCCAGGCGTTCTACGACAATTGCCGCGACGCGCTGACTGCCGACGGCGTCATGGCCTGCAATCTTTATGTACGTGATCCGGAAGCGCACGTCGCGAAGCTGCGGCAGGCCTTCGGCGAGACCCACGTGCTGGTGGTCGACGAGCCCAAGATGAGCAACCGGGTCGCCTTCGCCTGGCGCGGCACGCTGCCCGCGCTGGACGCCGACGCGCTGGTCGCGCGCGTGCCGGACGCGGTGCGCACGCGGTTGACCGACGTGCTGCCGCGTCTCGCCGTGCGGCTGGTGAGGCATCGCACCTTGACGTGATAGGGCGCCTCCCTGTCGTTGCCCCCCGTGATGCGGAGGCCCATCTCGAGTTTCTCGCGGTGTTCCGATGATGGACGGCACTGATCCGGCGAACACCGCTCCCGGCGTCCGCTGGGACGACCACTGAATTTCGACGGCGTTGCGTCCCCGCCTGAACCCCGTCAAAGTCGTTGACCACTCTGCTCCATGACGGGGGACCGCATGCAACGCTGGATCATCGGAATCGTCTGTGCATTCGTGCTGGCGACGGGCGCATCAGCCGCGACGGGCGGCATGACCCTGGAACAGGTGGCGCAGACGCGTGCGGTCACCCAGGCCCAGCTCAGTCCCGACGGCGGCAGCGTCGCCTACCTGCTGTCGGTGCCGCGCACGCTGGGTGTGGATCCGGACGGTCCCGCGCGCACCGAGCTGCATGTCGTCGACGGCGCCGGCACCACGCGCGGCTTCATTACCGGCAAGGTCGACATCGCGTCGCCGCGCTGGCTGCCGGACGGCCGGTCGATCGCCTATCTGGCCAAACGCGAGGGCGACGAGACCCGGCGGCTGTACACGATCCCGCTGCAGGGTGGCGAGTCGACGGTCGCGGCGCAGTTGCGCGCCGACATCAGCGCGTTCGACCTGTCGCCGGACGGGCGCCAGGTCGCCGTGCTGGCGGTGCAGCGCGAGAGCGACGCGCGCAAGGCGCTGCGCGACAAGGGCTTCAGCCAGAAGGTGTACGAGGAGGACTGGCGTCCGGTCGAGCTGTGGATCGCCGACATCGGCGGCACGGGCGAACCGCGCCGCATCGAGATCGACGGCAGCGTGCAATCCGTGCGCTGGAGCCCGGCGGGCGACCGGCTCGCGGTCGTCGTGACGCCGCGGCAGTTGACCGACGACACCATGGTCGACGCGCGCGTGCGCATGCTGTCGGTGCAGGGGCGCGAGCTCGGCCGTGTCGACAATCCCGGCAAGCTCGGCGAGATGGCCTGGAGCCCGGACGGCGCGCATCTGGCGATCGTATCGGCCGCCGACGAGAACGACCCGCGCGAAGGACGGCTGACCGTCGTCGGCCGCGACGGCGGCACGCCGCGCGATCTGCTGCCCGGCCTCGAAGGGCATGTGTGGAACGTGGCCTGGCGCGACACGTCGACCCTGGTGTTCCTCAGCCAGGAGGGCGTGCACAGCCGGCTGGCCGAGATCGGCGTCGACGGGTCCGGGCAACGCACGCTGCTGGCGCCGGAGGGCGCGGTGCACATGGGGCTGAGCGTCGCGCCGGGCGGCGCGGCGGCGCTGGTCGGCAGCACACCGGCGCATCCGTCCGAAGTGTTCCTGTACACGCCGGGTGCGGGCGAGGCGCGTCGGCTGACCGACAGCAATCCGTGGCTGAAGGATGTGCGCCTGGCCCGTCAGGAGATCGTGCGCTACACCGCCCGCGACGGCCTCGAGCTCGAAGGCCTGCTGGTGCATCCGCTGGAACGCCGCGGCAATGCGCGCGTGCCGTTGATCCTGGTGGTGCACGGCGGCCCGGAGGCGCATTACTCGAATGCGTGGCTCAATTCGTATGCACAGCCCGCGCAGGTCGCGGCTGCGCGCGGGTTCGCGTCGTTCTTTCCGAACTACCGTTCGAGCACCGGCCGGGGCGTGGCTTTCTCCAAGCTCGGCCATGGCCGGCCGGGCATGGAGGAATTCGACGATCTGGTCGACGGCGTCGACCATCTGATCGAGACCGGCCTGGTCGACCGTGACAAGGTCGGCATCACCGGAGGCTCGTACGGTGGCTACGCCAGCGCCTGGGGCGCGACCTACTACAGCGAACGCTTCGCGGCGTCGGTGATGTTCGTCGGCATCTCCGACCAGGCGAGCCTGGTCACCACCGGCGACATCCCGCGCGAGCAGTACCTCGTGCACATGCGCAGCTGGCCCTGGGAGAACCCGGAGATGTACCGGCAGACCAGCCCGATCAGCCACGCGCAGAAATCGCGCACACCGACGTTGATCCTGCACGGCGAGGCGGACCCGCGCGTGCCGGTGATGCAGTCGTACATGCTCTACCGCTACCTGCAGCTGGCCGGCCAGGCGCCGGTGCGACTGGTGCTGTATCCGGGCGAAGGGCATGGCAACACGCGCGGTGCATCGCGCTACGACTACTCGCTGCGCCTGATGCAGTGGATGGAGCACTACCTCACCGGTCGCGGCGGCGAACCACCGGCCTACGAGATCGACTATGCGTTGCCTGCACAGGCGACGCCGTCGGCACGATGATCGACGACGCGGTGCTCTCGGGCACCGCGTCCGTTCCGAGTGAAGAAGCGGCGATGCGCGCGCACGTGGACGATGCGGAAACCCGCGTGAAACGCGCTGAATGCGCATTCGGATTCACGCCATCGTCGCCTGCGCGTCACGCCTCCTTGCGAGCGGCCCCGGTAGCGTAGCGACCATCGATCCGCGCCGCGATGCACGGCATCCGCGACGGACGATGCGGCCCCGGCGACATGCCGAGAGCGCCGTTTCCGATCACGCAATGGGAGACACCGACACATGAGCAACAAGACCGCGAACGCCCTCAACGACCTGATCTCGATCGCCCGCGACGGCAAGGATTTCTACGAGGAAGCCGCGCAGAAGGTCGACGACGCCGAGCTGAAGACGCTGTTCGCCCGCATCGCCACCAACAAGGCCCAGATCGTCAACGAGCTGAGCGCCGCCGTGCAGGCCGCTGGCGGCAAGCCGGAAGATTCCGGCACGATGGTCGGCAGCATGCAGCAGATGTACGGCAAGATCCGCGCGACGCTGGGCGACACCGAGTACGGCTACGTCGCCGAGCTGGAAGAGTCGGAAGACCGTCTGCTCGAAGCCTTTGACGAGGCGGCACGTGATGCCGATACCCCGCCGGCCGCGCGCGACGTCGTCGTCCGCCTGCTGCCCGAGGTCCGTTCGTGCCACGACGTGATGCGCGCTCGCAAGCACGCGATGAAGGCCGCGAAGTAAGAACCCCTGGTCCGGCGCTGCCGGACCGAGGTGACCCAGAAGCCGACCGGTATCCCCGGTCGGCTTTTTACTGTCCGGCGTACGCGGTCTGCGCCAGTATGGAAGGCCGACGCGCGCGCCCCGATCTCCGCCCGCGGGCATGGCAGAATCGCGCGATGACCGGGTCCGCCGCCTCCGTCCACGCCGCCGCGCCTGCGCCCGATCGCCGGCGCGTGCTGTTCGCCAGCCTCATCGGCACGACGATCGAGTTCTTCGATTTCTACATCTACGCCACCGCGGCGGTGCTGGTATTTCCGATCCTGTTCTTTCCATCGGCGGACCCGGCGTCGGGCGTGCTGCAGTCACTCGCCACGTTCGCGCTGGCGTTCTTCGCGCGGCCGATCGGCTCGGCGGTGTTCGGCCACTACGGCGACCGCATCGGCCGCAAGGCGACGCTCGTTGCGGCGCTGCTGACGATGGGCATCTCGACGGTGCTGATCGGCCTGCTGCCGACCCATGCGCAGATCGGCGTCGCGGCGCCCGCGCTGCTGGCGCTGTGCCGCTTCGGCCAGGGGCTCGGTCTGGGGGGCGAGTGGGGTGGGGCGGTGCTGCTGGCCACCGAGAATGCGCCGCCCGGCAAGCGTGCGTGGTACGGCATGTTTCCCCAGCTGGGCGCGCCGATCGGGTTCTTCCTCGCGACCGGGTCGTTCCTGCTGCTGACCACGGTGATGGACGACGCGGCGTTTCTCGCCTGGGGCTGGCGCATCCCGTTCCTGGCCAGTGCGGCACTGGTCTTGGTCGGCCTGTGGGTGCGCCTGAAGATCCACGAGACCCCGGATTTCCAGAAGGTGCTCGATCGCCGCGAGCGCGTGCGCCTGCCGATCCGCGAGGTGCTGGTGCACGAGTGGCGCGGCGTGGTCGCCGGCACGCTGCTCGCGCTCGCGACCTTCGTGCTGTTCTATCTGATGACGGTGTTCGCACTGAGCTGGGGCACGTCGCAGCTGGGCTATACGCGCGAGCGCTTCCTGGTGCTGCAGCTCGTCGGCGTGCTGTGTTTCGCCGCGACGATCCCGATCGCCGCGCTGTATGCCGACCGCGTCGGCCGGCGCCGCGCGATGCTCGTCGCGAGCAGTCTGATCCTGCTGTTCGGGCTGGGGTTCTCGCCGTTGTTCGTCGCCGGCAGCACGGCCGGGGTGCTGGCCTTCCTGATGCTCGGCCTGGCGCTGATGGGGCTGACCTACGGCCCGGTGGGGACGTTGCTGGCCGAGCAGTTCCCCACTGCGGTGCGCTACACCGGTGCGTCGCTGGCCTTCAATCTGGCCGGCATCTTCGGGGCGTCGTTGGCGCCGTATATCGCGACCTGGCTGGCCGGGCGGTTCGGACTGGCGTCCGTCGGCCTGTACCTGGCCGGGGCCGCGGCGCTGAGTCTTCTGGCGTTGCTGTCGCTTCCGCGCGATGCGCCGGTGCGCGCATGAGCGGACCGGTGTCCGGGGGGCCGTAGACTGGCGCGCATGCCGCACGAGGAGAGGTCATGAATGTCTGGCTGCTGGGCAGCGTCGCACTCGCGGCGCTCGTCGGCATGGTGCTGCCGCTGCAGGCGCTGCTCAATGCGCGCCTGGGGGCGCTGACCCAGGGCGCGTTGTTCGCGTCCTTCGTGTCGTTCGCGGTCGGCACCGTCGCGCTCGGCCTGGTGCTGGCCGCGTCGCGCACGGCGTGGCCGGGCGTCCGCGACCTCGCGGCGCTGCCGCCGTGGCTCTGGCTCGGGGGCGTGATCGGCGCTCTGTTCGTGTTCTGCGGCACGCTGCTGGTGCCGCGCCTGGGCGCCGCGGGACTGATCTGCCTGATCGTATTCGGGCAGCTCGTGGGCTCGCTGCTCGTCGATCATTTCGGCGTGCTGACGGCGGCGCGTCCGGTCGATCTGACGCGGCTCGCGGGCGCGGCGTTGGTCTGCGTCGGCGCAGTGCTGGTGGTGCGGCCATGGAGCGCCGGATGAGCGCCGAGCCCGCACTGCCCGCGCCGGTGGAGCTGCCACCCGCGATGCGCGCCGCGCTCGAAGCGGCGTATGCGCAGCCACCGCGTGCGTACCACTCGCTGGCGCACGTCGACGCGCTGCTGCGCCTGTATCACGAAGTCGCGCAGACGGACGGATGGGCGCAGCCGGCGGAGGTCTATCTGGCGATCCTCTATCACGACGCGATCTACGAGGCGCGACGCGACGACAACGAAACGCGATCGGCAGAGATGGCGGTCGAGGCGATCGACCGCTGGCTGCCGGACGCCGGCGTCGACACCGGCCGCGTGGCCGCGCTGATCGCGCTGACTGCACGACACGGCCGGCACGCCGCCACTGATTTCGATGCAGATGCGATCGGCGACGACACCCGCCGGTTTCTCGACTGCGACATGGCGATTCTCGGCGCCGACGCCGAGACCTTCGACGCCTACGACCGCGGCATCGCGGCCGAATACCGGCATCTGCCGCGTTGGATGTTCGCCCTGAACCGGCGGCGGTTTCTGAAGGCCCTGCTCGCGCGCGCGCGCATCTTTCTCGACGACGGGTTTCATGCACGCTTCGACGCGCAGGCCCGGCACAACCTGCGCCGCGCGGTGACCACCAAGCGCTGAGGCCGCGGACGGCCGCGGTATCATCCGGGGCATGGCCAAGCTCCTGCTCAACCTGCGTTACGTGCCCGACGACGAGGCCGCCGACGTCTGCGCGTTTCTCGATGCCGCCGGGCTGGAGTGGTACCAGACCCGGCCGAGTCCGTTCGGGATCTCCCACGGCGGCATCTGGCTGCGCAACAACGACGATCTGCCCGAAGCCAAGCGGCTGATGGCCGACTACCAGCGCGAGCGCCAGGCACGTGCACGGGCCGAGCGCGACCGTGCCGAACGTGAGGGCACGGCCGAAACCTTCGGCGACATCGTGCGTGCCGATCCGGTGCGCGTGGCGATGATCGTGCTCGCGATCGTGTTCCTGATCGGCCTGATGGCCGTGCCGGGTTACCTGCTCTCGCGATGAATGCGCCGACGCGCAGGTTTTTCCGAGCCCGCAGGGGGCAGGATCACCGCGGGGCGACGGATGCGCCGCGAAGCTGCGCGCCTGCCCGTTACCGCCTGAGCAGTGGCCTCCATTGCCAGGCGGGGGCGGGCAACCACCGCGGATGCGAGTTGCCATGACGACCCCGCCGCCGAGCCGTGCGCGTCCGAAGCCCAAGTCCGCGCCGTGGACCCGGCCCAATCCCAAACCCCGCGGTGCGCGCAGCGCGCTCAGCGATGCCCAGAAAGCGGCGGCCCGGCAGCGTGCCGAGGATGCCGGGCGGCGCTATCCGAATCTGGTCGACAACATCTGGGCCGCGCGCCATCTCGGCGCGGACGGCACGCCGAAAAACTGAGCCGCTGCGGGCAGCGGCAGGACCGACCATGACCATCGGCACAGCCCGCGGGTCGCGCGTCGTTGGTATGGTCGATGGTTGCCCCGCGCACGCGCGGGCGCAGCCCCGCCATTGCCCGGAGATCCCATGCGCCACGCCCCACCGTTGAAGCCCCTGTTGCTCGCGACCCTCATCGCCTCGTTCGCCCTGCCTGCCGCCGCCCAGCGCGACGTCCGGTTCGACGCCGCGCAGGTGCCCGAACGCGGCACCCTGGTGCTGGCGGTGCCCCAGTTGGCCGAAGGCGCGACACGTGACGGCAGCTTCGCGCAGATCGACGCCGCCAGCGGCGGCGCGCTGACGCGGGCGACGGCGGCTGCAGGCTTCACCGGACGCGCGGACAGCCAGCTCGATCTGCCCGGTATCGCCGGCTTCGATCGCGTGCTGCTGGTCGGCACCGGCGAGGGCGCGCCCGACGCGCGCCGCATCGAGGACGTCGGCGGCCATATCGGCCGGTTCGCTGCGCGCAGCAAGGCGCCGCAGATCGACGTGGTCTGGGACGGCGCCGAGGCCGGCGCCGCGGCCCGCCTGGCATTCGGCGCGACGCTGGGCCAGTACAGCTTCGACACCTACCGCACCACCCGCGACGCGGACGAGGCGCGGGCCGGCGAGGGCACACTGGTCGTGCGCAGTGCCGAGGGCGCAGCGGCGGCCCAGGCCTGGGACAACGACCTGAAGGCGGTCGCCGAGGGCGTAGCCTTCGCGCGCGACCTGGTCACCGAGCCGGCCAATACGATCTATCCCGAGACCTTCGTCGAGCGCACGCGTGCGGCCTTTGCCGGCAAGCGCAACGTCAGCATCGAGGTGCTCGACGTGCCCGCAATGGAGCGTCTGGGCATGGGCAGCATCCTCGCCGTGGGCCAGGGCAGCGCACGACCGCCGCGGATGATGGTGGTGCGCTACAACGGCGGCGCACGCGGCGAGGCGCCGATCGCGTTCGTCGGCAAGGGCATCACCTTCGACACCGGCGGCATCTCGATCAAGGGCAGCGAGAACCTGTGGCGCATGAAGTACGACATGGCCGGCGCCGCCAGTGCGACCGGCGCCGTACTCGCGCTCGCCGGGCGCGGCGCGAACGTCAATGCGGTCGCGGTGGCGGCGCTCGCCGAGAACATGCCGTCCGGCACCGCATCGCGTCCCGGCGACGTCGTGCGGACCGCGTCCGGCAAGACCTACGAGATCATGAGCACCGACGCCGAGGGCCGCATGGTGCTGGTGGATGCGCTCTGGTACGTGCAGCGCCAGGACAACCCGCGCGTGATCGTCGACATCGCCACGTTGACCGGCGCGATCGTCACCGCGCTGGGCAACGACTACGCCGGGCTGTTCACCCGGGACGACGCACTCGCCGCCCAGCTCGAACGCGCCGGCGAGGCCTCGGGCGAGCCGGTGTGGCGCATGCCGATGCATCCGGGCTACGGCAAGATGCTCGAATCACCGATCGCCGACATGCGCAACGGCGGTGGCCGTCCCGGTTCCGGCACCGCGGCGCACTTCATCGGCGAGTGGGTCGATGCGGGCCGCAGCTGGGCCCATCTCGACATCGCCGGCATGGCGTGGCGCGACGGTAATGAACTGTCGACGACGCCGGCGGGCGCGTCGGCGTTCGGCGTGCGTCTGTTCGACCGGTTCGTGCGCGAGAACTACGAGCGCTGAAGCGCACCCGCGCGCAACGGGCGGTGACGGCGCTCCGCGCGTCTTCCGGGTCGGCCGACAGGTGTCGGCCGGCCATCGTGGCGACGTGCTTCGTCCGTACCGTTGAACGAGCGGATGGTGTCCGCGCGTCGCGTCGGGTGGCACGCGTGGTGCGCATCGCGTGGGGCAGGGCGCCTGCCCGGCCCCTGCCACCCTCGGCCTCGGACAGCGGGCCTTTGGTCGACCGGCTGGCTGGAACGACAGCGCCGCCTGCTCCCATGGCGCCGTCCCGGCGGGAGACCGGCGGCAGGCGCCTCCCGCATCCGCGCGTGTGACCCCGGCACATACCTGACGCGGAGCACGCTGGGGCCGTGTTCGGAGACGGCCCGGCGTCCCGTCACGGCCTACAATTGCCGGCATGATCGACAACCTCGCCGCCTATCATTTCGTCGCCATCGAGGATCCGGACACGGTCGCCGCGTGGCTGCGCGCATTGGCGGAGGCGGGCGATCTGCGCGGTACGGTGCTGGTCGCGCCCGAGGGCATCAACCTGTTCCTGGCCGGCGCGGTCGACGCCGTCGACGCCGTGCTCGATGCGCTGCGCGGGGACGTGCGCTTCGCTGCGCTGCAGGTCAAGCGCAGCCGCAGCGACGCGTTGCCGTTCGCGAGGCTCAAGGTCAAGGTCAAGCCGGAGATCATCAGCTTCCGCAAGCCCGAGGCGATGCCGCTCGCGGCGCCGGCACGCGCGCCCGACGTGGCGCCGGACACCCTGGCCCGCTGGATCGCCCAAGGCCATGACGATGCCGGCCGGCGGCTGGTACTGCTCGACACCCGCAATCGCGAAGAGGTCGGTTACGGCACGTTCGCAGGCGCGTTGACGCTGCCGATCGACAATTTCACCGAACTGCCCGATGCGCTGGCGCCCCACCGCGACGCCCTGCGCGACGCGACCGTGGTCAGCTTCTGCACCGGCGGCATCCGCTGCGAGAAGGCCGCGTTGTGGATGCGCGCCGACGGCATGGACAACGTGCTGCAGCTCGACGGCGGCATCCTCGGCTACTTCGAGCGCGTCGGCGGCGATGGCTACGACGGCCGCTGCTTCGTGTTCGACGACCGCGTCGCGCTCGATCCCGCGCTGCGCCCGCTGCAGGACGGCGTGGCGGCATGAGCTGGATCGGCTTCATCCTGGTGATCCTCGGCATCTGGCTCGCGTTCAAGGTCGCGGGCGTCGTGCTGCGGCTGATCGTGACGGTGCTGATCGTCATCGCCGCCTACTGGTGGCTGGCGCCGGTGTTCGGCTGGCCGACGCTGGGCGAGGTGATCTACGTGCTGGGGCCGGACGTCCGCCTGCCGGAGGTCGCGTTGCCGGAGCTCAGGCTTCCCTGAGTCCGCCGGGATTCGATGCCTGTGGAGATAAACACGCATCCACGAGCGGCGGTGCGGAGGTAAGCCCACCGCGCGCAAGCGCGCGCCGACGCGGGTTCGCGAAGAACCCGAAATGCAGCGCGGTGCGAGGCACCGTGCAGTGTGAGTCCGGAACGGATGGCGATCGACGGCTCGATGCAGGAGCGCGCTCGCGCGCGACGAGTCGCCGGCGAGGCTGCAGCCAAGCGCGCAAGCGCGCACGGAAATGCGGGGAATTCCAAAAAAACGGTCCGGTGCAGGCTGCGCGCTGCGAAGGTCCTTCCGCATGGCGATGACGCCGGATGCGGCGCCGTGCGCTTGCGCGCGACGGATTGGGAAGCGGTGAGGCACATCGCGCGCAAGCGCGCTCCTACAGGGTAAGCGGGCGACGCTGGAAAACGATGCGATGCGATGCGATGCGATGCGTTCGGTGGCGCCGCGCCGCTCGGTCTGAATACACGGGATGCGCGTCGACTGCGTCCTGTAGGCGCGCGCTCGCGCGCGGCGTGCGTGCGTCCGCCTCCCGATCAACCGAACTCGCGCGATGGCAGCACGTAGCGCCTGTCGGGGCGGCCGACGAGATCGAGGAACCGGTTGAACACCGCGTCGGCCTGGTGTTGCATCGGCGCGACGTGCTGCTGCGTCGCCGCGCGGATCGCTGCATCGTCATGAGGCAGGCCGGAGGCGGCCAGTTCGGCGCGATAGGCCGGTGTCGCCAACCAGCGCTCGATCAGCGGCTGATCCATCTCCAGGTGGAACTGGAAGCCGTAGGCGTTGTCGCCGTAGCGGAATGCCTGCTGTTCGCAGCTGTCGGTCCGTGCGAGGTGCACGGCGCTCGACGGCACTTCGAAATGGCGGCCGTGCCACTGGAACACCGGCGACGCGACGCCGAGCGGGGCGAGGACAGGATCGCGCCGCCCGGCGTCGGTGGCGTGCAGCGAATACCAGCCGATCTCGGGACGTTCGATGCGTCGCACCGGCGCGCCGAGCACGTGCGCGAGCAGCTGGGCGCCGAGACAGATGCCCAGTACGGGACGACCGAGTTCGAGCATGCGCTCGATCGCGCGCAGTTCGGTCAGCAGATGCGGACGTGCATGCCGCTCCTCGACATTCATCGGCCCGCCGAGCACGACCAGGCCGCGGTAGCGGTCCACGTTCGGTTGCGCATCCGGCTCGCGCTCGAAGTTGACGAAGCGGATGCGGTGGCCGCGCCGGCGGATCAGCGGATCGAGCGTGCCCAGCGGTTCGGCGGCGACATGCTGGAAGACGAGAATGCGGGGCATGGCGCGATTCTAAACAGACCGTCAGTCGTGCATCGCGTTGCGTGCGACACGCCGCTCGTCATCCCGGCTCCCAAGGTGCGGATGTCTGCTCACGCTTGAAGGTGCGTCCCGAGGGGCGAAGGCCGGGACATCCATCTCGACCCTCGACGACACCCCCGGACATCAAGACGCGCCCCGGCGCTCCCGCCGGGGCGACACGCAGAGGGCGCACGCGGTGACGCCCTCGAGCCTCGCGGCCCGCGACCTCAGCGCGGATCGCGACGCGGCGGCCCCTTGCGCGGACCGCCCGGCTTGAAGCCGCCCGGCCGGTTGCCCGGTGGCTTGGCGCCGAAGGGGCGCTTGCCGCGCGGGGGCGCTGCGGTCATGTCGGCGTCTTCGGCGCGGCGGATGCGGATCGGCTGGCCGCCGACACGCACCTTCTTCAGGTGCTCGAGCAGCTCGCGCGGCATGCCTTCCGGCAGATCGACCAGGCTGTAGTCGTCGCGGATGTCGATGCGGCCGATGAACTTGCTTTCCAGATCCGCTTCGTTGGCGATCGCGCCGACGATGTTGCCCGGCTGCACGCCGTGCACGTAGCCGACCTCGATGCGGAACGTCTCCATGCCGACGTCCGTCGCGCGCGGACCGGTGTCCGGCCGCGGCGCACGCGGCTCGCGGGGCTCACGCGGTTCGCGCGCAGACCGCGAGGCCTCGCGGCCGCCCGGACGCTCGACGAACTCGCGTTCGAACGCCGGCTTTTCCGGCTTGCGCGGCGGCTCCAGCAGCAGCGGCGTGGTGCCCTGGACCACCTTGGCCAGCGCGGCGGCGATCTCGGCCGCCGGCACGTTGTGTTCGCGCTCGTAGCGTTCGATCAGGTCGCGGAAGATGCTCAGGTCGCTGCTTTCCAGCGCGGTCGTGATCTTCTCGAGGAACTTGGTGACGCGCGCCTCGTTGACCGTCTCGACGCTGGGCAGCTGCATCTGCTCGATCTTCTGCCGCGTCGCGCGCTCGATCGCGCCCAGCATGCCGCGCTCGCGCGGGGCGACGAACAGGATCGCCTCGCCACTGCGGCCGGCCCGGCCGGTGCGGCCGATGCGGTGCACGTAGCTTTCGGTGTCGTAGGGGATGTCGTAGTTCAGCACGTGGCTGATGCGGTCCACGTCCAGGCCGCGTGCGGCCACGTCGGTCGCCACCAGCACGTCGAGACGACCGTCCTTGAGGTTCTGGATCGCACGTTCGCGCTGCTTCTGGTCGAGATCGCCGTTGATCGCGGCCGCCGACAGGCCACGCGCCGAGAGCTTCTGCGCCAGTTCCTCGGTCGCCAGCTTGGTGCGCGCGAAGATGATCATCGCGTCGAACGGCTCGGCCTCGAGGATGCGGGTCAATGCGTCGAGCTTGTTGACGCCGCTCACCATCCAGTAGCGCTGGCGGATGTTGGCCGCGGTCGTCGTCGTCGACTTGATCGCGATCTCGACCGGTTCCTTGAGGTAGGTCTGCGCGATGCGGCGGATCTGCTGCGGCATCGTCGCCGAGAACAGCGCGACCTGGCGCGACTCGGGGGTTTTCTTCAGCACCGCCTCGACGTCGTCGATGAAGCCCATGCGCAGCATCTCGTCGGCTTCGTCGAGCACCAGGGCGCGCAGCTCCGAAAGATCCAGCGAGCCACGCTCAAGATGGTCGATCACGCGGCCGGGCGTGCCCACGATCACCTGCACGCCGCGCTTGAGCGCGCTCAGCTGCTGGGCGTAGCCCTGGCCGCCGTAGATCGGCAGCACGTGGAAGCCCGGCATGTGCGAGGCGTACTTCTGGAACGCTTCGGCCACCTGGATCGCGAGCTCGCGGGTCGGTGCCAGCACCAGCGCCTGCGGCTTGCGCGCGGTGGGGTCGATGCGTGCGAGTACGGGCAGCGCGAACGCAGCGGTCTTGCCGGTGCCGGTCTGGGCCTGGCCCAGCACGTCGCGGCCGGCCAGCAACGGCGGAATCGTCGCGGCCTGGATCGGGGACGGGGACTCGTAGCCCACGTCGGTCAGCGCGCGCAGCAGGGTCTCGGGCAGCGCAAGATCGGTGAACTTCAGGGTGTCTGGGGGCGTGATGGGCGTCTCGGCGCTCATGGTGCAGGCTCTCGTAGCGCCGGCGCAGGGCCGGTCGGGGAACCGCATAGTGTAACGGGCCCGCCGCGTGGCCGCCCCGTGTGCGGCGCCGATGCCTGAATGCGCCCTTGGCTTCTGTTCACGTCGGCCTGGTGTCCGCGCAGGAGGCATGGTCTCGGCCGCGCATGGTCCATCATGACCGTCTGCCCGGACGGGCCAACCGGAGACCACGATGATCCGCGTGCACCATCTGAACAACTCGCGCTCGCAGCGCGTGCTGTGGTTGCTGGAAGAGCTGGGCCAGCCCTACGAGGTGGTGCGCTACGCGCGCGACCCCAAGACCATGCTCGCGCCGCCGGCGCTCAAGGCGCTGCATCCGCTGGGCAAATCGCCGGTGGTCGAGCTCGACGGCCGCATGCTGGTGGAGTCGGGCGCGATCATCGAGGCCCTGGTCGAGCGGTTCGACCCCGATCACGCCCTGTCGCCCGCGCCAGGTGACGACGACGAACGCCATCTGTACCGGCAATGGCTGCACTACGCCGAAGGCTCGGCGATGCCGCCGCTGCTGCTGTCGCTGGTGTTCTCGCGGATCCGCAGCGCGCCGATGCCGTTCTTCGTGCGGCCCGTGGCCCGCGGTATCGCCGACAAGGCGATGCAGGCCTTCGTCGGCCCGCAGTTGGTCACGCATCTGGCCTACGTCGAGAGCGAGCTGGGCGCGCGCGCCTGGTTCGCCGGCAGCCGGTTCACGGCGGCCGACATCCAGATGAGCTTTCCGCTGGAAGCTGCCGTCGCCCGCGCCGGCGACCAGGCCGGGCCCAACATCCGGGCGTTCGTCGAGCGCATCCACGCGCGGCCGGCCTACCAGCGCGCGCTGGCGACGGGCGGCCCCTACGCACTGGTCGGATGAGCGGCGCTTCGGCAACGGGCTTGCCCGAGGTCGCGCTCGACCACGGGCTGCGCTTCGACAACCGCCTCGTGCAGGCATTGCCCGGCGATCCGGACGCCGGTGCGCGGCGTCGCCAGGTCGAAGGCGCCGTGTGGTCGCCGGTGCTGCCGACGCCGGTCGCCGCGCCGCGGCTGCTCGCGCATTCGGCGGAGATGGCCGAGGCCCTGGGCTTCGACGAAGCGACGATCGCATCGCCTGCGTTCGCCGACGTGTTCGGCGGCAATGCCTTGATGCCCGGTCTGGCGCCGTATGCGTCGAACTATGGCGGTCACCAGTTCGGCCACTGGGCGGGGCAGCTCGGCGACGGCCGCGCGATCACGCTGGGCGAGGGCACGAACGCGGCCGGCGAGCGCTGGGAACTCCAGCTCAAGGGCGCCGGCCCCACGCCGTACTCGCGCACCGCCGACGGCCGCGCGGTGTTGCGCTCGTCGATCCGCGAATTCCTGTGCAGCGAAGCGATGCATCACCTCGGTGTACCGACCACGCGGGCGCTGTCGCTGGTCGGCACTGGTGACGCCGTGGTGCGCGACATGTTCTACGACGGACATGCCGCGCCCGAGCCCGGCGCGATCGTCTGCCGGGTCGCGCCGTCGTTCATCCGCTTCGGGCATTTCGAGCTGCCGTACGCGCGCGGTGATGTCGCGCTGCTGCGGCAGCTCGTCGACTTCACGATCGCGCGCGATTTCCCGCACCTGCGCGGCGCGGGCGAGTCGCTGTACGCCGACTGGTTCGCCGAGGTCTGCACGCGCACGGCGACGATGGTCGCCGGCTGGATGCGCGTCGGCTTCGTGCACGGCGTCATGAACACCGACAACATGTCGATCCTCGGCCTGACCATCGACTACGGCCCCTATGGCTGGGTCGACGATTACGACCCGGACTGGACGCCCAACACCACCGACGCGCAGGGCCGCCGCTACCGCTTCGGCTGGCAGCCGCGCATCGCGCACTGGAACCTCGGCCGGCTCGCCCAGGCGCTGTCGCCGCTGTTCGGCGATGTCGCGCCGCTGCAGGCCGGCCTCGATGCCTACGCGGCAGCCTATGCTGCGCTCGACCGCCGCAACATCGCCGCCAAGCTCGGTCTGGTGGAGGCGGGCGATGCGGACGTCGAGCTGATGCAGCGCCTGCATGGTGTGCTGCAGGCCGGCGAAGTCGACATGACGCTGTTCTTCCGCGGGCTTGCCGACCTCGACACCCGGGCGCCGTCGCTGGATGTCGTCGCCGACGCGTTCTACGACCCGGCCAGGCGCGAGGCGCTCGGCGCCGAATTCGATGCCTGGCTGCAGGCCTATGTCGCCCGGCTCGATGCTGGTGGCGAACCGGCCGATCTGCGCCGGAAGCGCATGCGCGCCGCCAATCCGCGCTACGTGCCGCGCAACTATCTGGCCCAGCAGGTCATCGACGCGGCGACGCAGGGCGACACCGCGCCGATCGGTGAATTGCTGGAAGTCTTGCGGCGTCCGTATGTCGATCAACCCGGGAACGCGCGGTTCGCGGAGCGCCGGCCGGACTGGGCGCGGACGAAGGCGGGGTGTTCGATGTTGTCGTGCAGTTCGTGAGCTGAGCTGCGCACGCGGCTGTGTTGTTTTTGCTCCGGCTCCGGCTTTGCTTTGGCTTTTGCTTTGGCCTCGGCTTGTGATGTTCGAGCCGTAAAGCGAGCCGAGCATCGCAGGGCGGCGGGGCCGAAGAGCAGCCCATGTTTGAGCGCAGCGAGTTTGGGCTGCGTGCCCGGTCGCCCGAGAAGCGCAGGGGCCCGCCGCGGCTGTATCGCGGCGGATCGCGTCCGGGGATGGCGGTTTTGCTTACTTTTGACAAGACAAAAGTAAGCCGCGCGAACAGCGCGGAAGCTCTGTTCTTCGCGAATTATTGGAATCGGGCGCCAGCGGGTGAACGAAGCAAAGCAAAGCAAATGCACGGCTTTCGCCCGCTGCCGCGTGCGAGTTCCTTTTTGAAGGACCAAAAAGGAACCAAAAAGTCCCTTCGCCGGGCGCGAGCCGACGCGGCTGCGCCGCGCCGGTTCCCTCCGCTCCTCGCCTGACGCGGCACGCAGCCCAAACTCGCTTCGCTCAGACATGGGCTGCTCTTCGGCCGCGTCAGACTCCGGTGCTCGGCTCGCTTAACGGCTCGAAAGATCAAGGGCTGAAAGCCGAAGCCGAAGCCGAAGCCGAAGCCGAAGCCGAAGCCGAAGCCGAAGCCGAAGCCAGAGCCAGAGCCAGAGCCGAAGCCAAAGCCAAAGCCAAAGCCAAAAGCCGAGAGGCGGATGCCAGAGCAAGAGCTGGAGCTAAAACCAAAGCCGGCAGCGTGTCGGTGCAGCCAGTACGCCACACCCCCTGGACTCAGGGATCCCGATACCCCGCCGCCTGCAGTTCGAACAGTTCCGCATACCGCCCGCGCTGCGCCATCAGTTCGGCGTGGGTGCCGCTGGCCTCGATGCGGCCCTGCTCGAGCACGAGGATGCGGTCGGCCATGCGCACGCTGGAGAAGCGGTGCGAAATCAGCACCGCGGTGCGCCGTTCCGACAGTTCCTTGAAGCGCCGGAACACCTCGTATTCGCTGCGCGCATCCAGCGCCGCGGTCGGCTCGTCGAGGATCATCACCTGCGCCTCGCGCATGTACGCGCGGGCGATCGCGATTTTCTGCCATTGCCCGCCCGACAGGTCGACGCCGCTCTTGAAACGCCGGCCGATCAGCTGCGCATAGCCGCCGGGCAGGCCGGCGATGAGGTCGTCGGCCATCGAGCGGCGTGCAGCGTCCTCGATCCGCGCGGTGTCACCCATCGCCTCGATGCGGCCGACGCCGATGTTCTCGCCGGCGGTCAGGTGGTAGCGCACGAAGTCCTGGAAGATCACGCCGGTGTTCGCGCGCAGCGCGTCGAGGTCGTACTCGCGCAGGTCGCGGCCGTCGAGCAGGATGCGGCCCTCGTCGGGATCGTAGAGCCGCGCCAGCAGCTTCACCAGCGTGGTCTTGCCGGCGCCGTTCTCGCCGACCAGAGCCAGCACTTCGCCGGCCCTCAGGGTGAAATCGAGATGGCGCACCGCCCAGCGCTCGGCACCCGGATAACGGAAGCCCACGTTCTCGAACGTGAAGCCGTCGCGGATCGGCTGCGGGAACGGCACCGGATCGGCGGGTGACGTGATCTCGGGTTCGATCGCGAAGAACGAGAACAGATCGTCGAGATACAGCGCCTGGCCGGCGACCTGCGAGAACCCGACCAGCAGGCTTTCCAAGAGCTGGCGCAGGCGGCGGAAGCTGCCGGCGAGGAAGGTCAGATCGCCGATCGTGAAATCGCCGCGCACCGTGCGCCAGGCGATGTAGGCGTAGGCGACGTAGTAGCCCAGCGTGCCCAGCGCGGCCAGCAGCGTGCCCCAGATCGCGCGCCGTCGCGCCAGCGAGCGGTTGGCCAGGAAGAAGCCGTCGGCAAGCGTGCGGTAGCGGTCGATCAGGAACCGGTGCAGGCCGAAGATCTTGACCTCTTTCGCGGTATCCAGACTCGCGCCGGTCTGGCGCACGTATTCGAGCTGGCGGCGCTCGGGCGTCCACTGGAAGTTGAGCGTGTAGCCGAGCGCGTTGAAGTGCGATTCGCCGATGAAGGCCGGGATCAGCGCAATCGCCAGCAGCAGGATCAGCCACGGCGCGTAGACCATCAGGCCGATCGCGAAACTCACCACCGTGATCGCGTCCTGCACCTGGCCGAACAGCTGGCCCATCAGGTTCATGCGGCCCATCGTCTGGCGGCGCGCACGGTCGAGCTTGTCCTGCAGCTCGGGATCTTCGAAATCCTCGAGATCGAGCGTCGCCGCGTGTTCCATCAGCCGCACGCTGGTCGCGTTGGTGAACAGTTCCGACAGTAGATTGTCGGCGTAGCTGACCATCCGGCCGAGCAGATCGGAGCCGATCGCCAGGCCGAATTCCAGCGCCAGCAGCCAGGCCAGATGATCCAGCGCGCCGCCCTTCCAGGCGGTGGCGAGATCGTCGAAGGCGACGCCCGCGCCGACCAGCCGGATCGCCTCGTCGATGATCAGCTTGCCGATGTAGAGCATCACCACCGGCAGGAACGCGCGGATCAACCGCAGGCCCAGGCTGGTCAGCGTCAGGCCGGGGCTGGTCTGCCAGATCAGCTTCAGGAACGGGCGCAGGTTGCGCATCGCGTCGAAGCGTTCGCGCAGGCTCGGGCGCTGCGCGTTGGCGGCGGCGCGCGTGGGGGCAGGTGTCGACATGGGCGCTATCGTATGCGGGCGCGTGGCAGACGACTGCGACCGTCAGCGCATGGCATCGGGCGGTTCGCCATCACCGCCGGACTGCAGCGCCACCGGCAGATGCCAGCCGAAGCGCAGGGCCATCATCCGCAGGCCGAAGCACAGCAGGGCGCCTGCGATCGCGCAGGGCATCGGCGGCCATTGCAGCCAGTGGCCCGTGGCGACCACGGCCGCGCCGGCCAGCGCCGCGACCGCATAGAGTTCGGCGCGCAGGACCAGCGGCACCTGCGCGAGCAACACGTCGCGGGCGATGCCGCCGCCGATGCCGGTGAGCATGCCCAGGCCGGCCGCCATCGGCGGCGGCACGCCGAAATCCAGCGCCTTCTGCGTGCCTGCGACGGCGAACAGCGCCAACCCCATCGCATCGAACATCCGGACCGGCTGCTGCAGCCGCTCGATCAGCGGCGCCCAGGCGAAGCTGATCACGCCGGCCGCCAGCGTGATCGCCGGGTAACGCCAGTCGCTGAGCGCGGCGACCGGGGTCGCGCCGATCAGCACGTCGCGGGTCATGCCCCCGGCCGTGGCCGCTGCGAACGCCAGCACCAGCACGCCGAACAGATCCAGACGGCGGCGCACGCCGAGCATCGCGCCGCTGAGGGCGAAGACGAAGGTGCCGATGAGATCGAGCACCAGAACAAGGGTTTCCATCGGCGCATTGTGCGCTCCGGCGCAACGGTCCGGCACGTCGTCCCCGGACCGGGCGCCCGCCCGGATGGCCTAGAATGTGCGGGTTTTCCGCCAGCCGTCGAGCCCGCCGTGACCGCCAGCCATTCCGTATCCCAGGTGTCCGCGCCCCCCGTGTCGATCCGCCAGGACGATTTCATCCAGTCCATCGCCGACGCGCTGCAGTACATCAGCTACTACCACCCGGTCGACTACATCAAGAACCTTGCCGCCGCCTACGAGCGCGAGGCCTCGCCGGCCGCGAAGGACGCGATCGCGCAGATCCTGATCAATTCGCGCATGTGTGCCGAAGGCCACCGGCCGATCTGCCAGGACACCGGCATCGTCACCGTCTTCCTCGAAGTCGGCATGTCGGTGCGCTGGGACGACGCGACGATGGGCGTGGAAGACATGGTCCACGAAGGCGTGCGCCGCGCGTACAACCACCCGGACAACAAGCTGCGCGCCTCGGTGCTGGCCGATCCGGCCGGCAAGCGCATCAACACCAAGGACAACACGCCCGGCGTGGTCAACGTCAAGATCGTGCCGGGCAATACGGTCGATGTGATCGTCGCGGCCAAGGGCGGCGGCTCGGAGGCGAAGTCGAAGTTCGCGATGCTCAACCCGTCGGATTCGATCGTCGACTGGGTGCTCAAGACCGTGCCGACGATGGGCGCGGGCTGGTGCCCGCCGGGCATGCTCGGCATCGGCATCGGCGGCACCGCCGAGAAGGCGATGCTGCTGGCCAAGGAAGCGCTGATGGAGCCGATCGACATCGTCGAGCTGCAGGCCCGCGGCGCGTCGAACCGCGCCGAGGAACTGCGGCTGGAGCTCTACGACAAGGTCAACGCGCTCGGCATCGGCGCGCAGGGCCTGGGCGGCCTGACCACGGTGCTCGACATCAAGGTCAAGGATTTCCCGACCCACGCGGCCAATCTGCCGGTCGCGCTGATCCCGAACTGCGCGGCCACGCGCCACGCGCATTTCACGCTCGATGGCAGCGGCCCGGTGATGCTCGATCCGCCGTCGCTCGCCGACTGGCCGGAGCTGACCTACAACCCGACCGGCGCGCGCCGCGTCGATCTCGACACGATCACCCCCGAAGAGGTCACGACCTTCAAGCCGGGTGAGGTGCTGCTGCTGAGCGGCAAGCTGTTGACCGGTCGCGACGCTGCGCACAAGCGCATGGTCGAGATGCTCAACCGCGGCGAGACGCTGCCGGTCGATCTCAAGGGCCGCTTCATCTATTACGTCGGGCCGGTCGATCCGGTGCGCGACGAAGTGGTCGGCCCCGCCGGCCCGACCACCGCGACGCGCATGGACAAGTTCACCGACCAGATCCTCGAACAGACCGGCCTGCTGGGCATGGTCGGCAAGGCCGAGCGTGGCCCGACCGCGATCGAGGCGATCAAGAAGCACCGGTCGGTGTATCTGATGGCGGTCGGCGGCTCGGCGTATCTGGTGTCGAAGGCGATCAAGGCGGCGAAGGTGCTCGCGTTCGAGGACCTCGGCATGGAAGCGATCTACGAATTCGAAGTGCAGGACATGCCGGTGACCGTCGCCGTCGATTCGGCCGGCACATCAGTGCACGAGACCGGGCCGCGCGAGTGGAAGGCGCGCATCGGCGGGATTCCAGTGGTCGAGATCGCCTGATCCAGGCGCGCTGCCAGCCGCGAGGCCGGCGGCGCCTTCAAGTTCCAGATCGGAGATCGTCATGTCCGTCGTGCTCTACGGTGCTCCGAGCACCGCATCGCTGGTGGTCCACTGGCTGCTGATCGAACTCGATGTGCCCCATGCATTGCAGATGCTGGATTTCGACAGGCGCGAGCAGACGTCGGCTGATTATCTGGCGCTCAATCCGGCCGGCCGCGTGCCGACGCTGGTCGTCGATGGCGAGGTCATCACCGAAGCCGCCGCGATCGTTCTGCAGCTCGCCGATCGCCATCCCGACGCCGGCTTGGCCCCGCCGGTGGGAAGCCCCGCGCGTGCGCAGTACTACCGTTGGATGTTCTTCTGCGCCAATACCCTGCAGCCGGCCTATCGCGACTGGTTCTATCCCGGAGAACCTGCCGGCGAGGCATATGCGGACGCCGCGCAGCGCCAGGCGCGCGTCAAGATCGAACAGGCCTGGCAGCAGGTGGCGGATCATCTGCGCACCGGCGGGCCCTACCTGCTGGGCGCGCAGCGCTCGGCGGCCGATTTCCTGCTGACGATGCTGATGCGCTGGTCGCGCAGCATGCCCCGGCCGGCGGACAGCTGGCCCGAACTGGCAACCCTGGCAGGCTTGATGAAGACCCTGCCGTCGTTCCACGAGACCTATCGGCGCGAAGGCATCAGCGACTGGACCTGAGCGAAGCTCGGCCCGCGGTCCAGTCTGCGTGACCTGCCATCGCGGGTCGGGCCATCAATCGACGTAGTCGTCGAAGGTCTTCCTGCCGCGGAACGGCATCAGGTGCTGTTTGAGAATGCCCTGCGGCACGGTCTCCAGTTTCATGACGCCGTATTCCTCGGGCCACTGCGCCTGGTCGCGCGGCAGCTTGAACGTGCCCATCAGCATGTCGACCAGCGGCAGGTGGATCGCGTAGTTGACGTCGATGTAGTCCTGCTGCCGCGCGTGGTGCCAGTGGTGGTAGCGCGGCAGCACGAGCAGGTATTCGAGCCAGCCGAAGCGCACGCCGATGTTGGCGTGGGCGACCACCGCCTGCAGGCCCACGAGGATCACATAGGCATTGACCGCCGCCGTCGAAAAACCGAGCACGAGCAGTGGCAGCAGTACGATGCTGCGCGTGAGCACGATCTCGACGAAGTGGATGCGTGAGCCGGCCAGCCAGTCCATTTCGCGACTGGAATGGTGCACGGCGTGGAAGCGCCAGAGCCACGGCACGTTGTGATACGCGCGATGCAGCAGGGCCTGCGCCATGTCGGCGACGAACACCGCGATCAGGAACTGGGCCCAGACCGGCAGCGACTGGATCGCATCCTTGAGCGCGGGAAACGCCGCCAAACCGGCGATCGTCGAGGTGGAGGCGGTCACCAGGATCAGGATGAACTGCACCAGCACGTGGCTCATGAAGAAGTAGGTCATATCCGTTCGCCAGCCGCGGCGCAGCGGCGACATGCGGCGCTTGCCGAGGTAGCGCTCCAGCGGCACGAACACCAATGCCGAAAAGAACAGCGAGATCACGAACCAGTCGAGACCGAGCGAGTAGGGTGTCGCGCCGATGCCGTCGAATTGCACGTTGGTGCCACCGAGCAGTACCGCGAGCGTCGCGCTGCCGACCCCGACCGCCGCGATGCGCTTGTTGCGATCACGCAGGATCGCCAGCGTACCGAGGATGAAGGCCGCGACCAGTCCCACCAGCAGCAGGTGGCGGGCGAAGCCTTCGTTGTAGACCGCCCGGAACTCGCGGCTGGTCAGCAGTTCCGGGAAATGGAAGCAGACCACGCCGAATACGCTGAGCAGCCCCAACAGGGCCGAGGCGTAGGCGAAAAAGGAACGGCGAGGGCGAGCGGTGGCAGTGTCCATACAGCGTTCCGGTCCAGGGGCCGCGGAAGCATACGGCCAAATCGCGCCGTCGTTCCCGGCGGGGGAACGGCGGCGCTGTCGCCCCGGTCAATGCCGGGTGCGGCTCAGAACCACTCGAGCAGAGAGATTCCCAGGCCCACGTAGGTGGCCTTGTGGTTGTAGTCGATCAGGCTCTCGCCGTAGCCGTTGAACACCTGCACATGGCCGCGGAAGTTGCGATGGATCGGGAAGCCCCAGTCGAACTGCAGCGCCCCGCGCGACCGGTCGCCACCGCGCAGCGTGTGCCGGGCCATCAGCGAGAACTCGTGATCACCGCGGACATGGGTGAGCGTCGCGTCGCCACGGCCCATGTAGTCCTCGATGTCCGGGTTGTCGTCATCGTTGCCATCCGACAGCCGGACCCACGGGCGCACCATCAGCGCCCAGTCCTCGCGGTCGAAGCCGAAATTGAACATCACCCGGTTCCAGCTGCGCGACAGCGGATCACCGCGTCCGTTCGACTGGTGGTTGATGCCGATCGCGGCCATCCGGCCGTGCCAGCCGCCGGGAAGACCATAGGCGTTGCGGAACACCATCAGCACTTCGGGTTCGTAGTTGGTCTCGCGGAACGGACGCGACTCGTCGGTGTTGTAGACCTGCCAGCGCGAGCTCTGGGTGTAGCCCATCCAGATGTCGCCATTGGTGCCGAACAGATTCTCGACCGCCTTGGTCTTGAAGCTCAGCTGGAACTTGGCTTCCAGGCTGTCGAGGCCCTGCGGCGTGAGAACGGTGTTGTCGGGGTTCGGCGACGTCGGCGCCTGGTTGACGTTCGAGCTCCAGAACGCGGGCAGCAGGTAGACCGGCTTGTAGGCGCGCAGGTTGAAGATGCCGAGCTTCGAATCCTTGGCCAGCTCCCAGCGCGTATCCAGCAGCGAGCCCTGGCCTGCATTGGCGATCGCGTCGCTCAGCCGGCCCTGGCCATCGTGGGAGTAGAGGCTGCTTCCGCGCGGCACTTCGGCCATCGCATCCGCACGCACGGCCGGGTTCGCGCGCAGCGCGCGAGCCTCGGCGGCCTCGATGTCGGCGATTTCGGGTGGGCGCGCCTGGCGGCCGGTCGCCAGATCGAAGCAGGCGAGACGCTGGGCGTCGTTCTCGATCGCGAGGCAGGCCTCGAGGCTGGCTGGCGCCGAGGGTGCCGTCTGGGCGAACGCGGCCGCGGAGGCGCCGGCGAGCGCGAGCGGCAGGCAGGCGCGGGAGAGTGTCATGGGGTCGATTCCTTGGGGTTGAGCAGATTCTGATCGCTGTTCTGGACATCGGCGACCTGGCGGTCGATATCCCGGTTGACCGAGGTATCGACGCCGATGCTGGTGGCCGGTTCCAGGTCCGCGCCGCGGGGCGGTGCGCCATCATCGACAGCGCGTGACAAGACCACGTGATTCGTGGTCCGCGGCCCTTCGATGCCGGCGCGCCAGAACGCGCCCTTGACCAGGCGGATGGCTTCGCTGCGCGTCTTGCCCAGGTCCGACTGGCGCTGGTCGATCCAGCCGAAAAACCGCAACACGGTCCCCGCGCTGCCGAACTCGACGACGCTCCACGACGGCGCCGGATCGGCCAGCACACCTTCAATGCCGGCGATTTCCGCCAGTGCGATGTCCTGCGCCTTGCGGATCGACTGGCTGGCGTCGACATTGAAGGTGAACTCGAACCGGCGCCTCGGGTTGCTGCTGAAATTCAGCAGCACGGCCTTGAACACCAGCGCGTTCGGCAGCCGCAGCTCATTGCCGTCCATCGTCACCAGCACCATGTCGCGGGCACTGAGCGCGGCCACCTTGCCTTCGTAACTGTCGATGCGGACCGTGTCGCCCGGCGAGAACGGTCGGCGCAGGCTCAGCAGGATGCCGGCGATGTAGTTCTCGGCGATGTCCTTGAACGCGAAGCCCAATGCGAGCCCGAAGACCCCGGCCGAGCCGAGCAGGGCGCCGACCAGCGCCGTGGCATTGAGCAGGTCCAGTGCGACCAGGACGCCCGCGACCAGGATCACGCCGTGGACGACGCGGCGCATGAGCCCGTCGAGGTAGGGGTTGCGCGTGCGCAGACGCAGCCAGTGCAGGCGCTGCGACACCAGACGGCCCAGCCGGGCGGCGAGCAGCACGATCACGATGGCCGCGAGCAGCAGAGGCAGATGCGCGATCATCCGTACGGTGCGCTCGCGGATCTCGTCGTAGACGGCGTCGAATCGTCCGCGCACATCCACGTCCACCTCGACCGGCGGCGCGGTCTCCGCAGCCGCCGGCGTCTGGACGACAGGTGCCGGGGCCGCGGCCGATGCCTGCGGCACGCCGAGCGCGAACAGTGCGAGCAGCAGTGCGGCGGCGATGTACAGCGCGGGGCGCCTGCACCTGGATTCGGACCTCGGCAGTGCGCTCATGCGGGATCGGGGCGGGTTCGACATGGCGCCATTGTCACGTCAGAACCACCACGCCAGCGCAAACACCGCCAACATCAGCACCGCGAGCGCGAGTTTGAGTGCCACGCCGAGCGCGATGCCGACCCAGGTGCCGACCCCCACGCGGGTCGCTTGGCCGAGGTCTGATGGGCGCAGGTTGCGTCGGCTGATCAGTTCGCCGACGACGGCGCCCACGAAGGGGCCGGCGAACAAGCCGGGCAAGCCGAAGAACAGGCCGACGAAGGTGCCGACCACCGCGCCGACCAGGGCCAGACGACTCGCGCCCACGCGCTGGGCTCCGACTGCGGTCGCCCAGAAATCGACGACGAACGACACGGCCGTCATCGCGCCCAGCGCGATCAGCGACAGCGTGCCGACCCGCTCGAAGCCATCGGCCCAGACCGCCAGCAGCATGCCGGCGAACAGTAGCGGCAGCCCTGGCAGCGCGGGCAAGACCACGCCGGCGATTCCCACCAGCATCAGCAGCGCCGCGAGGACGTAGAACAGCCCGGTCATCTCCATGCGGACGGGCCCGTCTGCGGGCGCCGGAAGGGCTGGATCGAGGATCGGTAACTGGATTGCATTTTCATAAATGCCGGGGTACTTTGCAGTCGCTGTGTTTGTCAAGGTCACCGTGATTCGTGACCCTGCGTGAGTAGATTCGTGTTGGCTCGTCCCACCGGTCCGCTGCATCGTCGCACCCGTGTTCTCCTTGCAACCAGCCGCCTGACAGGCGTTTCATCGATCGAAACATCGAACAGTTCCAGGGAGAGAGAGCAACATGGCAGCTCGCGAACAAGGTGTGGTGAAGTGGTTCAATGATGCCAAGGGGTTTGGCTTCATCAGTCGCGAAAGCGGCGAAGACGTCTTCGTGCATTTCCGCGCCATCCAGGGCACCGGCTTCAAGAGCCTCCAGGAAGGACAGAAGGTCGAGTTCGAAGTCGTCCAGGGGCAGAAAGGTCTGCAGGCCGACGCGGTGACGCCGCTCTGATTTCAGGGCCGTCCGCACAGACATGAAAAACCCGGCCTCGCGGCCGGGTTTTTTTTGAGCAGGTGCGGGTCACTCAGTAGACGTAGGCGCGCCCGTTCTGCACGCGCACGTACGCGCCTTCCTGGATGCCGCCCAGATCACTCTGCGACACGACCGTGGTGCGGCCGTCCTGCATGCGCACATGGACGTTGTACTGTCCGCTGCCTTCGACCCGGTTCTGGATGGCGTTCCCGGCCACCGCGCCGCCGACGGCACCCGCGCCGATCGCGACGTTGCGGCGACCCGAACTGTCGGTGTTGCGACGTGCGAGTTCCTTGGCAGCGACCGCGCCGACGACGCCGCCGATCAGCGGGCCTGCAATGTTGGGATTGGTGTTGCCGCCGACGGCTTCGATGCGCGTCACGGTGCCGCAGTCATAGCAGTTCGCCGGACGGTTGTTGTAGCCACCGCCATAGCCACTATTGCCATAGCCACTGTTGCCGTAGCCGGGCGAGGTGGCGCAGCCGGCGAGGGCGAGTGATGCGGCGATGGCCGCGGTTGCAAGCAGACCTTGTTTCATGGGGCATTCCTCCGGTGCTGTCTCAGCCTGGGGCCAGGCGCGCGGGCGCTTGCCCGACACCGGCCACGCTATGCAGCCATGTGTGAACGGCGCAGCAATTCGTTCAGCAGAATCCCATCGGCGACCGGATGATGCAGTTGCGATTCAGACCGACGGCCGCGGGTTGCCCGCCTCAACCCCTGAAGTCGCGATGGCAATCGCGACAGGTGGCCTCTACGGCACCTTGGGTCGATTCCAGGGCATCGCAGGTGTCGGGCGGCTGCGACAGCGCCGCGTCGAGCGTCTGTCGCGTCTGCGTCGCATGGGCGACGAAGCCGCGGTGGTCGCTCAGTTCGGGAAATGCGCGTTCCAGGTCGTTGGACAGGGCCCGCATCGTCTGCAGCTGACCCAGGCTGCTGCTCGACGCGCAGCGCCCGGCCGAACGGTGCGCCGAGAGCTGGGCCATCTGCGCCTGGTAGAGCTGCATCACCGCGCGCGGGTAGTGGTCTTCCCAGGTCCGCTGGCCCTCGATCGCACGCAGTACGACGACGAGTGCGAACAGGCCGGTCACCATCCCGATGACGAACACCACCGCATAGCGAGCGGCGGCGGAGGGCGGTTGCGGTCGTGTCCGGTCGGGTGTCGACATGCGCCTTGCAGGGGATGGAACGCCGCGCGACCTTAGCATGCGTGATCCGCGTGCCCGCTAGAATTGGCGCATGGACGAAGACGCACGCGCACGCTTTTCCGGGATCGAACGCCTGTACGGGCAGGGCACGGTCGCGCGCCTGCTCGATCGGCATGTGGCGATCGTCGGCCTCGGCGGCGTGGGGTCCTGGGTGGCCGAGGCACTGGCGCGCACCGGGGTGGGCACGCTGACCCTGATCGACGCCGACGACATCTGCGTCTCGAACACCAACCGCCAACTGCCGGCGGTCGAAGGCCAGTACGGCCGCAGCAAGGCCCTGGCCATGGCCGAGCGCTGCCGCGCGATCAACCCGTCGATGACGGTGCATGCGCTCGAGGCGTTCGTCACGCCCGCGAACCTCGACGAGATGCTCGACCGAGGCTACGACCTCGTTGTGGACGCCTGCGACAGTTTCCGCAGCAAGGTCGAACTGATCGCCTGGTGCCGGCGCCGCAAGCGGCCGGTGATCACGGTCGGCGCCGCAGGTGGACGGATCGATCCGACGCTGGTGCGGGTGCGCGATCTGTCGCGCACCGAGCATGACGCGATGCTCGCGCTGATCCGCAAGAAACTGCGCGCCGAGTTCAATTTCCCGAAGAGCGCGAAGCGGTACTTCGGCGTGCCGGCGATCTATTCGCTCGAGAACGTGCGCTATCCGCAGGCCGACGGCACCGTGTGCGGCCTGCGTCCGCAGCTCGGGCCGGATGCTGCCCTGAATCTGGATTGCGGCAGCGGCCTCGGTGCCGCGACCCACATCACCGGCGCATTCGCGTTCGCCGCAGTCGGCAAGGCGATCGAGATCCTGCTCAAGCCCGAGCGCACACCGGACTGAACCTGTCGAACGCGCTCGTTCGGAAGTGCGCCGGGCGCGCAGGCCTCAGCCCAGTGGCAGGCCGAACAGGCGGGCGGCGTTGCGCGTGGTCTGCGCGGCGAGGGCAGCGGGGTCTTCCGCGCGCAGGCCGGCAATCGCCTCGCAGATGCCGACCAGGTAGGCGGGCTCGTTGCGCGCACCGCGGTGGGCGCTGCCGGGCTGGTCCGGCGCATCGGTTTCCAGCAGCAGTTGATCGGCCGGAAGTCCGGCGACCAGGCGATGCAGGCGTTGCGCGCGGTCGTAGGTCACCGGTCCCCCGATGCCGACATGGATGCCCAGGTCCCACAGCCGACGCGCCTGCTGCGGGCTGCCACTGAAACTGTGCACCACGCCGCGGATGCCGTCGAAGCGCCGGAGTGCGGCGATCACCTGATCGACGGCGCGGCGGGCATGGACGATGACCGGGAGGTCGTGGGCGCGCGCGAGCCGGAGCTGGCCCTCGAAGTAGACAGCCTGCACATCGGGGTCCAGGCCGTCGACGAACAGGTCCAGGCCGCATTCGCCGATCGCCACCGGGCGTTGCGTGCGGATGCGGTCGTCCAGTCGGTCGAGATCGTCGGGCGCATGGTCGGCCAGAAACATCGGGTGCAGACCCCAGGCCGGATGCAAGTCGGGCTGCGCCTCACAGAGGCCACCCAGCTTCGACCAGCCGCCACGGTGCGTGGCCGGCACCACGTGCGCGACGACCCCTCCGGCGCGTGCGCGCGCCAGCACGGCATCGCGATCCGGATCGAATTGCGCGACATCGAGGTGGCAATGGCTGTCGACCAGCCGCAAGGGTGGAGCTGCCGCGTCCATGTACGGATCAGGATCGCCGCGCGTCACCGTCGATCGGCGCGCGACTGGCGGTCTTGGCTGGTTTCGGCTCGCGCTTGCGCTTGGCCAGCATGACCGTCGCAAGACCCAGCAGGACCTCGTCGACCAGGATGATCGGATCCGGAATCAACAGATTGATGCCGAACAGCGTCGCGATGACGACGAACAGGCGCGGATAGCTCAGTCGCGAGAGCCAGGCGATCAGCGGAGCAGAGAAGACACTGCGCATCGGAAACCCTCGATCGGATGCAATGCCGGCACGCTAGCACGCGGTGGCGGAATGGACGCCCAGCGTCGGAATGTTTAACGCCGCGTCAGCCTGGCAGCGCAATTGCCGGCCTGTATTCAGCTTGGGAGTGCTGCAATCGGCTCCGACAGCACGACTGGCCGCAGCGGCCGAAAGGAGATCATATGAAAGGCAACACTCTTGCGATCGCACTGGCTTCGCTGCTCGTCGGCGGCGTGGCCGTTGGCGCCTACCACAACAGCCGCGATGCGGCGCCGCGTGCGGATGTCGCTTCGCCGGAGGCCGCGCTGACCGTCGACGCCGTGACCGGCGAGCCGATCGATGCGCCGGCCGACGCGCTGGAATACGCGGATGTCCTCGCGGTACGGCCCGTGACCGAATCCGGTCAGGTCTTCGCGACCGTGCTCGGCACCGATCCGGTGCGCGAGACCATGACCAGCACCTCGCCGCGTGAAGTGTGCGAGGACGTGGTGGTGCAGGAACGTCTGCCGGAGCGCGACGGCAACGTCGGCGGCACCGTGGCTGGTGCCTTGATCGGCGGCCTGGTCGGCAACCAGATCGGTGGTGGCAACGGTCGCAAGGTCGCGACCGTCGCCGGCGCCGCGACGGGCGGCTACGTCGGCAACCGGATCGACCGCAACCATGTCGGCGGGCGGGTGGTCGAGCGGGTGGACCGCCAGTGCCGCACCGTCCAGGATTCGTCGCAGTCCTCGCGCGTGGTGGCCTACAACGTCACCTATCGCAATCCGGACGGCACGACGGGGTCGATGCGCACCGACAGCAAGCCCGGCAACCGCATCCTGCTCGGCGACGAGCAGAAGACCATCGGCTACGACGTGACCTACCGCTACGACGGCAGCGAGCGCACCATCCGGATGCAGGACGACCCGGGCGAGCGCCTGCCTGTGGTCAACGGCCGGATCATGACCGCGGCGATCGACGACGCGCCCGAGCGCGGCTGAGCGCGCGTCCGCGCCATGTGACTCCCTCGACGGGCCGGCGTTTGCCGGCCCGTCTTTTGTTGCAGTGCTCCACGCCACCCGGGCGGCGGTCGCTAGAATGGACGGCACCCCGTCGGATCGAAGCGCCATGGCCCTGCATCCCTACGACCTCTACGACGTGCGTTCGCTGCTCAGCGATGAGGAGCGTGCGGTCCAGGACGCGGTGGCGCGCTTCACCGACGAGCGGGTGCTGCCGATCATCGGCGACTGTTTCGACCGGGCGCGATTCCCGAACGAGCTGATCCCCGAGATGGCTGGCCTCGGCCTGCTCGGTGCGACGTTGCCGGAGGACTACGGCTGCGCCGGCCTCAATTCGGTCAGCTACGGCCTGATCTGCCAGGAACTTGAGCGCGGGGACTCCGGGCTGCGCAGCTTCGCCAGCGTGCAGTCCTCGCTGTGCATGTATCCGATCTTCGCCTACGGCAGCGAGGAACAGCGCCGACGCTGGCTGCCGGCCATGGCCAAGGGGGAGGTCATCGGCTGCTTCGGCCTGACCGAAGCGCACGGCGGCTCGGATCCGGCGAACATGAAGACCCATGCGAAACGCGACGGCGACGACTGGGTGCTCAACGGCTCCAAGATGTGGATCACCAGCGGCAATCTGGCCCACGTCGCGATCGTCTGGGCGCAGACCGACGACGGCATCCAGGGCTTCCTGGTCGAGAAGGACTTCGCCGGTTTCACCGCGCAGGAGATCAAGCACAAGATGAGCCTGCGCGCGTCGGTGACCAGCGCGCTGTACTTCGACGGTGTGCGCGTGCCGGAGGCGAACCGCCTGCCGAACGTCAAAGGCCTGAAGGGGCCGCTGGGCTGCCTGACGCAAGCGCGCTACGGGATCACCTGGGGGCCGATCGGCGCGGCCATCGCCTGTCTCGACGAGGCGCTGAACTATTCGAAGGAGCGCATCCTGTTCGAGCGCCCGGTCGCGGCGACCCAGAGTGCGCAGATCAAGATGGCCGACTGGGCGCGCCGCATCACGACGGCGCAGCTGCTGTCGCTGCAACTCGGTCGTTTGAAGGACGCGGGCAACATGCAGCCCACGCAGGTGAGCCTCGCGAAGTGGAACAACTGCCGCATGGCGATCGATATTGCGCGTGAGGCGCGCGACCTGCTCGGCGGCGCCGGCATCACCACCGAACACAGCCCGATCCGCCACGCGCTCAACCTCGAATCGGTGATCACCTACGAGGGCACCGAGACCGTGCATCAGCTCGTGGTCGGGCGTGAACTGACCGGCATCAACGCCTTCTGAGATCGTGATCATGCGCACCGTGCGTTCCAGCGAATTCACTGCGGATCGGGCTTGGGGTGCGCTCGACATCGCCGCCATCGAAGGCGCGAGCGTGCGCCTGCACTGGACCGACCAGCCCTACCGCTGGCACGTCAACGATGGTGAGGAGGTGTTCGCGGTGCTCGATGGTCGTGTCGAGATGCGCTACCGGGAGGCCGGCGTCGAACACGCCGTGATCCTCGGTGTGGGCGATCTGTTCCACGCCGGCGCCGGTGACGCCCATGTCGCCCACCCCCTGGGCGAAGCGCGCATCCTGGTCATCGAAAAGGCCGGCAGCGTGTGAGCCGAGCCGGCACGAGGACGCCGCGTTGACCACGCCCATCCTGCATACGGAGCGCCTCACGCTGCGGGTTCCCCAGGTCGAGGATTTCGAGCGCTATGCCGAGGTGATCGGCGATCCCGTGGCCGCGCGCCACATCGGTGGCCATCTGCCGCGCGCCGGTGCCTGGCGACGCTTCCTGCAGATGCCGGGTGCGTGGTTGCTGCAGGGCTTCGCGATGTTTTCGGTCATCGAGACCGCGAGTGGGCGCTGGGTCGGCCAGGCCGGTCCCTGGCGACCCGAAGGCTGGCCCGGCAACGAGATCGGCTACGTCTTCCATCCCGATGCCTGGGGGCAGGGGTACGCGCTCGAATCGGCCGTGGCGGCGATCGACTGGGCGTTCGATACGCTCGACTGGGACGAGATCGTGCACTGCATCGCGCCGGAGAACGTGGCTTCGCAAAAGGTCGCGCAGCGTCTGGGATCGACCGTGCGCGGGCCGGTGCGCCTGCCACCGCCCTCGGACGGGGTGGCGGTCGAACTCTGGGGGCAGACACGTGCACAGTGGCGGGCGGGCAGGATGGGGCGCGGATGACCCGCCTCTACGGCTATTCGCCCTCCGGGAATTGCCACAAGGTCCGGCTGCTGATGGAGCAGCTGGGCCGCCCGTACACGTGGGTCGAGACCGACAGCAGCCGTGGTGCTGCGCGCACGCCGGACTATCTGGCGAAGAATCCGATCGGCCAGGTTCCGATGCTGGAGCTCGACGACGGCCGCATCCTGGTCGAATCGAACGCGATCCTGTGCTTTCTCGCCGCCGGCACGCCGCTGTTGCCGAGCGATCCCTGGGACCACGCGCAGGCGCTGCGCTGGATGTTCTTCGAGCAGTACAGCCACGAGCCGGCGATCGCGGTCGCGCGCTTCATCCGCGGCTGGACCGAGCCCGATTCGCCACGTCGCACGGAACTGCCTGCGCTGCAGGCGCGCGGCCATCGCGCGCTGGCGGTAATGGACGGCCACCTCGCCGGCGGCGCAGCATGGTTTTCCGGCAGCGCCTACGGCGTCGCCGATATCGCACTGTTCGCGTACACCGCCGTCGCGCCCGACGGCGGCTTCGACCTGGCCCCGTATCCCGCGCTGCGCGACTGGCTCGCGCGCGTGCGCGCGGCGCCGGGTTTCATCGACATGCCGGCGCCCGCGCCGGAACACGCCGCGAGGCTCGCGGCCACTGACTGAAGGTGACGCGATGTTCGCAGTCGTTCCCGACCCGATCCCGGCCCGCATGAAGGGCCTCAACCGCGCCGAGATCTGCGACGCGAATTTCCAGCAGTTCGTCCGCGAATGGGACGGCCCGCGCCGTTCGCCCCCCGCCGACGACGAGCGGATTCTCGACGGTAGCGCGCTCGATGCGCGCGGTTTCCGCGAACTGTTCGAATCGCAGCTGATCAGCCGCCATCTCGATCTGATGGCACGGGTGCTGCGTGTGCAGAACAAGGTCTTCTACACGATCGGCTCCAGCGGCCACGAGGGCAACGCGATGGTCGCGCGTGCCACGCGCCATACCGATCCGGCGTTCCTGCACTACCGCAGCGGCGGCTTCATGGCCGAACGCTTCCGCAAGCTGCCGGGCATGGATCCGGTCATGGATTCGGCGCTGTCGTTCGCCGCCAGCGCGGACGATCCGGCCAGCGGCGGCCGGCACAAGGTCTGGGGCAGCAAGCCGCTGTGGGTGCTGCCGCAGACCTCGACGATCGCCTCGCACCTGCCCAAGGCGCTGGGTACTGCGATGGCGATCGAGCATGCGCGGCGGATCGGTCGGCCGCTGCCGGTGCCCGAGGACAGCGTGGTGCTGTGTTCGTTCGGCGATGCATCGAGCAACCACGCGACCGCGCAGACCGCATTCAATGCCGCCGCCTGGGCCACCTACCAGGGCCTGCCGGCGCCGGTGTTGTTCGTCTGCGAGGACAACGGCATCGGCATCTCGGTGAAGACGCCCGAGGGCTGGATCGCGCGCAATTTCGCCCAGCGCGCGGGCCTGGACTACATCGCCGCCGACGGGCTCGATCTCGCCGCGGGTTTCGCCGACGTTCAACGCGCGGTCGCGCATTGCCGGCGCAGCCGTCGCCCGACGTTCCTGCATCTTCGGACGACGCGGTTGATGGGGCATGCGGGTACGGATTTCGAGATCGAGTGGCGGGCGCTCGACGAGCTGTGCGCTGTCGAGGCCAGCGATCCGCTGCTGCGCTCGGCCGCGATCGCACTGGAATCGGGTCTGCTGTCGGCCGACGACATCCTGGCGCTGTACGAGGCGACGCGGATGCGTTGTTTCGCTGCAGCCGAAGACGCGGATCGACGCCCGCGGCTCGGCTCGCTTGCCGAGGTGGTGGCACCGCTGGCCCCGTATTCGCCCGGGGCCGTAGAGGCCGAGGCGACGCGCTGCGTGGACGCGGATGCGCGCGCTGCCGTCTTCGGTGGTGACACGCGCCTGCCGGAGCGACAGCCGCCGCGGCATCTGGCGATCCAGCTCAACCAGGCCCTGCACGACGTGCTGCTGAAATATCCCGAGGCGTTGCTGTTCGGCGAGGACGTCGCGCAGAAGGGCGGTGTCTACACCGTCACCAAGGGCCTGCAGAAGGCCTTCGGTGGCCGCCGCGTGTTCAACACGCTGCTCGACGAGACGATGATTCTCGGCATGGCCCAGGGCTACGCGAACATGGGCCTGCTGCCGATGCCGGAAATCCAGTACCTGGCGTATTTCCACAACGCCTGCGACCAGATCCGCGGCGAAGCGGCCAGCCTGCAGTTCTTCAGCAACGGCCAGTACCGCAACCCGATGGTGGTGCGGATCGCGTCGCTGGGCTACCAGCGCGGCTTCGGCGGGCATTTCCACAACGACAATTCGATCACCGCGCTGCGCGACATCCCCGGCCTGGTGATCGGCTGCCCCTCGCGCGGCGACGACGCGGCGATGATGTTGCGCACGCTGATGGCGCTGGCCAAGGTCGATGGCCGGGTGTGTGCGCTGCTCGAGCCGATCGCGCTGTACATGACCAAGGATCTGTACCCCGGCGACGGTGCCTGGCTCACCGCCTATCCGCCGCCGGACCAGGCGCTGGCGCTCGGCGAGCCCCGGACCTACGACGATGCGGCGTCGGATCTGTTGATCCTGACGTTCGGCAACGGCGTGCCGATGAGCCTGCGCGCCGCGCGCGAGATCCAGGCCGAGCACGGCTGGTCGGTGCGCGTGGTGGACCTGCGCTGGCTGTTGCCGCTCAACGAGGCGGCCATTGCGCGCCACGCGGCCGAATGCGCGCGCATCCTCGTCGTCGACGAGGGCCGGCGCAGCGCCGGGGTAGGCGAGGGCATCATCACCGCGATCGTCGAAGCCGGACTGGGCGCAACGCCCTTGCGCCGGGTGGTCGGCGCGGACACCTACACGCCACTCGCCGGTGCGGCGCTGCTGGTGATTCCGGGCGAAGCCGACATCGTGGAGGCCGCACGCGCGCTCGCAGCGACCTGACGCGCCTGCGCCGGGTTACTGCTCGGGCGGTGCGTCACGTGGGACGGTTCAGCGGGCCAGGCCGTCGAGCAGGGCGACGGTCTTGACGTCCACGCCCGCCAGCGCGAGCGGCGTGCCGGCGCGCTCCAGCGGTAGCACAGCGAGCCGGATGTCCTGCGATCCGCAGACCACGCGTCCGATCACCTGGCCGTCCTGCTGGACATCGCCTGCAACCGTCGCTGCCTCCGCCGCCTCCGCTGCGCGCAGGGCCACCAGGCCACGCCGGACCTGGCCGAGGAAGTGTGTGCGGGCGACGATTTCCTGGCCCGGATAGCAGCCCTTGCGGACGCTGAAGGCGCGCAGCCGGTCAAGCGACAGCTGCTGTGGCGTCCAGGTGTCGGCCTGGTCGGCCGGCAGGCGCGGCAGGCCGAAGGCCATGTCCAGTGCCCGCCAGCGTGCGTGCGCGGCCGGATCGGACGGGGCGGGCGCGGTCATCGGCCCGAGTCGCAGCGTGCGCGGCCGGTCGTCGGTGCCCAGATCCAGTTCGATGACATCGCCGTCGACATGGGCACGGTCGCCACGCGCGAGCCCGGGCGCGCGCAGCGCTCCGGAGACGACACATTCGCCATGGACGCCGATGGCGACCTTGCTGCGGAAGACGAAGCGTTGCAGGGATGAGACGAAGCTCGCGGGATCCGCGTCGTGCAGCAGCACGTAAAGGGATTCGCTATCCCGACGCAGGACCGCGAACAATGCGATCACACGGCCCTTCGGGGTCAACCAGCCGCTCCAGTGCCATTGGCCGTCGTCGAGTGCGGCGACGTCGCTCATGAACTGGGCCTGCGCGAACGGGATCGCATCGCGGCCGGACAGGGTCACGACGGCGATGTCCGGAAGGGCGAAATGCGCGTCGCACGCAGTCTGCGGCTTGTCTGACATGGGGCTGGGAACTAGACTTGAACGGATGATCAACCCCGACATCATAGGCGAGGACGCGGAGACGCCGCAGGCGCCGATGCCGGTTCCCGCACCCGAGCCGGAAGTCGGCGGCCGTGACGGCCCCGAGCCGACGCGGTACGGCGACTGGGAAAAAAACGGGCGTTGCATCGATTTCTGATCCGTTGCGTCGCGTCTGACGAGCGGAATCGCACCATCAGCCACGCGGCGAGACGCCGCCAGCGAGGAGAGCAGCCAGCGATGGCACACCGCAACCGTCCCCTTTCACCGTTCATGCTGGGCACGCTGTACCGCCTGCAGATCACGTCGGTGATGTCCCTGATGCACCGGGTCACCGGCATCGTCGCGTCGATCGGCGCCTTCGGCCTTGCCTGGTGGCTGCTCGCGGTCGCCCAGGGCGGCGAAGCCTATGCATCGGCCGCCGCGTGCCTCGCATCGCCGCTGGGCATGCTCGCACTCGCCGCCGTCTCCTTCGCACTGGTCTACCACCTGCTCAACGGCATCCGCCATCTGATGTGGGATGCAGGCTGGGGCTTCGAGCTTCCGGAGGTCTATCGCTCCGGGTACACCGTGATCGTGCTGGCCGTCGTGCTGACCGCCGCGATCTGGTTCATCGCGTTGCGGGGTGGTGCATGAGCGAGACCAAGGCATCGGACGACGTCGTGCGTCCGCGTGATTTCCGCACGCCCGTCGGCCGTGCCCGTGGCCTGGGCTCGGGCAAGACCGGCACCGGGCATTTCTGGTGGCAGCGCGTCACCGCAGTGGCGCTGGTGCCGCTGGTCGCGTGGTTCGTCGGCACGCTGGTGTCGCTGGCCGGCGCAGACCTCGCGACCGTGCACACGGTGCTCGCGCGTCCGTTCAACGCAATCGCATTCGCGCTGTTCGCGATCGCGATGTTCTGGCACGCCAAGCTCGGCCTGCAGGTGATCATCGAGGATTACATCCACCAGCGCGCGCTGGAAATCACCCTGCAGCTCCTCGTCACATTCGCCTGCGCCGCCGGCGCGCTCGCATCGCTGTACGCGATTGCGCGCATCGCACTGCTGGGCTGAGAACCACATGACCAACGCTTACAAGATCACCGAACACACCTACGACATGATCGTCGTCGGCGCCGGCGGCGCCGGTCTGCGCGCGACCTTCGGCCTGGCCCACAAGGGCCTGCAGACCGCGTGTCTGACCAAGGTGTTCCCGACCCGTTCGCACACCGTCGCGGCCCAGGGCGGCATCTCTGCCGCGCTCGCCAACATGGGCGAGGACGACTGGCGCTTCCACTTTTACGACACGATCAAGGGCTCCGACTGGCTGGGCGACCAGGACGCCATCCAGTACATGTGCCGCGAAGCGATCCCCGCGATCATCGAGCTCGAGCACCAGGGCGTGCCGTTCTCGCGCACCGAAGAGGGCAAGATCTACCAGCGCCCGTTCGGCGGCATGACCACGCATTACGGCAAGGGAATCGCGCAGCGCACCTGCGCCGCGGCCGACCGCACCGGCCACGCCATCCTGCACACGCTGTACCAGCAGTCGCTCAAGCACGATGCGCGCTTCTTCATCGAGTACTTCGCGCTCGACCTGATCATGGACGAGGACGGCGCCTGCCGCGGCGTGCTCGCACTCGACATGGCCGAGGGCACGCTGCACCTGTTCCGCGCCCAGGGCGTGGTGCTGGCGACCGGCGGCTACGGCCGCGCGTACTTCTCCGCGACCTCCGCCCATACCTGCACCGGCGATGGTGGCGGCATGGCGCTGCGCGCCGGGCTCGGTCTGCAGGACATGGAGTTCGTGCAGTTCCACCCGACCGGCATCTACGGCGCGGGCTGCCTGATCACCGAGGGCGTGCGCGGCGAAGGCGGCATCCTGCGCAATGCTAACGGCGAGCGCTTCATGGAACGCTACGCACCGAATGCGAAGGACCTCGCCTCGCGCGACGTCGTCTCGCGTTCGATGACGATGGAAATCCGCGAAGGCCGCGGCGTCGGCGAGCACAAGGACCACATCCATCTGGACCTGACCCATCTCGACCCGAAGGAAATCCACGAGAAGCTCCCCGGCATCGCCGAGAGCGCGCGGATCTTCGCTGGCGTCGACGTCGAGAAGCAGCCGATCCCGGTGATTCCGACGGTCCACTACAACATGGGCGGCATTCCGACCAACTACCACGGCGAAGTCGTGCAGTTGAAGGACGGCAATCCGGATGCGGTCGTGCCCGGTCTGTACGCGATCGGCGAGGCCGCCTGCGTGTCGGTGCACGGCGCCAACCGTCTGGGCTCGAACTCGCTGCTCGATCTGGTGGTCTTCGGCCGCGCGGTCGCCAACCGCTGCGCCGAGACGATCACGCCGAACGCGCGGCACAAGCCGCTCGCGAAGGATGCCTGCGACAAGGCGCTCGCCAATCTCGATGCACTGCGCAACGCCACCGGCGGCACGCCGACCTCGGTGATCCGCGACAACATGCAGCGCACGATGCAGAACGACGCCGCCGTGTTCCGCACCAGCAAGACGCTGGCCGAGGGCGTGGAGAAGATCAAGGAGATCCATGCCTCGTTCGCCGACGTCAAGGTCAGCGACCGCTCGATGGTGTGGAATTCGGATCTGGTCGAGACCCTCGAACTGCAGAACCTGCTGGGCCAGGCCCTGGTGACCATCGTCTCGGCCGAGAACCGCAAGGAATCCCGCGGCGCGCACGCGCACGAGGATTTCCCGGACCGCGACGACGAGAACTGGCACAAGCACACGCTGTGCTGGCTCGACGACGCCGGCACGACCACCATCGACTACCGCCCGGTGCACATGTACACCCTCGACGACGAAGTCGAAGCGGTGCCGCCGAAAGCACGCGTGTATTGACGCCGTAATTGGTGATTCGTGATTGGTGATTCGTAAATGCCGAAGACGATGCGAATCCCGCTTTTCCGAATCACGAATTACCAATAACGAATCACGGACTCGAAATGGCCGAATTTTCACTCCCGAAGAACTCCAAGGTGCAGCAGGGCCGGCACTTCCCGGCCACGGGCGCCACGCGCACGCGCACCTTCAAGGTCTATCGCTGGAATCCCGATGACGGCCGCAACCCGTCGACGGACACCTACGAGATCGATCTCGACAAGTGCGGGCCGATGGTTCTCGACGCGCTGATCAAGATCAAGAACGAGATCGATCCGACGCTGACCTTCCGCCGTTCGTGCCGCGAGGGCATCTGCGGGTCGTGCGCGATGAACATCGACGGCACGAACACGCTGGCCTGCACCCGCGCCATCGAGGACTGCAAGAAGGCCGAGGTGCCGATCTACCCGCTGCCGCACATGGAAGTGGTCAAGGATCTGGTGCCCGACCTGACCCACTTCTACGCGCAGTACGCGTCGATCCAGCCGTGGATCCGCACCCAGAGTGCGGCACCGCCGGACCGCGAGCGCCTGCAGTCCAAGGAAGACCGCGCCAAGCTGGACGGCCTGTACGAATGCATCCTGTGCGCCTGCTGCACGACCAGCTGCCCGAGCTACTGGTGGAACGGCGACCGGTATCTCGGACCGGCCGTGCTGCTGCAGGCCTACCGCTGGATCATCGACAGCCGCGACGAGGACACCGGTGCGCGTCTGGACGATCTTGAAGATCCGTTCAAGCTCTACCGCTGCCACACGATCATGAACTGCGCGCGGACCTGCCCGAAGGGCCTGAATCCGGCCAAGGCGATCGGCGAAATCAAGCGGCTGATGCTGGCGCGTCGCGGCTGAGGCCGTGACGCCGTCGCAGACGGCGATGCTCTGGCCGGGGTTCGCCCTGGCCGGCCTGACCTTCGTGGTCATGGCCGAGATGTACCGTCGCCGGTTCCGGCAGATGCGCCGGGAACGCATCGCACCCGATGCCGTGGCGACGTCCGTGCAGTCCGCCGAGCGGCTCACCGACAGCGCCGCGAGCGACAATTTCCGCAATCTGCTGGAACTGCCGGTGCTGTTCTACGTGGCGCTGCTGCTGGCCCACGCGACCGATCAGGCCGCTGCGGATGTTCTGGTGCTGGCGTGGCTGTTCGTCGCGTTGCGCGTCGTGCATAGCGCCGTGCAGTGCATGGGGAATCGCGTCGTGCCCCGGTTCATCGCCTTCATCTGCGGCGCCCTGGTGCTGCTTCTGCTATGGGCACGGCTCGCCCTCGGAGTATTCGCCCATGTCTGACGACGACGCCCTCGAACTCCGCCGCCTGCGCTGGCGCTGCCGGCGCGGCATGCGCGAACTCGATCGCCTGTTCGAGCGTTGGCTCGACCAGCGCTGGGCGGTGTCACCCGAATCCGAACGCGTGGTTTTCCGACGGCTGCTGGACTGCGAGGACGATAGGTTGTGGAAGTGGTTCCTCGGCCACGAACGTCCCGACGATGCCGACCTCGACACCCTCGTCCAATCGATCCGCGCGCTTCCGCACGACGTCTGACGGAGCATCCGCGCGCGTGAGCTGGTGTCCGTCGCGACTGCTGATGGCCGCGCTCGCCGTGCTGACCGTCTGCGCCTGCCTGGCGACGCTGCTGTCCGAACTGCCGACGCCTCTGGCGTGGATCGCGATTCCGGGCCTGCTCATCGCGGGTGCCCGGATGATCCTGAGCGAATCGCGTCGGCCGCGCCGGGCACTGGTGATCGACGCCGGCGGCACGGTGCTTCTCGACGGCCAGCGTCTCGACGCTCCACGCCTGCACTGGCGCGGGCCGATCGTACGCCTCGACTGGCGCGAGGGCGGGCGACGGCGCTCGCTGATGTGGTGGCCCGACACGCTGCCGTCGCCCCGGCGACGTGAACTGCTTCTGGCCTCGGCCGCGCTGGCGACGCCACCGCGGGCGGAATCGATGGCACCATAGCCGTTGCCCGGCGGGGCCCCGGACGGCGAGCGACGCGCCGACAGCGCGCCGCCTCCATGACGGACCTCCATGCTCAGACCCATTCCTGCCGCCATCGGCCTGCGCTATCTGCGCGCCAAGCGCCGCAACGGTTTCATCTCCTTCATTTCCCTGGCGTCGATCCTCGCGATCGCGCTCGGCGTGACCGTCCTGATCACCGTGCTGGCGGTGATGAGCGGCTTCCAGAAGGAAATCCGCGACCGCATGCTCGGCATGGTCGCCCATGCGACGATCAGCGCCGACGGCGACACCCTGCAGAACTGGTCGCGCGCGATCGACGTCGCACGCGAGGATCCCCGTGTCGCGGGCGCCGCGCCCTACGTCGACACCCAGGCCCTGCTGCGCGGACGTCGCAACGAGCCGGCTGCGGTGCGCGCGATCTCGCCCGACGACGAGGTGCAGGTGTCCGATCTGGGCACCTCGATGGTCGTCGGTGAACTCGGCGACCTGCAGCCCGGCAGCTTCAACATCGTGCTCGGCCGTGAACTCGCGCTGTGGCTCGGCGTCGGCGTCGGCGACAGCGTCATCGTCACCACGGATTTCCAGGTCACGCCGATGGGCGCGGTGCCGCAGCTCAAGCGGTTCAACGTCAGCGGGATCTTCGAGGCCGGCTACCAGGATTTCGACCGGCGCCTGGCGGTGGTCAACCTGCAGGACGCCCAGCGGCTGCTGCGCATCGGCGAGGGCGTGACCGGCGTGCGTCTCAAGCTGCACGACATGGACCAGGCCCAGCAGGTCACCCGTGATCTGGTGCACCGCCTCGGCGGCGTCTACCGGGTCAGCGACTGGAGCAGCGAGAACGCCAACATGTTCCGGGCGCTGAAGCTGGAGAAGACGATGATCGGCATCCTGCTGTCGCTGATCATTCTGATGGGTGCGTTCTCGCTGCTCAATTCGCAGGTCATGCTGGTGACCGACAAACACGCCGACATCGCGATCCTGCGCACGCTGGGGCTCACCCCGGGCGGGGTGATGCAGGTGTTCATGGTGCAGGGCACGATGATCGGTGTGATCGGCACGGTGCTGGGCGTCTGCGGCGGTCTGCTGCTGACGTTCAACCTCGCGCACATCCTCCGCGCGATCGAGCAGACCTTCAACGTGGTGCTGATGCCCGAGGACGTCTATTACGTGACCGGTCTGCCGATCGACCTGCAATCCAGCGACGTGGTGATGATCGCGGTGATCGCGCTGGTGATGGCCTTCCTCGCCACCCTGTATCCGGCCTGGCGCGCGGCGCGCACCGCGCCGGCGGAGGCGCTGCGTTATGAGTGAGACCGTGTCCCAGGCGACGACGAACGACGTCATCGCGCCCTACGAGGGCGTGGTGCTGCAGGCCGAACAGCTCGGCAAGACCTACGCCGAGGGCTCGATGAAGACCCCGGTCTTCGACGGGCTGGAGTTCTCGGTCGAGGCCGGCGAGACCGTCGCGATCATCGGCGCATCCGGCGCCGGCAAGAGCACGCTGCTGCACCTGCTCGGCGGGCTGGACACGCCGACCAGCGGCGAGGTCTACGTCGCTGGCCAGAAGATGAGCGCGCTGTCGAACGCCGCGCGCGGCACGCTGCGCAACCGGTCGCTCGGCTTCGTCTACCAGTTCCATCATCTGCTGCCCGAGTTCACCGCGCTCGAGAACGTGATGCTGCCGGCGCTGCTCAACGGCACCCGCGATGCCGATGCGGATCGCCGTGCGCGCGGCCTGCTCACCGCCGTCGGGCTCGAGCATCGACTGGGGCACAAGCCCGGCGAACTCTCGGGCGGCGAGCGGCAGCGCGCCGCGGTCGCACGTGCGCTGGTCAATCGACCGGCCTGCGTGCTCGGCGACGAGCCGACCGGCAACCTCGACGAACGCACGGCGGCGACGGTGTTCGAGCTGATGCTCGAACTCAACCATGCCCAGCGCACCAGTCTGGTCCTGGTGACCCACGACCGGCGTCTGGCAGCCAAGCTCGACCGCGTGCTGGAACTGCACCAGGGCAAGCTGCGCGAGGTCGCAAAAGACGACCTTTGAGCTGAGATCTGTAGGCGCGCGCTCGTGCTCGCATCCCCTTTTCGGGGGCGCGCGAAGAGGCGTTGCCGTTCAAGCCCATCGCGCTAGGGAAGGTCTGAACACTCCCGCTTTTGGCCTTCATTCCCGCGAAGGCGGGAATCCAGCGTCTTTGGTGTTCAACGGCTTGAAGTCACTGGATCCCTGCCTGACCGGACTTGCGTCAGTTGAAAGCCGCGGGGATGACGGCAGTGGTTCAGACCTTCCCTAGCGTGCTCTTACAGCTCTATTCGCTCGGCTTCGCCGCTTGCGCGGGGCGCTGTGTCGCGGCGCGGCGCGCCAGCACCGCTTCGCGGTGCGCGATGTAGCCGTTGGCGCCGAAGACGATCGCCGCGCCGATCAGCGTCCACAGGTCGATCACCTCGCCGAACAGCCACCAGGCGAATACAACGACGATCGGCAACTGCACGAAGCTGATCGGCTGCAGCGCCGACACCTCGCCCAGGCGCAGGGCCCGCGTCCACAGCCACTGGCCCAGCGTGCCAAGCACGCCGGTCGCAACCAGCCACAGCCAGACCGTCGGGCTCGGCCAGACCCACTGGAACAGCGCGGGGATCAGCGACAACGGCACCCACAGCAGGTAGGTGTAGAAGACGATCGTATCGGGCGGGTCCAGCTTCGAGAGCTGCTTCATCTGGATCGCGACCACGGCCCCGAGCAGTGCGCCGATGACCGGCACCAGCATCGCCGCCGAGAACGCGACGCCCGGGCGCAGGATCACCAGCACGCCGACGAAGCCGGCGGAGACCGCCATCCAGCGCCGGATGCGCACCACCTCGCCGAGCCACAGCACCGCCGCGATCGTCGCGAACAGCGGCGCCGCATACGACAGCGAGATCGCCTGCGACAGTGGCAGGTGCCCGATCGCCCAGAACGCGCACAGCATCGAGCCGAGGCCGACGAGGGTGCGGACCAGATAGCGGCCGAGATTGCGCGTGCGCGGCAGTCCGCCACCGCTGCTGCGCAGCAGGATCGGCAGCAGGGCCAGAAGACCGAAGAAGTTGCGGAAGAACGCGACTTCGGTGGTCGGAATGGTGGCCGACGCGAAGCGGATCGTGATCGCCATCAGCGCGAATGCCGAGGTGCTGCCGAGCATCAGCAGCGCAGCCTGTCCCTGGGCGGTCGCAGGGCGCCAGCCGAGCAGGGCACGCGCACTCACCACGTCGCGCCGACGATCCGCGGTTCGGGTTCGAGGGCGACGCCGAAGCGCATCTGCACCGAGGCGGCGATGCGCCGCGCCAGCGCCAGCAGTTCGGCGCCCTGCGCGTGGCCGTGATTGACCAGCACCAGCGCGTGACCCGGCGCCACCCCGGCATCGCCGTCGCGATGACCCTTCCAGCCGCAGCGGTCGATCAGCCACGCGGCCGAGAGCTTGCGCAGGCCGTCGTCGACCGCGAACACCGGAATGCCCGCGTGCGCGGCCACCAGAGCCGCCGCCTGCGCGGCCGGCACGATCGGATTCTTGAAGAAGCTGCCCGCGTTGCCGATCACCGCCGGGTCCGGCAGCTTGCTGCGGCGGATGTCGATCACGGCCTCGGCCACGTCGATCGGGCGCGGCGCGGTGATGCCGCGCGCGGCCAGCACGTCGCGCAAGCCGGCATAGTCGAGCGTCGGCTCGGCGAAGCGATGCAGCGCGAACTCGACCCCGGTGACGATCCAGCGGTCGGGATGCTGCTTGAACACGCTGTCGCGATACCCGAAGCGGCACGCGGCCGTATCGAGCCGCACGACGTCGCGTGTGTGCCGGTCGAAGGCGTCGACCGCGATCACGTGCTCGCCGACTTCGACGCCGTAGGCGCCGATGTTCTGGATCGGCGCGGCGCCGACGGTGCCGGGAATCAGCGCAAGGTTCTCCAGCCCGCCCAGGTCCTGCGCCAACGTCCACAGCACGAAGCCGTGCCAGTCGGCGCCCGCGGCGGCGCGCACGACGACCCGCTCGCCGTCGTCGGACAGCACAGCGCGACGCGCGTCGGAAACCGTCAGCACATCACCCGCATCGCCGACGAACAGCAGGTTGCTGCCGCCGCCGAGCACCAGCGGCGGACCGTCGTCGAGAACGGCGAGCGCCTCGGGCATCGCGTCGGCATCGGCCACGTCGACCAGGCGGCGCGCAGTGGCCCGGATGCCGAAACTGTTGCGCGAGGTCAGGTCGGCCCGTTCGAGCACGCGAAAGGCGGGGGACATCGGCACGTCAGAGATTGGGCACGTTGCCGCGACTCGGGGCCTCGCGGCGTCGCCGGATCGCCTCCACGCAGTCGCCGATCAGTTCCGGGCCGCGATAGATCAAACCGGAATACACCTGCACCAGCGACGCACCGGCGGCGAACTTCTTCACCGCGTCGGCGCCCGACAGGATGCCGCCCACGCCGACCAGCGGAATGCTGTCGGGCAGACGCGTACGCAGCATGCGCAGCACCGTGGTCGACTTGTTCATCAGCGGCTCGCCGGACAGCCCGCCGGCCTCGCCCGCACGGCGGTCGGACTGCACGCTGATCCGCGACACGGTGGTGTTGGTGGCGATCACGCCGTCCACGTGCAGGTCCGAGAGCACGCGCGCCGCGGCTTCGATGTCGTCGTCGCTGAGGTCGGGCGCGACCTTCACCAGCACCGGCACCCGGCGGCCGTGCTGCGCGGCCAGACGCTCCTGGGCATCACGCAGCGTGCCGATCAGGCGCCGCAGCGCCTGCTCTTCCTGCAATTCGCGCAGGCCCGCGGTATTGGGCGAGGAGATGTTGACGGTGATGTAGTCGGCCAGCGGATACACGCGCTCCAGACAGAACAGGTAGTCGTCCGCCGCGTTCTCGTTGGGCGTGTCCTTGTTCTTGCCGATGTTGATGCCGAGGATGCCGTTGCGCTTCGCCCGCCCGACATTGCGGACCAGCGCGTCGACGCCCTGGTTGTTGAAGCCGAGACGGTTGATCAACGCGCGGTGGCGCGGCAGGCGGAACATCCGGGGTTTCGGGTTGCCGGCCTGGGGCTTCGGCGTGACCGTGCCCACTTCGACGAAGCCGAAACCGAGCGCGAACAGGGCATCGATATGCGCGCCGTTCTTGTCGAGCCCGGCAGCCAGGCCGACCGGGTTGGGGAAGCGCAGCCCGAACGCTTCGGTCGGCAGCGGCGCCGGCGGTTTGGCCAGCATCGGGACGAGTCCCGCGCGGTAGGCCACGTCCAGCGACGTCAGCGCCAGGCCGTGCGCGCGTTCGGCATCGAGCCGGAAGAGCAGGGGGCGCGCGAGTCCGTACACGTCAGGCGTTCACCGCGGCCAGCGCGAACAGGCCACCGAAGAACACCATGATCACCACCAGTGCGAGCAGGCCGAGGCCGATCGCCACGTAACCCAGAACCAGGCCGGTGATCGCAAGGCCGTCGCCTTCGTAGCGGTCCGGCGCGCGGCGGATTTCGCCACGTGCCAGATGCCCGGTCACGATGGCCACGATGCTGCCGATCAGCGGCAGCAGGCTCCAGCCGAGCAGGCCGGACACGAGGCTGACGATCGCCAGCGGGCTGGTCTGGCGGGCGGGGCCGGGTGGCAAGGGCGTACTCACGGGCGCACGGCTCTGCGAGCGGTCGAGGAGGCCAGACGCGCGCGCATCCGCAGCGTGTGCGGAGCGGACGGACAAGCTGGAATGCGCAGCACCATCGGCGGCGGCCCAGGACGAAGCGGGGGAGGCCCGATTATTCCAGAAGCGCCGCCGCGATGGGAGCACGACATGGCGACGGGGCGGAATGCCGCCGTCGCCGGGCCGGGTCGGCTCAGAGGTCGAACTTGATGCCCTGCGCCAGCGGCATGGAATCGGAGTAGTTGATCGTGTTGGTCTGGCGGCGCATGTAGGCGCGCCACGCGTCCGACCCCGATTCGCGTCCGCCGCCGGTTTCCTTCTCGCCACCGAATGCGCCGCCGATTTCCGCGCCGCTGGTGCCGATGTTGACGTTGGCGATGCCGCAATCCGAACCCCAGGCCGACAGGAACTGCTCGGAGGCGCGCAGGTCGGTGGTGAACAGCGACGACGACAGGCCCTGTGGCACGTCGTTCTGCAGGTCGATCGCTTCGTCCAGATCGCGGTACTTCATGACGTAGAGGATCGGGGCGAAAGTCTCGGTCTGCACGACCTCGGCATCGTTGGTCAGGCCACTGACCAGGGCCGGCAGCACGAAGTTGCCCTTGCGCTCGGTGAGCGCCTTGCCGCCGCTCTCGATCGTGCCGCCGCTGGCCTTGGCCTTTTCGATCGCGGCGAGATACGCCTGCACGCCGTCGCGGCTGTTGAGCGGGCCCATCAGGTTGGCGGCGTCGGTCGGATCGCCGATCTTCTTCTCGACCTGGGCGTAGGCGGTCTTCAGCTTGCCCAGCACGTCATCAAAGATCGACTCGTGCACGAACAGGCGGCGCGTCGTCGTGCAGCGCTGGCCGGCGGTGCCGACGGCGCCGAACACGATCGCCGGGATCGCCAGCTTCAGGTCGGCGGTGGGGTCGACGATGATCGCGTTGTTGCCGCCCAGCTCCAGCAGCGAGCGGCCCATGCGCTTGGCGACGCGCTCACCGACGTGGCGGCCAACCTTGGTCGAACCGGTGAAGCTGACCAGGGCGATGCGCTTGTCGTCGACGAAGGCCTGCGCGAGATCGCTGCCGGCATCGTTGAACAGGAAGAAGATGTCCGGGAAGCCGGCCTTGTTCAGCGCCTCGTTGCAGATCTTCATCGACGCGATCGCCGACAGCGGCGTCTTCGGCGACGGCTTCCAGATCGAGATGTTGCCGCACACCGCGGCGACCAGCGCATTCCAGGCCCACACCGCGACCGGGAAGTTGAACGCGCTGATGATGCCGACCACGCCCATCGGGTGCCACTGCTCGTACATGCGGTGGCCGGGGCGCTCGGAGTGCATGGTCAGGCCGTAGAGCTGGCGCGACAGGCCGACGGCGAACTCGCCGATGTCGATCATTTCCTGCACTTCGCCGTCGCCTTCCGGCTTCGACTTGCCCATTTCCAGCGCGACCAGCGAACCCAGCGCGTCCTTGTGCGTGCGCAGCGCGTCGGCGCACAGGCGCACGGCTTCGCCGCGGCGCGGGGCCGGGGTCTTGCGCCAGATCTTGAACGCCGCCTGGGCGCGCTCGACGATCAGGTCGTAGTCGGCCTGCGAGCTGGCCTGCACGCGGGCGAGCACGTCGCCGTCGGTCGGGTTGACGGGTTCGATGACGCCGGCGTCGCGGGTCGTCGACCACTCGCCGTTGCCGAGATACGTGCCCGATTCGTTGTCGGACAGGCCGAGCGCGGTGAGGACGGAATGGGTCATAGACGGAACTCCTGTTGAGCGCACGCGGCCGATGCGGGACCGGCGGCGTACGGAGGGACGCGGCGCGACGCGGCGCAGGGCCGGCAGGGACTGTCGCGGATGGTGACCCCGGCCCGATTCGAACGGGCGACCTGTCCCTTAGGAGGGGACCGCTCTATCCAGCTGAGCTACGGGGCCTAACTCGGCGATTTTCGCATGCGGCGTGGGCGAACCCCAAACACCGGCGCGGCGTCAATGAAAATCGCGGGATGCCAGCGGCATTCCGCCGAGAAGCGGGCTGAGATCGTGCAGATCGCCGGCGATCAGATGGGCCACGCCGTCGACGCGTTCCCAGCGGCCGCGTACGCCGAGCAGTTTCGACTCCAGCAATGCGCGGCGCCGCCGCATCGCCAGCCGGGCCCAGACGATGACGTTGATCATGCCGGTCTCGTCCTCCAGCGTGACGAAGATCGTGCCTTTCGCCGTCGCCGGACGCTGGCGCTGGGTGACCAGGCCGGCGACGTGCACGCCGCTGCCGTGCGGCCGGTGCTGCAGTTCGCGCAGGCCGACGATGCGGCGCTCGGTCATCTGCGCGCGCAGCAGCGCCATCGGGTGCGGGCCGAGGCTCAGGCCGAGCGTGCGGTAGTCGGACAGGATCTCGTCCCCGGTCGCCGGCGCGGGCAGGGCCACCCGGTCCTCATCCGGACTGCCCGGCAACAGCGGTCGGCGCTGCTCGATGCCGGCGACCGCCCAGCGCGCGGCGTTGCGGTGCCCGGCGAGGCCACGCAGCGCATCGGCTTCGGCCAGGACCTGGCGCGCCTTGGCGTCGAGGCCGGCGCGCTGGCACAGGTCGGCGAGGTCGGCGAAGGGCCGCTGCGCACGCGCAGCGACGATGCGTCGGGCCGCGTCTTCCGACAGCCCGGCCACCAGACGCAGGCCGAGCCGGATCGTGGGCTGTTCACCCGGATCGGCGTCGCTGCGCCAGCGTCGACCGCCGTGCAGCGTGCTGTCGTGGTCGCTGTGCAGCACGTCGACCGGCAGCACGTCGACCGGCGCTCGCACCGCGCTGCCGCGCCGCGCGTCCTGCACGATCTGGCTCGGCGAATAGAACCCCATCGGTTGCGCGTTGAGCAGGCCGCAGGCGAACGCGGCCGGTTCGTGGCGCTTGAGCCAGCAGCTGGCATAGACCAGTTTCGCGAACGAGGCCGCGTGGCTCTGCGGGAAGCCGTAGGAGCCGAAGCCCTTGATCTGCTCGAAGATCTGGTCGATGAAGGCGGAGGCGTAGCCCTTGGCTTCCATCAGTGTGCGGATGCGCACCCGGTGCGGCTCCATGTCGCCGCCCTGGCGCCAGGCGGCCATCGAGCGCCGCAGCTGGTCGGCCTCGTCGGCGCTGTAGCCGGCGTGGATGACGAGTTCCATCACCTGCTCCTGGAACAGCGGCACGCCGAGCGTGGGCCCGAGGATGTCCTCGACGCCGGCCGACGGATACGTCGGCGTTTCCTTGCCCTGCCGGCGGCGCAGGTAGGGATGGACCATGTCGCCCTGGATCGGGCCCGGGCGCACGATGGCGACTTCCACCACCAGGTCGTAGAACGTCGCCGGCTTGAGCCGCGGCAGCATCGCCATCTGCGCGCGCGATTCGATCTGGAACACGCCGACGGTGTCGGCGATCTGGATCATGGCGTAGGTGGCGGGGTCCTCGCCCGGGATCGTCGCGATCTCGTGGTCGCGCCCGCGATGGCCGCGCACCAGATCCAGCGTCTTGCGGATGCAGGTCAGCATGCCGAGCGCAAGGCAGTCGACCTTGAGCATGCGCATCGTTTCCAGATCGTCCTTGTCCCACTGGATGATCGTGCGGTCCGGCATCGCGGCGTTCTCGACCGGCACCACGGTGGAGAGCGGCGCGTCGCAGATCACGAAACCGCCGACGTGCTGCGACAGGTGCCGCGGGTGGTCGCGCAGCAGTTCGGTCACCAGCAGCACCTTTGAAATCAGCGGATTGTCGAGATCGAAGCCGGCCTCGGCGATGCGCTGTTCCATCGGCGTGTCGCCGTTGCCCCAGCCGTAGCAGTTGGCCAGCAGCGCGATCTGGTCGGGCGGCAGGCCGAAGGCCTTGGCGACGTCGCGCACCGCACTTTTTCCGCGATAGGCGATGACCGTGGCCGCAAGCGCGGCGCGTTCGCGGCCGTACTTGGCGTAGACGTACTGCAGCACTTCCTCGCGCCGTTCGTGCTCGAAATCGACGTCGATGTCGGGCGGCTCGTTGCGCTCCCTCGACAGGAAGCGCGCCATCAGCAACCGCGTCTCCACCGGATTGACCGCGGTGATGCCGAGCGCGAAGCAGACTGCCGAATTGGCCGACGAACCGCGGCCCTGGCACAGGATTCCGCGTGATCGCGCGAAGCGCACGATATCGGCGACGGTGAGGAAGAAGGCCTCGTAGCCGAGGCCTTCGATCAGCGCGAGTTCTTCATTGATCGTGGCGACGACCGCTGCCGGCGTGCCGGCGGGCCAGCGCACGCGCATGCCGGCCTCGGTCAACGCGCGCAGGTGCGTCGCCGGCGTTTCCCCTTCGGGCACCAGTTCGACCGGATAGCGGTAGGCGAGGTCCCGCCCCAGATCGAAGCGGCAGCGCTGGGCCAGCGCGACGGTTTCGTCCAGCAGCGCATGCGGATGGATGTTGCCAAGCGCGCGCCGGCTGCGCAGATGCCGCTCGCCGTTGCGGAACAGATGGGCGCCGCATTCGGACAGCGGTGTGGTGTGGCGGATCGCGGTCAGGGTGTCCTGCAGCAGACGGTCGCGGCGCCGCGCCATGTGCACGTCGCCGCTGGCGAGCGCGGGCAGCTCGAGCTGGCGCGACAGCGCCAGCAGTGTCTGCAGCCGGGCGCTGTCGTCGAGCTCGCGGTGCAGCTCGACGGCGAGTCGCGCCTGGGTGCCGAACACGGCGCGCAGCCATGCGCCCTGCGCGGCATCGGGCGTCGCGCCCGGCAGCCACAGCGCGAACACACCCGCAGCGTCGCCGCGGAAGCGGGCTTCGACATCGGCACGCTGCAGGCGGTAATGGCCCTTGCCGGCGGCGCGGCGGCCGGCGGTGATCAGTTCGCACAGCCGGGTGTACCCGGCCGCGTGTTCGACCAGCAGTACGAAGCGGGTGCCGTCGACGAGGGTGAATTCACTGCCGACGATCAGCGGCACACCGGTCGCGCGCGAGGCCTCCAGCGCACGCACGATGCCGGCCAGCGAACATTCGTCGGTGATCGCCAGCGCCGAATAGCCGCACTGCGCGGCGCGCGCGAACAGCGCTTCGGCGTTCGACGCGCCGCGCAGGAACGAGAAATCCGACAGGCAGTGCAGCTCGGCATACGCGGGCGCATCACCGCCGCCACGTTCGTGCACGACCTCGTCGTTGGCAGCGCCGTGCCGGCGCGCCGCGACCGTCCAAGCGCGCGGCGGACGGCCACCGGGCGTGTCGCGGTCGACGCCGTCGATCGCGTCGTCCCAGCTCATGCGAACCACCCGTGCAGCATCCAGCCGGTGTGTTCGCCAGGCGGCACGAAGGCCCAGGCGCGCTGGCCCTGGGTGGTTTCGACGATGTAGTAATCGCGGCGTGCGTCGTCGCCATCCCACCAGCCGCTTTCCAGGCGCTCGGGGCCGGACAGGATGCGCAGCCGGGAGTCGCGCAGCGGCACCGGTGTCGGCAGCAGCCAGGCGGGACGCTCGGGCCGCGGCGGCGCTGCGCGGGCCGGTGCTCCGGTATCACCGAACACGCGTGTCCAGGCGCGTTCGGGACGCGGATCGTCCGCCGGCGCGACCCGGTAGACGGCGTCGTCGCCCAGGCGTGCACGCAGCCGTTCGCGCAGCTGCGGCCACGGCATCGCCTGTTGCGGGCGGGTGTCGAACAGATCACGTGTGGCGGGCACGAACGGCGGCAGATGGCGTGCCACCAGGCCGAGCGCGAGCACCGGCGCATCGATCGCCACGCGCTCCAGCCGGCTGCGTGCCAGTTCGAACAGCATCGCCGGCGTGCGTTCGGCGGCGAGCAGGCCCACCTCGACATCGGTCCGTGCCTGCTCGTGTTCGAGCCGCAGCACGAAGCGCTGCACGCCGCCGTCGCGGATCGACAGATAGGTGCACAGATCGTTGATCAGCCGGCGCAGCGGGAACAGCAGCGCGGTGTGGTGCTCGACCTCGTAACCCAGTTCGACGCGGGCATCGAAATGATCGGGCGGTGCGTAGCACTCGAGGGGATCGTCGGCCTCGCCGTAGAGGCGGTCGACGTGGTCCAGCAAGGCCGGCCCGAACCGGCGACGCACGCCGTCGCGCGGCAGGGCGCGCACTGCGGCCAGCGTGCGCACGCCCATGCGCTGCAGCCGCTCGCCGGCATCGTCGGGCAGGGCAGCGCGACGCACCGGCACGGTGCCGAGCAGGGTCTGCAGCGCGGCGGGGCTGGTCACCGCGAAGCCGTCGCGCAGCCCGGCCAGCACGCGTGCCGCGCGCGGCGTCGGGGCCAGCGCGATGCGATGGCGGAAACCGAGGGCATCGAGTTCGTCGCGCAGCCGCCGCTCGAACCGCGGCCAGGGCCCGAACAGGCGGAAGCTGGCGCGCGCCTCGAGCACGATCGCACGCGGCCACTGCCGGCTGACCAGTGAACTGTGGCGATAGGCCCAGGCGGCGAGGAAGCGGTGCCAGTGCGCCTCGGCCTGCGGGTCGTAGTCGACGGTGCGCACGTCGGTCAGCAGCGCATGCGCGGCCGACAGCCGCATGCCGGGCTTCAGGCCGGCGCCTGCGGCCGCGGCGTTGACCGTGTGCAGGCTGCGCAGTTGTGCCGGGCCTTCGACCAGCGCCAGCGGCGGGTCGGGATCAGGCAGGCGCCGGAGAACGGCGTCGAGCGCCAGCTGCGGCACGAGGATGCAGGCCCAGAGCATGAGGCCGGCTCAACAGGGGCGCGTGCGCGCGGAGCGCCGGAGGCGAGGCGGCACCGGCATCGGAGGTGCGTCGCGTCCATCGGGGCTGCTGCATCGCGTGGCGGCGTGCCGGCGCGTCGCTGGCGCATGCGGCATGCGCACGGCACAGCCCTCCGGAACGAAGGCGGCGGCGATGGAATCGACGCGTCGCGGCATCAGTGCGCCAACCGCAGGGCCATCGCCGGTGGCTGTGCGCCGCGACACTTGCGCACCTGCCAGGCGCCGTCGTCGGGCCGGTATTCGATGCGCAGCGCGGCCGGCGACGCATTGACCGCATGCCGGCGGTCGCGCAGCGCGAAGGCGCAGCCGCCGCCGGTATCGGCCGCGACCTGCAGGCGGCGCAGCAGCCGGTCGTCGGCGGTCTGCGGCCAGCCGATCGCGGCCGCGCAGGCGGCGCTGCGCAGGCATTGTTCGAACGCCCACAAGGCATCGCGCGGGGCGGCCTCGACGATGTCGAGACAGGCCAGGTCGATGCCGGCGGCCTGCCAGGCGGGGGCGTAGGGCACATAGGGCGGGGCGATCAGCACGACGCGCTCGCCGGCGGCGGTCATGCGGGCCAGGGCCGGCATCAGCAACGCGAGTTCGCCGACGCCGTCGGCCGGCAGCAGCAATTCGGTCAGCGCGCCGCGGGGCCAGCCGCGTTCGGGCAGCACCGCGTCCAGCGCGGGGAATCCTGTCGGCTCGCCGGTATCCACGGCCTGGGCGCCGCGGCCGGCGTGCCAGACCGTGCGTGCGGCGAGCAGGGCATCGAGGGGCTGCGCCGCGGCCATGTCAGCCCTGCCGCACCAGTCCGCAGAACAGCCCTTCGATCGCGAAGTCGGCACCGGCCGGTACACGGATCGGCGCGTAGGCGGGGTTGCGCGGCAACAGCTGCAGGCCGTCGCCAGCGAGCGCCAGCCGCTTGATCGTCAGTTCGCCATCGAGCCGGGCCACCACCGTCTGCCCGTCGCGCGCATCGGCGCTGCGGTGCACGCCGACCAGGTCGCCGTCGAGGATGCCGTCGTCGATCATCGAATCCCCCTCGACCCGCAGCAGGTAGTCCGGCCGCAACTCGAAGACACCGCGGTCGAGCCACAGCTGCCGGTCCAGGCCGATGTCGGCGCCGATCGGCATGCCCGCCGCGACGCGGCCGAGTACCGGCAGCATCAGAAGATCCGGGCGGACCGCGGCGCCGCCGGGCAGGCGCAGGCCGCGTTTCTCGTGCGGACGCGCTTCCAGCAGGCCGGCCTCGGTGAGCGCGCGCACGTGCTTCTGCGCGGCATTGCGCGAGGCGAAGCCGAACTGCGCGGCGATCTCGGCCAGGCTGGGCGGCCGGCCGGCGGCCAGCTGTTGGCGGATGAAATCGAGCACGGCAGCGCGCTGTGGGGGCAGGGTGTCCATGGTGTACATTTGTACACCTTCGGCCCGGATCTGGCGAGTCCGCTGAGCCCGGGTTTCGATCCGTCAGGCGTGACGCCGGGCCTGAATGCACGACCTGCACGGCCGGTGTGGGACAACGCGGTCCCGTGATCGATCGTCCGCGCCCGTGCCTGGGCCCTCGCGTCGACGCGCTTCTCGTCCGGATTCCATGTCGCTGCCTCCCGATCTTTCCCGTTTCACCCGTCAGGTCCTGATCGTCATCGCGCTGGTCGCGGCCCTCGTCCTGCTGTGGGCGCTGCTGCCGGTGCTGATGCTGGTGTTCGGCGCGATCGTGTTCGCGGCCATGCTGCTGTCGCTGTCGCATCTGCTGCAGCGAGTGCTGCCGGTATCGCATGGCATCGCCCTGGGGATCGTGCTGGTGGTGCTGTCGAGCGGGCTCGGGCTGCTGCTGTGGCTGTTCGGTTCCCAGGTCTCGCGCGAGGTCGTCACGCTGGTCGAGGCGCTGCCGCCGGCCTACGAGCAGTTCCAGGACTGGGTGGAGGAGACCACCGTCGGCAGCCTGCTCGCCGAACAGATCGACACCCTGCGCAACAACGTCGGCCGCATCGCCACCAGCGCCGGCGCGATGGCGATGACCTTCTCCAGCGGGCTGATGAATCTGCTGCTGGTGTTCATCGGCGCGATCTACATCGCGGCCCAGCCCGGCATGTACCGGGCCGGGCTGCTGCAGCTGGTGCCGAAGTCGGTCCGCGACGTCAGCGCCGACGCGCTCGACAGCAGCGCGCGTGCCTTGCGTCTGTGGCTGGGCGGCCAGCTGGTGGCGATGGCGGTGGTGGCGGTGCTGACCGGCATCGGGCTGTGGCTGCTCGGCGTGCCGGCCGCGTTCGCCCTCGCATTGATCGCATTCCTGCTCGATTTCGTGCCGATCATCGGGCCGATCGCCGCGGCCATTCCCGGCATTCTTCTCGGCTTCACCGTCAGTCCGCAGGTCGGGCTGGCCACAACCGCGCTCTACATCGTCATCCAGCAGATCGAAAGCAATCTGCTGCAGCCGCTGATCCAGCAGCGCGCGGTGGAACTGCCGCCGGCGCTGCTGCTGTTCTCGCTGCTGGTGTTCGGCTCGCTGCAGGGCTTCGCCGGTCTGCTGCTCGCCGCGCCGCTCACGGTGGTGCTGTACGTACTGGTCAAGCGTCTGTACGTGCGCGAGCTGCTGGACACCGAGACGGTGATTCCCGGCGAATCCGGATCGGACAAGGCCGGCCACTGACGCCGCACTGCGCGCGCCCGAGTGGCGCGCGTCATGCTGATAAGCGCGCGACACGCACTGCACACAAAGAAACACCCCGGAAAGCCTGCGCTTTCCGGGGTGTCCAGTTTCGTGGTGGAGCGGAGGGGGATCGAACCCCTGACCTCCACGATGCGAACGTGGCGCTCTCCCAGCTGAGCTACCGCCCCACGAAGCGTCGCATCATACAGAGGCCGTCGATGGTTCGCCAGCCTCGGCGAGCAGCGGCGCGAGCGCCGGTTCGAGCTGCGCGCGTCGCCAGCCCGACAGCGCGCCCGGCCAGTCGGCGCCTTCGACCAGCGCCTCGAGCCATTTGCGCGACGCGAGGATGCCGTCGGGAAGCCCGAGCTCCGCGCTGCGCGTGGCCACCGCCTGCTGCAGGCGCTTGAGCTGCTTGCGGTCCGGCTCCTCGCCACTCGACAGCGGGGCCTCGGCCTCGTCGGGCAGTTCGCTGGTCAAGGCCTGCCAGATCGCGGCGCCGAGCTTGCGCGGGGCTTTCGGATGCGCTTCGAGGCGCTGCTGCAACGCGGCCGGATCGGCCGGCGGATCGCGCGCCAGCAACGTGGCCAGTTCGTTGTCGAGGATCCAGCTGCGCGGCTTGTCCTGCAGGCGGGCCTGCTGTTCGCGCCAGCGCAGCAGGCGCAGCAGGCGACGCTGCGCGTCGGCATCGAGGAACTGGCCGGCGCGACCGCCCAGTTGCGGCCAGCGCTCGCCGTCCAGGTTGCCGGCGGTCGCGACCAGGCGGGCGCAGTCCTCGCGCAGCCAGTCGGCGCGATCGAGTTCGGCGATCCGGGTCGACAGCCGGTCGTGCAGCGCGAACAGGTGTTCGACATCGTCGGCGGCGTATTCGAGCTGGGTCGGCGACAGCGGCCGGCGCAGCCAGTCCGAACGCGTCTCGCCCTTGGGCAGCGCGATGTCGAGCTGCTCCTGGACCAGACGCTGGTAGCCCATGCCGCCGCCCACGCCGGCCAGCGCCGCGGCGATCTGGGTGTCGAACAGCGGTTCGGGCACCGCGCCGCAGGTGTGGGCGAATGCGACCAGATCCTCGCTGGCGCTGTGCATCACCTTGACGATGTCCGGATCCGACAGCAGCGGGCGCAGGGCCTCGGCGATGCCCGGCGCGAGCGGATCGACCAGCAGCACGTCGATGCCGTCGTCGCGTTCGACCGCGATCTGCACCAGGGCCAGCTGCGGCCAGAACGTGCGTTCGCGGATGAATTCGGTATCGAGCCCGACACGGGCGGGAGCGGCCGGAAGCCGCGCGCGGAGACTGGCCGGATCATTGATCCAGCACGCATTGGAAGAGGCCATGCGCGACAGCCTAGCGGCGCGGCCCGGTCGCGGCAATCGCGACGGACCGTGACGTCGCCGCGGCATCGGCGATGGCTTAATCTGACGCGATGCGGTCACGGGAGCCCGGTTTGCGCGGAACCATCGTCGTCAGCGTTCTGCCCTGGCTGTTGCTGGGTGTGCTCGCCGGCTGTGGCCGCGCGGACGGCGACGGCGACGCGGACGCCCAGGGCGACGGCAGCGTGACCATCAGCGGCGACGACGTGATCGTCGCCGAGCTCAACTGGACACCGCCGGTGCCGCGGATCGAGCCCGGCGAAGAGGCCGAGGCGCGCGAACGCGCGGACGCGGCGTTGCGCGACGACGACCTCTATGCCACGTCCGAATCGGCGATCCCGCTGTACATGGCGCTGTCGGGAATCGAAGGCCAGGAGCGCGCCGCGGCCACCGGGCTGCGGCGCGCGCGCGCGCGGCTGCTGGTGCTGGGGGGCATGGCGCTGGACGAAGCCGATACCGGCGATTCGATCGCCGGCCTGCGTGCGGCGCACGCGTTCGCTGCCGTCGCCCGCCATCTCGCCGCCGACGACGCCGACGTGGTCGCGTATCTCGAACGCGTGGACGACAGCGACCGGCTGTGGGAACTCAACCGCAACGCCGAGCGTGCGCTGCAGGCCGGCGAACTCGGAGAATCCGGTGGCGGCGCACTGGCCGGCTTCCGCGCCGCGGCCGCCCTGCGCCCGGGCCAGCCGCGTGCCCTGCAGGGGCTGGCGGCGGTGGAGAGCGCGCTGATCCGCCGTGCCGAAACCTCGGCCGGCGAGGGGGACTTCCAGACCGCGTCGCGCTGGCTGGCCCATGCGATGACCATTCGTCCCGGGTTCGCCACCGTGCCCGATGCCGAGCGGCGGATCGAACGCATGCGCGCCACCCGGATCCGGCAGCTGCGCGATGCCGGCGTGGCGGCGCTGCCGAAGATCAACGGCGTCGTTCAGGCCCGCGAGCGCCTCGCCGAGATTCTGGTCATCGCCGAACCCGGTGATCCGGTGGCGATGGATCTGCGCGAACGCATCGACCGGGCCGTGCATTACGGCGACTTCCGCCCCGGCCAGGTCTTCACCGATGCGCTCGAAGGCGGCGCGCGCGGGCCGCAGATGGTCGTGCTGCCGCACGGCGGTTTCATGATGGGCGCGCTTCCGGGCGACGAGGACGCCGACGACAACGAAAAGCCGCGGCATCCGGTGCGCTTCGAGCGCGGCTTCGCGATGGGTGTCCGCGAGATCACGGTCGGCGAGTTCCGGCGTTTCGTCGATGCCACCGGCTACCAGGCGCGCGCGGTGCGACGCGGCTTCTCGATGGCCTACGACGAGCGCACCGGCAACTTCCTCCGGCGCAGCAACGTCGACTGGCGCTCCGATTACGTGGGACGTCCGGCCGGCGACACCATGCCGGTGCTGCACGTCAGCGCCAAGGACGCACAGGCCTACGTCGACTGGCTGACGGCGCAGAGCGGCCGGCGTTACCGACTGCCGAGCGAGGCCGAGTTCGAATATGCCTTCCGCAACGGCAGCAGCGAACGCTATCCGTGGGGCGAGGGCACGCCGCCCGAAGGCGCCGGCAACATGACCGGCGCCCTCGACCGGTCGCCGTCGGGCCGCACCTGGGGCAACGCGTTCGCCGGGTATGGCGACGGCTACTGGGGCCCCGCGCCGGTCGGCAGTTTCCAGCCCAATACCTGGGGCGTGCACGATCTGGCCGGCAACGTCAGCGAATGGATGGCCGACTGCTGGCACGCGACCTACCGTCGTGCGCCCGGCGATGGGTCGGCCTGGTTCAATCCCGGCTGCCGCGACCAGGTGATCCGCGGCGGCTCCTGGGCCAGCTCCCCGGTGCAGACCCGCGCCAGCTGGCGTGCGTTGGCGCAGGTCGACACGACCAATGCCAGAATCGGCTTCCGCGTCGTCCGCGATCTTTGACCCCGCCGTTCCCCGGCATCGGAGCACACCATGAGACAGGATCCTTTCGGCCGCGGTGACCGGCGTCCCGCCGGCCGCGCGCCCCGGCGCGGCATCAACATGCGCTTCGTCATCCTGCTGCTGTTCGCGGGCTACGGCGCGTACTACTACCTCTCCAACCGCTCGACCGATCCGGTCACCGGCGAGACCGTGCTGATCGACCGCGCGCTCGATGTCGAGGACGAGAAGGCACTCGGCCTCGAGGCCTACGAGCAGATCCTGCAGCAGGAACGCCCGGTGCCGGCCGACAGCGAGATCGCCCGCGACGTACGCGCGATCGCCGACCGGCTGATCGCCAAGGTGGGCGTCGTGGAAGCCGAACTCGCGCGCGAGAACGGCCTGGAGCCCACGCGCTTTTCCGAGAGCTTCGACTGGGAGGTCAACGTCATCGACTCCGACCAGGTCAACGCGTTCTGTCTGCCCGGCGGCAAGATGGCGGTCTATACCGGCCTGGTGCCGGTGGCCCAGAACGCCGATGCGATGGCGGTGGTCATGGGCCACGAGATCGCCCACGCGCTGCTCCGGCACGGCGCGCAGCGCATGGCGCAGCAGCGACTGACCCAGGTCGGCCAGATGGCCGGCGCGATGAGCGGCATGGATCCGCAGCAGCAGCAGATGGTCATGGCGGCGATGGGCTACGGCTACCTGCTGCCGTATGCGCGCAAGCACGAGACCGAAGCCGATGTCGTCGGCCTGATGCTGGCCGCGGCGGCCTGCTTCGATCCGCGCGAATCGGTGCCGTTGTGGGAACGCATGAGCGCGGCCAGCGGTGGCGAGGCGCCGCCGGAGTTCTCGTCCACGCACCCCAATCCCGGGACGCGCATCCAGAACCTGCAGAGCCTGATTCCCAAGGCGATGGAATACCGGGCCAAGTTCTGCGAGGACGCGCAACAGACCGCACTGGCGCAGTAACCGGCCGGGCGTCGGGGCGCCCGGACCGTCAGAACCCCATCAACAGGCCGCCGTTGACCGGCAGGTTGATGCCGGTGATGTAGCCAGCCTCGTCGGCGGCCAGAAACGCCACGGCGCGCGCGATGTCGTCCGGCGTGCCGACGCGGCCCACCGGTACGCTGGCGACCGTGCGCGCGAGCACCTCGGGCGGCATCGCCGCGGTCATCGGCGTGGCCACGTAGCCGGGCGACAGGCTGTTGACGGTAATGCCCTTGGCCGCGACCTCGCGCGCCAGCGACATCGTGAAGCCGTGCAGGCCGGCCTTGGCGGCGGCGTAATTGGTCTGGCCGAAGTTGCCGGTCTGGCCGCTGACCGAACTGATGTTGACGATGCGGCCGAAGCCGCGCGCGACCATGCCCTCGACCGCGGCGCGGCACAGGTGGAACGCGCTGTCGAGATTGATGCGCAGCACGTCGTCCCACTGGTCGGCCGTCATCTTGCGCAGCGTCGCGTCGCGGGTGATGCCGGCCGCGTTGACGAGGATGTCGAGCCGGCCGTGTCGGGTTTCGATCTCCGCGATCGCGGCGGCGCAGGCGCCGGCATCGCCGACGTCGAGCGCATGCGTGGTCACCGGCAGGCCGGCCATGTCGGCAGCGAAGGCGTCCAGCCGCGCGGCGTCGGCCGGCAGGTCGGCGGCGACGACATGGACGCCGCGTTCGGCGAGCTGCCTGCAGATGGCGCGGCCGATGCCGCCGAGGCCGCCGGTGACGACGGCGACGCGTGGTGTCTGGGTCATGCGTGGGTTTCCGTATGCGGACACGAAAACGGCGCGGAGTCCGCGCCGTGTCGATCGTGCGGCGGGATCAGCGGCCGCGTTTGGGCGGGTCGCGATCGGCCGGCTTGGTGGTCGGTGCGACGCCGGTGACCATGGTCTTCTGGAATTCCTTCCACAGCTCCATGTTGCGTTCGGTCAGCTGGTTCATCATCGTCCAGGGCGTCTGGCCGAGCAGGCCGCCCATCTGCTGGCGGAACTGCTGCTGCTGGTCGAGGAACACCTGCATCGAGCGTTCGAGATAGGTGCCCATGAAGCCCTGCATCGAGTCGCCGTAGAACCGGATGATCTGGCTCAGCAACTGGGTGGACAGCACGGGTTCGCCGTCCGACTCATGCTCGGAGATGATCTGCAGCAGAACCGAACGCGTGAGGTCTTCGCCGCTCTTGGCGTCGCGCACCTCGAACACTTCGCCATCGACGATCAGCTGGCGCACGTCCTCGATGGTGATGTAGCTGGAAATCTCGGTGTCGTAGAGCCGGCGGTTCGGATATTTCTTGATGATGCGCGTTGCACTCATGAAGCCAACACTCGGTCTTTGATGCCGTGCAGCATGGCGTAGCCCCGGAGGGCACGCAACTGGACGAACGGGCTGAATGGGGTCGGACGCGGTCGTGGCGCGACTGTCCGGTCAGGTACGGAGCGACGGAAGTCCGCCGCGTTGCGCGGCGGACCTGCACGTTCACCAGCCCATGTGGTGGCCGCCGTTGATGTCGAGATTCGAGCCGGTGATCCAGGCCGCCTCGTCGGCGACGAGGAAATTGACCGCGTAGGCGATCTCCTCGGGGCGTCCGAGCCGACCGGTCGGGATGTCGGCGGCGATCTTGGCGCGTACCTCCTCGGGCACGGCCATCACCATGTCGGTGGCGACGTAGCCGGGCGAGACCGTATTGACGGTGATGCCGAGCTTGGCGTTCTCGCGCGCCAGCGAAATCGTGAAGCCGTGCATGCCGGCCTTGGCCGCGGCATAGTTGGCCTGACCGTACTGTCCCTTGAGTCCGTTGATCGAGCTGATCTGGATGATCCGGCCCCACTTGCGCTCGCGCATGCCCTCGATCACCGGCCGGGTGACGTTGTAGACCGAGTTGAGATTGGTGTTGATCACGTCCTGCCACTGCGCCGGCTGCATCTTGTGGAAGGTGCCGTCGCGGGTGATGCCGGCGTTGTTGATCAGGATGTCGACCGGCCCGAGCTGGCCTTCGACCTCGCGCACCATCGCTTCGGCGGAGACATGGTCGGAGACGTCGCCGGCCGCGAGTGCGATCTCGTAGCCCGCGTCGCGCAGCTGGCGCTGCCACGCCTGCGCTTTCTCCTCGTTACGGTAGTTGGTCGCCACCCGATAGCCGTTGTCCGCCAGCCGGCGCACGATCGCCGTGCCGATTCCTCCGGTTCCTCCGGTCACCAGTGCCACGCGTGCGCTCATTGCATCCCTCCGATTGCCTGCATCACCGACGCGGCGACACTCGGGCCAGTCTAGTCAAAGCCTCCGTCGCGTCATGGTGCGGCGCACAATGCATGGTCATGACGTGGAATGCGGTCGGCGTCGAATGCCTGGCGGGCCGCCTCGAGAAACACGTGCGCCTCGTCGGCCTGCGGCAGCGGCGATTGTCCGAGCTGCGCCCAGGCGCGCCGCAGCGCGGGCAGGGGGCACGCGGGATCGACCGGCAACGCACCGTGGGACTTGGACAACTTGTGGCCCTCGGCGTCGAGAAGCAGCGGCAGGTGCGCATAGCGCGGCGTCGGCAGGTCGAGCAGGCGCTGCAGCAGGATCTGCCGCGCCGTCGAGTCGAGCAGGTCGGCGCCGCGCACGACCTCGGTCACGCCCTGCGCGGCATCGTCGACGACGACGGCCAGCTGGTAGGCCCACAGGCCGTCGGCGCGACGCAGCACGAAATCGCCCACGGCCTCGCCGACATCCTGTTCGATCCGCCCCCGCACGCGGTCGTGGAACGCCACCCGCGTGCCGACCGGCACCCGCAAGCGGATCGCAGGGTCCGACCGGACGCCCGACGCCACGCACGCGCCCTGATGGCGCCCGTCGTGCGCGTCGAGATCGCGGCGGCTGCAATGGCAGACGAACGCGTCGCCGCGTGCGAGCAGCCGGTCGAGCGCCTGCTGGTAGACAGCATCACGATCGCGCTGTCGCAGGACTGGCCCGTCCCACCGGAAGCCGAATGCACGCAACGCGTCGAGCTGCCGGTCCGCCATACCCGGCACGTCGCGGATCCGGTCGACGTCCTCGATCCTCACCCGCCACAGGCCGTCGTCGTGTCGTGCCATCAGCCAGCTGCCGAGCGCGGCGAGCAGGGAGCCGGCATGCAGCGGGCCCGTCGGCGACGGCGCGAAGCGCCCGACGATCGGGCGCGTCGGGTCAGAAGCGGTCATCGGCACCATCGTCCGGAACTGTCCCGATCATGAACTGTCAGAATGCCGACACGCGCGCGGCACGGCGCGGGAATTGAAATCTTAACGCTGCGGTCGCACATCGACCCAGCACGACGCTCCGCCTTGCACAGGCTTTCGAAAAGAATCCGACTCCGATGATCAAACGCTATGCCCTTCTCATTGCCACCAACCTCGCCGTGCTGGCGCTCGTCAGCATCGTCATGGCGGTCCTCGGCATCAGTCCGGCGTCCTACGGTGGCTTGCTGGTGTTCGCGGCGCTGCTGGGCTTCGGCGGTGCGTTCTTCTCGCTGGCGATCTCGAAGTGGTCGGCCAAGCGCTTCACCGGCGCCCAGGTCATCACCGAGCCGCGCAACGAGTCCGAACGCTGGCTGCTGAGCACCGTCCAGCGCCAGGCCGAGATGGTCGGCATCCGCACGCCCGAGGTGGCGATCTACGACGCGCCGGAGATCAACGCGTTCGCGACCGGCGCGCGCCGCGATGCATCGCTGGTCGCGGTGTCGACCGGTCTGCTGCGCGCGATGACCCGCGACGAAGCCGAGGCCGTGCTCGCGCATGAAGTCGCGCACGTCGCCAACGGCGACATGGTGACGATGACCCTGCTCCAGGGCGTCATGAACACCTTCGTGATCTTCCTCGCCCGCGTCGTGGGCCGCGCGGTCGACGGCTACCTCAACGGTGGGCGCGACAACGGCGGCGGCATCGGCTACTTCGCGGTGGTTTTCGTGCTCGACATGGTGTTCGGCCTGTTCGCGTCGATGATCACGATGTGGTTCTCGCGCCATCGCGAGTTCCGCGCCGACGAAGGCGGCGCAATGCTGGCCGGCCGCGAGAAGATGATCGCCGCGCTCGAGCGTCTGTCGCTGACCTACGGACAGAACACGCTGCCCAAGCAGGTGGCCGCGTTCGGCATCAGCGGTGGCGTCGGTGGCGGCCTGAAGAAGCTGCTGATGAGCCATCCGCCGCTCGAAGATCGCATCGCCGCATTGCGCAATGCGCCGCCGGACAGCTCGGCGGTGAAGCAGGGTTTTCTGGCCTGAGCCCAGCTGCGCATCGAACGAGAAAGCCCGCCATCCGGCGGGTTTTTTTTTGTGTACGGCAGCGCTGCTTGCGCGCGATGCAATTGGGCGGCGATGCCCCTCGCGCGCAGGCGCGCGCCTACGAAGGTCGGCTCCGCGCTTATTCGAAGTCGTAGTTCATGCCCGGGCCGGCCGCGGCCAGGAAGTTGCCCTGCACGTAGTCGATGTCGGCCGCGAACAGGATCGACATGCTGGTGGCGTCCTGCACGAACTCGGCGATCGTGCGGATGCCGATCTGGCGCGCACGCCGCGCGATCTCGGCGATCCGCTCCTGGTTCTCCGCATTGCCCGCGAGATCGTCGGTGAAGCTGCGGTCGATCTTCAGCAGATGCGGCTGCAGGTGGGTGAGCAGCTGGAACGAATCCAGGCCCACGCCGAACTGCTCGAGCGCGAAGCGGCAATCGAACCGCCCGATGCTCGCGGCGAAGGCCTGGGCCGCCTTGAGGTGCGTGAACACCTTGGACTCGGGCAGCTGCAGGACCAGGTATTCGCCGGGAACCTGATGCGCGGCGAGCTGGGCACCGATGAACTCCGCGAGTTCGTCGCCATCCAGCGAGGCCTGGCTGATCTTCACCAGCAGCGTCGTCGGACGGTGCTCGCGCAGGCGCTGGCCGATCGCGGCGATCGCCCGGCCGACCACGTAACGGTCGATCTCGGCGAGCATGCCGTTGTCTTCGGCGATCGGCAGGAAGGTGCCGGGCGAGATCAACTCGTCGCCGCCGTCGAGCCGCAGCAGGATCTCGTAGACCGCGGCCGTGTCGCCCTGCAGGTTGATCACCGGCTGGTAGTGCAGCAGGAAGCCGTCGTCGTCGAGCGCGCCGCGCAGGCGCGTGACCCAGGCCTGAATGCGCTCTTCCTCGACCCGGTCGGTGGCGCTGGGATCGAAGATCTCGCTGCGGTTGCCGCCGGTGCCGGATGCGGATTCGAGCGCACGCGTGGCCCGCGCCAGCACCTGGCCGACGTTGGCGATCTTCTCGCCGATCTGCACGCCGCCGATGCTGACGCTGACGACGCTCGAGCGCGCGCCGATCTCGAACAGCTGCGCGGAGAAGCCCTCGCGGATGCGGTCGGCCACGGCTGCGGTGGCGTGGTAGTCGGAACCCGGCAGCAGCACGGCCAGGGTGTGGCCGGCATAACGCGCCGCCGTCGCGCCGTCGCCCAGCAGCCCACGCAGGCGGTCGGCCGCGGCGGCCAGCAGGGCGTCGGCGTGGTCGAGCCCGATGTCACCGAGCAGCTGGTGGTGATGATCGGGCTCGATCATCAGGAAGCCGTACTGGCGATCGGCCTGTGCGGCCTCGTCCACCGCGTCCTCGAGTGCGCGCAGGAACGCCGGACGGTTCAGCAGGCCGGTCACCTGGTCGCGGTGACGCAGCTCTTCGAGTTCCAGCGCGAGATCGGGATCGATCAGCTCGCGGCGGCGGAACACCACCTGCAGGCAGGGCTCGCCTTCGTACTGGGCGGTGGTGAACTCCATCGCCGCGGGAAACGCGTTGCCGTTGATGTCGCGCGCCTCGATCTCGTGCCGCGGCGGTGGCGGCTCGCCCTTGGCCAGCGATTTGAGAAGGGCCTTGAAGCCTTCGACGTGTTGCGGCGCCACCATGTCGAGCAGCGAGATGCCCTCGATGTCCTCGAACTGCTCGTAACCGAACATGTCCAGGTAGGCGCCGTTGGCCCGGATGTGCATGCCTTCGTGGATGTAGGCGATCGGGTCGCGCGACGAATCGATCAGCGCGTCGCAGCGGCGTTCGGTTTCGCGCACGCGGCTTTCGAGGCGGCGCAGGTTGCGGCGCGCATCGCGATCGGACCAGGCCTCGCGCACGCTCGCCAGCAGCTGCTGGGGCGCGTGGCGCAGCGCCACGGTGCGCGCACCGGCCAGGATGGAGTCGACGAAGCTGGTCTCGTCGAGCGTGTCCACCACGGCGATGACCGGCAGATCGCGCCCGGTTTCGGCGACGCGCTGCATGACCTGGGCGAACGGCACCAGGGTGGCGCTGCGGGCGGCGAGCACCAGGTCGATGGCCTGGTTGGCGGCGATGCGACCCAGTTCCTCGTCCGACTCGGGGCGTGAAGGACGCACGGCGACGCCGGCGTTGCGCAGTCCGCTGACGATGGCTTCAGCATCCTCGACCCGGTCGTCGACGATCAGCAGGCGCAGGGCGGTGTCGGCTTGGGTCGACATCAAGAGCTCCGTGGCAGAGACCGGCGTTATGCCACGGGGGGGCGATTCCGTCCATCGCTGTCATCGTGGAGCGCACGTTTGGAGGCGTCGCCTGCGACTTCGCGCACAAGTCTGGGCACGAGATAGCCCGACTGCCGGGCGACCAGGGCTGCATGCAGCGCCAGGGCGGTGGCATCGTCGATCTCGAAATGGGCCGCCCCGGCGACGCGGTCGAGCTGGTGCAGGTAGTAGGGCAGCACGCCGGCTGCCAGGCCGCGCTCGGACAGCGCGGCCAGCGCATCGACCGAATCGTTGACGCCCTTGAGCAGGACGGCCTGGTTGAGCAGCAGCGCGCCGGCGTCACGCAATGCGTGCATGGCCGTGTCGACCGAGGCGTCGAACTCGTTGGCGTGATTGGCGTGGACGACGACGACCACGGGCCACGGCAGCGCCTGCAGCCACTGGCAGAGTTCGGTGTCCACGCGCTCGGGCAGCACGATCGGCAGGCGGGTGTGGATGCGCAGGCGGCGGACGTGCGGAATCGCGCGCAGCGCATCGGTGAGCTCGGCGAGCTTGGAGGTCGCCAGCGACAGCGGATCGCCACCCGACAACAGCACTTCCTCGATCGAGGCGTCGGCGCGTATCGCGTCCAGCGCCGACGCCCAGCCGCCGGCGGCGGCGGTTTCGTCGGCATAGGGGAAATGCCGGCGGAAGCAGTAGCGGCAATGCACCGCGCAGCTGCCCGTGGCCACAAGCAGCGCGCGGCCCTCGTATTTGTGGATCACGCCCTGGCCGGCCTTGGCCGCGCCGTCGCCGACCGCGTCCACGCCGAAACCGGGCACGGGGCGCATTTCGTCGTCGAGCGGCAGCACCTGGCGCAGCAGCGGGTCGTGCGGATCACCGTGGCGCATGCGCGCGACGAACCCGCGCGGCACCCGCAACGGGAACTGCGCGGCGGCGGCCTCCGAGACGCCCAGCGCGGCCTCGCGCAGGCCGAGCAGGGCAAGCAGTTCACGGGGGTCCCGCACGGCCTCGCGCCAGGCCTGCTGCCAGCGCCGCGGCTGCATCGGGAGGGGGGCTGCGGGTATCATGTGCGATTGAATCCGTAGAGCCGTCCGCGCGTGTCGCGGCCCGGGACCCAACATTGTAGCCGCCGGCGTACCCGGCCCAGCAGGAGCGAAAGATGGCCAGTTATGGCATGAACGACGTCAAGAACGGCCAGAAGATCCTGGTCAACAACGAGCCTTGCGTCATCATCGACACCGAGTACGTGAAGCCGGGCAAGGGCCAGGCGTTCACGCGCATGAAGTACCGCAACATCAAGTCGGGCCGCGTCGTCGAACTGACGATGAAGGCGACCGACTCGGTGGAAGTGGCCGACGTCATGGACACCGACATGCAGTACCTCTACAGCGACGGCGAGTACTGGCACTTCATGAACCCCGAATCCTTCGAGCAGGTCCAGGCCGACAAGGCCGGCATGGGCGGCGCGGAGAAGTGGCTCAAGGGCGAGGAGCAGTGCGTGGTGACGCTGTGGAACGGCACCCCGATCGCGGTGCAGCCGCCGAACTTCGTCGAGCTGCTGATCACCGAGACCGATCCGGGCGTCAAGGGTGACACCGCCGGCACCGGCGGCAAGCCTGCCACGCTGGAAACCGGCGCCGTGGTGCGCGTGCCGCTGTTCGTCGCCCAGGAAGAAGTGATCAAGGTCGACACCCGCTCGGGCGAGTACGTCAGCCGGGTGAAGTGATTGATCCGCAGCGAAATCGCGAAGCGATTTGCGTCGCGGATCAATCATCCCCGCGCAGGCGGGGATCCAGCGTCTCTGCGCGTGCGGTGTGACGTCAGCGAAATCGCGAAGCGATTCGCGTCGCGGATCCATCATCCCCGTGCAGGCGGGGATCCAGCGTCTCTGCGCGTGCGGGATGGCGTCAGCGAAATCGCGAAGCGATTTGCGTCGCGGATCAATCATCCCCGCGTAGGCGGGGATCCAGCGTCTCTGCGCGTGCGGGATGGCGTCAGCGAAATCGCGAAGCGATTTGCGTCGCGGATCCATCATCCCCACGTAGGTGGGGATCCAGCGTCTCTGCGCGAGTGGCGTGGCGTCAGCGAAATGGCAACGCGATTTGCGTCGCGGATCAATCATCCCCCTGCAGCCGGGGTCAGGGTGCCCGTATCCACGGTCAGTGAACGCGGGCGCGCGTTCCGCCTGCGCCGCTGGCTCTGCGCGCTCGCGTGCCTGTCGGCGACGGCTGGCGTGCAGGCGATGGATGCAGCCGCGCCGCGTGATCCCTGCGGCGCACAGGCGCTGTATGCACTGAGCGAGGCCGGGCTGCTGCCGCCCGGCGATACGCTGCCGATCGTGTCGCAGGCCTGCAGGATCTGGCCGTTCGATCCGACGCTCGAACTGGCCGCGGTCGCCTATCCGTCGTCGGCCGACGACCGGATGGGCGAGCGGGCGCTGCGGCTGGTCGTGGCCGTGCTCGATGCCAAGGACGCGCGGGTGCTGTCGACCCACCAGATCGATCTGGGCGAGGATGCGGCGTTCGCGCTGGCCGAGGACGGCATCCTGCTCGACACCGCGCGTTATGATCTCGCGCGTGGCATCCGTGCGTTCGGCGTCGTGCTGCGCAGTTCGGCGCCCGGTCCGAGCTGTCCGGACGGACGCGCCAACGACGAGATGACGCTGTATGTCCGCGACAGCGAACGCCTGCGCCCGGTATTCACCTCCCACCTCGATTTCTGGGCGCGCGTCGAAGGCGAGCCCTGCAGTTGGGCCCGCGGCCAGCGTCTGGTGACCGAGGAGGCGCGCTTCACCATCGAGGTGCAGCCTACGGTTCATCACGGCTTCGCCGACTTGCGCGTGCAGGCGAACGTGACGCGCACCGAGACCGTGACCGGCAGCGATCGCGAGCAGTCCTCGCAGCGGCGCGACAGTCGGGTGCTGCGCTACGACGGTCTGCGCTACGACGCCCGTCCCTTGCAGAACGGGTTCTTCTGGATACAGGACACCGAGAGCGAATGAGCATCCAAGACGCGCCCCAGCCCATCGACCTGCTGATCGAAGCCGCCCATGTCGTGCCGGTCGAACCGCATGCGGTCGTGCTCGACGACCATGCGGTGGCGGTGGATCGCGGCCGCATCGTCGCGGTGCTGCCGATCCGGGAGGCGCGCCAGCGCTTCGCCCCGGCGGAGACCGTGTCGCGCCCGCAGTCGGCAGTGCTGCCCGGTCTGGTCAATGCGCATACCCACAATCCGATGACGCTGCTGCGCGGCATCGCCGACGACCTGCCGCTCAAGGTCTGGCTACAGCAGCACATCTGGCCGATCGAAGGCGCGGTGATCGGGCCGGCATTCGTCGCCGACGGCATCACGCTGGCGCTGGCCGAGATGCTGCGCGGCGGCACCACCTGCGTCAACGAGAACTACTTCTTTCCCGACGTCCAGGCGGCGGTCTACAAGCAGCACGGCTTCCGTGCGCGCGTCGGCCTTCCGGTCATCGATTTCCCGACCGCCTGGGCCGCCAGCGACGACGAATATTTCGACAAGGCCGGCGCCGTGCACGACCAGTGGCGCGACGATCCGCTGATCGCGATGGCGTTCGCGCCGCATGCGCCGTACACGGTCAACGACGCGAACTTCGAGCGCATCCGCATGCTCGCCGACCAGCTCGATCTGCCGGTTCATCTGCATCTGCACGAGACCGCGCAGGAGGTCGAGCAGTCGCTCGCCGACCACGGCCAGCGTCCGATCGCGCGCCTGGATCGCCTCGGGCTGGTCAACGACCGGCTGATCGCGGTGCACATGACCCAGCTCACCGAAGGCGAGATCCATCTGTGCGCCGAGCGCGGAGTCAGCGTGGTGCACTGCCCGGAGTCGAACCTCAAGCTGGCATCGGGGTTCTGCCCGGCCTGCGCGCTGCAGCGCGCGGGCGTCAACATTGCGATCGGCACCGACGGCGTCGCCAGCAACAACGATCTCGACATGTTCGGCGAGACCCGCACCGCGGCGATTCTCGCCAAGGCCGTCGCGGGCGACGCCGCCGGCTTCGACGCGTTCACCGCGCTGCGGGCGGCGACGCTGGGCGGCGCGAAGGCGATCGGCTTCGACGACCGGATCGGCTCGATCGAGCCGGGCAAGGAGGCGGATCTGGTCGTCGTCGACCTGTCGCCGGTCGAGACCCAGCCGTTGCACCACGTGGTCTCGCAGCTCGTCTACGCCGCCGGCCGCCATCAGGTCAGCGACGTGTGGATCGCGGGCCAGCCCAAACTGCGCGAGCGCGTGCTGGTCGGCTTCGACCTGGACGCGATCGGTGCCAATGCGCGCCAATGGCGCGACCGTATTTCCGCGCTGCAGATCGGCGCCTGACGAGGTTCGTATGACCGCCCCCCACGAGTCCGCACGACACGACAACTTCCATCAGGCCGAGCTCGACAAGTTCGGTGCGTTGGCCAACCGCTGGTGGGACACCGGCGGCCCGCAGAAGGCGCTGCACGCGCTCAACCCGGTGCGCCTGGAGTACGTGCGCCACCGCGCGCAACTCGACGGCGCCGACGTGCTGGATGTCGGCTGCGGCGGTGGCCTGCTGAGCGAGGCCATGGCCCGGCTCGGCGCCAGGGTGACCGCGATCGACCTGGCCGAGGATCTGGTCAAGGTGGCCACGCTGCACGGACTCGAGAGCGGCGTGCAGGTCGATTACCGGGTGCAGTCGGTCGAGGCACTGGCGGCCGAGCGCCCGGGCAGCTACGACGTCGTGACCTGCATGGAAATGCTCGAGCACGTGCCGGATCCGGCCGCGATCCTGCAGGCCTGCGCCACGCTGCTGCGGCCCGGCGGGCATCTGTTCGTCTCCACGCTCAACCGCACGCCGGCCGCATTCGCGCTGGCGATCGTCGGGGCCGAGTACGTGGCGCGCCTGCTGCCGCGCGGCACCCACCAGTACGCGGCCTTCATCAAGCCCTCGGAACTCGGCGGCTGGCTGCGCGCGGCAGGCCTGCAGCTCGACGACGTCAGTGGGCTCATGTACGAACCCTGGCGCAACGGCGCGCGGCTGATCCCGCGCACCGACGTCAACTACGTCGCCTGGGCGCGGAAGCCGGCGTGAGCGACGCGGCCCGTTTTCCGCCCGGCGCGCTGTTCGATCTCGACGGCACGCTGCTCGACAGCGCACCGGACATGCTGGCGACCGTCAACCGCATGCTCGGCAGCCGCGGTCGCGCGCCGGTCACGCTGTCCGACATCCGCCCGGTCGTCTCGCGCGGCGCGCGCGCGATGGCGTCGGTCGCGTTTCCCGAACTCGACGCCGACGGCGTGGCCGCGCTGGTGCCGGAATTCCTGGCCGTCTATGGCGAGGAACTCGGCCGGCACAGCAGGCCGTTCGACGGCGTCGAGGCGATGCTGGCCGCGCTGGAAGCAGCCGGCACGCGCTGGGGCATCGTCACCAACAAGCCCGAAGGCCTCGCCCAGCGCATCCTGCCCCAGCTCGGCTGGCAGGACCGTTGCGCGGTGCTGATCGGCGGCGACACGCTGGCCGAACGCAAGCCGCATCCGTTGCCGTTGCTGCATGCGGCCGAGGCGATCGGCCTGGCCCCGGCCGCCTGTGTCTATGTCGGCGACGATGCGCGCGATATCATCGCGGCGCGTGCGGCGGGTATGCCGTCGATCGTCGCGCTGTGGGGCTATCGGCTGGAGACCGACGATCCGGTGGCCTGGCAGGGCGACGTGATGGTCGAACAGCCCGCGCGACTTCTTGCCCCTGCCGCCTGGCCGGTCCCGGCGTGACCGCCGTGATCGACGACGGCGAGGACTTCCTCGCCAAGTGGCGGCGGCGCTGGCCCGAATGGCGGATCGGCATGGCCTTCGTCGCGCCGTCCGAGCAGGCCCGCGTCGAAGCCTGGTTCGCCCTGCTCGACGAGTTCACCGATGCGGCCTGGGGCGGGGCGGATCCTACGCCTGGCCTGGCCAAGCTCGCCTGGTGGCAGGAGGAGCTCCAGGGCTGGGCCAGGGGCGCGCGCCGGCATCCGTTGGCGACGACGCTGCAACGGCTGGATGCGCCATGGCAGACGCTGGCCCTCGCGCTGCGCGTGCTGCCGGCGACCCGCGAGGCCGCCTCGGATCCCGCGGACACCGCGCAGCAGTTGCGCGATCTGGCGCGCGCGATCGATGCCTGCGAGGCGCGTCTGTTCGGTGACCCGGCTGCAACGGGCGCCGCCGAATCTGCGCTGGTCGCACCGCTGCTCGCCGCTCGCGCCTGCCTGCATGGCGATCGCGCCGAGGCCCAGGCGCTGCTGGCCGCGTGGCCTGCGAGCGGGCTGGGCCGTCGCAGCCGGCGGATCGCCAACGCGATCCTCGCCGGTCGCCTGCGCGGCCTGGCACGTTCCGGTCAGGCGCGGCCCGCGCGTGGCCCGGCCACGTTGTGGGCCAGCTGGCGCGCCGCACGCGCGCGCTGACGTGCCGGGGCGGGTCGGCGCAGGAAACGCTCCGTTGCGGGGCTGCGTCCGGGGGAGCCGGTAAACTTGCGGGCTTCGCGGTCGCGTCTGTCGATCGCCCCGCATCTTCCCCACGAGTCCGCCCTTGAGCATTCCCGCACGCACCCAGCCCCTTCCCGATGTCGCCGGCGACCAGGCCCAGGCGGCCCGCCTGCTGGACTGGGTGGGCATGGCGCGGATCGCGCTGCCGCTGCAGATCGAAGCGGGCGAGGGCGGCCCCGTGACCGTCGCCGCGTCGGCGGACATCGGCGTCAACCTGGTGGATCCCGATGCCCGCGGCATCCACATGTCGCGGCTTTATCTGCACCTGCAGGACGCGCTGTCGAGCGAGACCCTCGGGCGCCGTTCGCTGCAGCGTGTGCTGCAGGACTGCATCGACTCCCAGCGCGGGCTCGCCGACCGGGTCCAGCTCACCCTTCGCTACGAGCAGATGCTGCGCCGCCCGGCGCTCGCCAGCGGACACAGCGGATGGAAATCGTATCCGGTGGAGATCGACGCGGTGCTCGGACCCGACGGGCTGGCGCTGACGCTGGCGCTCGCGGTCGAGTATTCGAGCACGTGCCCGGCGTCGGCCGCGCTCTCGCGGCAGCTCAACGCGGACCGCTTCGCCAGCGATTTCGCCGGCGCAGCCCCCGATTTCGACGCCACCCATGACTGGCTCGCCTCGCCGCGCGGCCTGGCGGCCACGCCGCATGCGCAGCGCAGCCGCGCCGACGTGCGTCTGGCTCTGAACGAGGACGTCGACGCCTTCCCGGTGCTGGCGCTCGTCGACGCCCTCGAACACGCCCTCGGCACGCCGGTGCAGACCGCGGTCAAGCGCGAGGACGAGCAGGCGTTCGCATCGCTCAACGCCGAGAACCTGATGTTCTGCGAGGACGCCGCACGCCGGGTGGCCGCTGTGCTGGCCGCCGATCCACGCGTCGCACGTTTCGACGCCACGGTCTCGCATTTCGAAAGCCTGCACGCGCACGATGCGGTGGCGCGGGTGCGCGGTTGAGCGTGCGCGTCCGGACGCCTGCTGGACCGCTTCGGCGGAGCGATTGAAGAACGGAGCGGTCGGGCCGCTCCTTTTTTATGCCGGCAGTGATCGAACCGGCACTGTGCGACGACGGAGCTCGCGGGCGCCGTCGACTCAGCGCTCCAGCACCAGCTGCGGATCGATCCGCACGTCCAGCCAGTTCATGCCCCAATGCAGATGCGGCCCGGTAGCGCGGCCGGTCGCGCCGACGGCGCCGATGACCTGGCCCTGTTCGATGCGGTCGCCGACCTTCGCGTCGATGCGCGAGAGGTGCAGGAAGTTCGAGCTCACGCCGTGGCCGTGGTCCAGCAGCAGCGTGCCGCCGGTGAGATAGAGGTCGGGCGCGGCGAAGGTGACGATGCCCGCGGCCGGGGCCTTGACCGGCGTCCCGGTGGGCGCGGCGATGTCCATGCCCGAATGCGGTGAGCCCGGCTGGCCGTTGTACGAACGTGCACGGCCGAAACGCCCGCTGATGCGGCCCTCGACGGGCCGGATGAAGCCGTTGCCGAAATCCACGCGCGCGTCGTCGCGGACGCGCGCTTCGGTGACCTGCGCCTGTTCGCGGCGGATGCGTTCGGCGATCGCCGGCGGCGGATTGACCGTGGCTGGCGGCACACCATTGATGCGTTCCACCGGCCAGTCGCGTGGCGTGATCGCGATCGACGCCGTGTCCCGGCGGCCGTCCGCGCGCGTGACCTGCAACTGCACCGGCCCGGCCTCGTCACGGCCGACGCCGATCACGACGGTGCCGTAGTCGCTGACGCGGACCGCGCGGTCGCGATAGACGACACGAGCACCCGCCGGCACCTTGCCGACGACCAGGCTGCCCTGCTGCACCTGCGCTGGAAAGCGCACGTCGCCCGCGTCCTGCGCCGTCAGCGGCGCGGCCCATGTGAGCAGCGAGACGAGCGTCAACAGCAACGCGAAGGGATGGCGGCGTGGGGTCATGCGGAAGGCCCGGCAGGAAGAGAAAAACAGCCGGGAACGCTACGTCCCCGGGAATGAACTCGATGTCGCGCCGACGCCTCAGCGCGCGAACGCGAGGCGCTGGCCCGCCGGATCGCCGACCAGCCGGCTGCCGTCCCACGCCAGGCGACCGTTGACCCAGGTCGAAGCGATGCGCGAACGGAACGTGGTGCCCTCGAACGGCGACCAGCCGCACTTCGACAGGACCTGCTCTCGTGTCACGGTGAACGGGGTGTCCTCCACCATCACCAGATCGGCGAAATAGCCTTCGCGCAGGAAGCCGCGCTCGACGACGTCGAACAGCTGCGCCGGCGCATGCGCGAACTTCTGCACCACGCGGGTGATGTCGAAATGGCCTTCGTGCACGCATTCGAGCGCCGCGGTGAGCGCGAACTGCACCAGCGGCAGCCCGCTCGGCGCACGCGTGTAGGGGTTGTTCTTTTCCTCGAGCGTGTGCGGCGCGTGGTCGGTGGCCAGTACGTCGATGACGTCGTCGGCGATCGCCTTCAGCAGTGCGGCGCGGTCGCGCTCGTCCTTGATCGCCGGGTTGCACTTGATGAGGTGGCCGAGGCGCGCGTAGTCGGGGCGGGCGAAGCGCAGGAAGTGGATGCAGGTCTCGGCGGTGATGCGCTTGCGCAGGCGGCCCTGCGCATCGACCAGCGGGCCGGCTTCGAACAGCCCCAGTTCTTCGGCGGTCGAGATGTGCAACACGTGCAGGCGCGTGTCGTGCTTGCGGGCAAGCGACAGCGCGAGCTGCGTCGACTTCATGCAGGCCTCGCGCGAGCGGATGTCCGGGTGGCATTCGGCCGGGATGTCGTCACCGTACTTCACCACGTACTCGCGCTGGATCGCGTCGATCGTCGGCGTGTCCTCGCAGTGCGTGATGATCGGCACCGGGGTCTCGCGGAAGATGCCGTCGAGGGTTTCCGGATTGTCGACCAGCATGTTGCCGGTCGAGGCGCCCATGAACACCTTGACGCCCGGCGTGGTCAGCGGATCGATCCGGCGCACGTGGTCGAGGTTGTCGTTGCTCGCGCCCATGTAAAAGCCGTAGTTCGCGCGGGCGCGGCCCGCGGCGCGGTCGTACTTGTCCTGCAGCACCTCGGCACTCAGCGTCGGCGGGCTGGTGTTGGGCATGTCCATGAAGCTGGTCAGGCCGCCGGCGACCGCAGCGCCGGACTCGGTCGCCATGTCGGCCTTGTATTCCATGCCCGGTTCGCGGAAGTGCACCTGGTCGTCGATCATGCCGGGCAGCAGCCAGCGGCCGGCGGCATCGACGATGTCCGGATTGCCGCGCGCCGGCAGGTCGGCACCGATCTCGGCGATGCGGCCATCGGCGCCGATGCGCAGGTCGGCGTCGGTGATGCGGCCTTCGTTGACCAGTCGTGCGTTGCGGATCAGGGTCTCGGTCATGGCTTCGGGTCCAGTTTCGGCATCGGCACGGGGTCGTGTCCGCCGGGATTCAGGGGATGGCAGCGGGCGATGCGTCGCAGCGCCAGCCAACCGCCGCGCAGCACGCCGAACCGCGCGATGGCGACCATCGCGTACGACGAGCAGCTGGGATGGAAACGGCAGCGCGGGCCGAGCAGCGGGCTGATGACGCGCTTGTAGCCACGCAGCAGGGCAATGAGGAAACGCTCGATCACGGCACGTCGGCAAAGGCGATGAATACAGGGGCGATCGTGGTTGCCGCTGCAGGGTTTGCAGGGTATAACACCCCGCTTCCCCGTCCAAGGGAATGACAAGGAACGCAGCACGTGGCCGTCAAAAAACTCGCGAAAAAGGCCGTGAAGAAGGCCGTCAAGCCCGCCGCCAAAGCCCCTGCGAAGGCCGCGGCCAAGAAGTCGCCCGTCACCAAGAAGGCGGCGCCCGCGAAGAAGGCTGCCAAGCCCGCGGCCGCTGTGAAGAAGACTGCTGCGAAGAAGGCCGTCGCCAAGGCGCCTGCCAAGAAGGCGGCGCCGGCCAAGCCGGCCGCCACGCGCGCGCCGGCGAAGAAGGCCGCGCCTGCCAAGTCCCCTGTCAAGAAGAGTCCGAAGACGGCGGTGGCCAAGGCCGCGCCGTCCAAGCCCGCGGCGAAGCCGAAGGCCGCCGCTCCCGCGGCGGTCAGCAAGCCCGTCGCCAAGAAGGCCGCACCGGCGAAGTCGATCAGCGACAAGCCCGCGGCCGCCCCGGAGACCACGCCTGCCAAGGCGGCTCCAGTGAAACCGGCCGCGTCCAAGACCGCGGCTTCCACTCCCACAACACGTCCACGTCCGGCCGGCAAGGTGGCCGTCGCGGGCGTTGCGCGCCAAGCGGAACCGGCGCCCAAGACGAAGGTGAAGGTCGTGCAGTACAAGACCGATGTAGAAACAGGTCGTCCCATCCTCCCGGAGGGCTACAAGCCCAGCGCCGACGAGGAATACATGAGTGCATTGCAGCTCGAATATTTCCGTCAGCGCCTGCTCAACTGGCGTGCGGACCTGGTCGAGGAGTCCAAGCAGACGATCGAGAACCTGAAGGACGAGGTCCGCGATGTCGGCGATGAGGCCGAACGTGCGACCCGCGAAACCGAGAACTCGCTCGAACTGCGTACCCGCGACCGCTACCGCAAGCTGATCGGCAAGATCGACAGCACGCTCAAGCGCGTGGATTCCGGTGAATACGGCTACAGCGTGGATTCGGGCGAGGAAATCGGTCTGGAGCGTCTCGAAGCGCGTCTGACCGCCGAGCGCACGATCGACGAGCAGGAACGCTGGGAGCATCTGCAGAAGCAGATGGGGGATTGATCGAGGGGCCGGGATTCGTGATTCGAAGAACCGGCTCCCGGACGACCGATCCAGATGAAAAGCCCGCCGGATGGCGGGCTTTTCTTTTGAGGAGACGGCGGCCCGGAATCGCCGTTCACGGGTGCCGGGCCAGCTCCCGCAGATCCAGCCGGCGCAGCACCGGGGCCTTCTTCGCGGTCACTGCGACCACGCCCAGGGTCATGAAGCCGCCCAGCACCACGGCGGGCACCAGGCCGAGCAGGCGCGCCATCGAGCCCATGTAGAACGCGCCGATCTCGTTCGACGAGCCGACGAACAGCCCGTTGATCGACGACACCCGGCCGCGCATGTGGTCCGGCGTGGCCAGCTGCATGATCGTCGAGCGCATCACCACCGAGACGCCGTCGCACATGCCCGACAGGAGCAGCAGGAACGCCGACAGCCAGAACGCCGTCGACAGGCCGAAGCCGATCATGCACAGCCCGAAGCCGGCCACCGCGATCAGCAGCACCCGGCCGGCGTTGCGCTGGATCGGGTTGCGCGCCAGCCAGATGCCCATCGCGACGGCGCCGAGGGCCGGCGCACCACGCAGGATGCCCAGGCCTTCTGGACCGTAGTCGAGAATGTCGTGGATGAACGCCGGCGCCAGCGAGATCGCACCGCCGAACAGCACGGCAAACATGTCCAGCGCCAGCGCCGCGAGCAGGATCTGGTGCCCGAAGACGAAGCGCGCGCCGTCGGCAATGCTCGCAAACACCGGTTCGCGCTGCAGCCGCGGCGCCGGCTCGGTGACCTCCATACGCGCCAGGAAGACGATCACCGTCAAGGCGAGGACCGCGGCGAGCACGAACACGCCGGGAATGCCGATCGGCGCGATCAGCAGCCCGCCGATCGCAGGACCGAGCACCAATGCGCTCTGGAACACGATGCTGCCGAGACTCGCCCCGCGCACGTACTGCTCACGCGGGAGCACGCGTGCGAAGAGCGCGTTGTAGACCGGCCCCAGAAACGCGCGAACCATGCCGGTCAGCACGATCGGCAGATAGAGCAGCCAGATGCTGCCGGCTATCACGTCGAGCACGATCAGCGCCAGCAGCAACGGCGTGAGCGCGAGCCCGGTCGCGGCGACCATGCCCAGCCTGCGCCGCGGGAGATGGTCGACGAGGTAGCCGGCGAACGGCGCAACGCAGAAGTAGGGCAACACTTCCGCGAGGCCGACGAGCCCGAGCATCCACGGGTTCCCGGTTTCGGCGTAGATGTGCCAGCCCACCGTCACCGCGACGATCTGGTACGACAGGATCGTGCAGATGCGGTAGCCGAGCAGGGCGCGGAAATTCCGGTTGCGCAATGGCGCAGCACGGCTGGTGTCTACAGGTGCAGTGGACTCCGGAACGTCTGCGGACGGCGGATTCACGCCACGGCGCGCTGCGCCTGCGCCTTGATGAAGGCGAGCAGGGCGGCCAGGCCGTTGCTGCGGGTCGGCGATAGATGCTTGGCCAGGCCGATGTCACCGATGTAGCTGGCGTCGGTGTCGAGGATCTCGCGGGCGCTGCGGCCCGAGTACACCCGCAGTGCGAGGTAGATCAGGCCGGAGACGATGGCCGAATCGCTGGCCGCCGCGAACTCGAGCCGGTCGGCGTCGCCCGCGGGCACGATCCAGACCATCGACTGGCAACCATGCAGCCGGTTGGCCTCGGTCTTCAGGTCATCGGGAAAGGCGGGCAGCTTGCGGCCGAGGTCGATCAGATACTGGTAGCGCTCCGACCAGTCGCTGAAAAACGCGAACTCCTCGGCGATGGCGTGCTGTGCGAGTTCGGGCGAGGCTTCGATGGGGAACGGGGAATCGGTCACGGGTCTACGCAGGCAGCGGGCGGCCCCGGTGTCGACGGGCCAGAACGGCGCATTTTGAACCAATCCCGCGCGAAAGGCGTGGCACGGCGTCGCAGCGGCCCCTACGCAAGGCGCGTCGCCTCCTGCGGAAGACGGCCGTCCTGCTGTCGCTGTACGCGCGCTTGCTGCATGCTCTCGGCCCACATCGGTTTCGCTCATGGGAGGCGGGATGGCCAACGGCATCGTCTGGTTCCGCAACGACCTGCGCCTCGACGACCATCCGGCGTTGCGCGCGGCGCTCGATGCCGGCCTCGCGCCCGTCTGCGTCTACATCCATGCACCGGACGAGGAGGGCGACTGGGCCCCGGGTGCGGCGTCGAACGCGTGGCGGCACCGCTCGCTGGCGGCACTGGATGCCGAGCTGCGCCGACGCGGCGCGCGCCTGCGCCTGTTCCACGGTCCCACGCTGCCGACGTTGCGCACGCTGGTCCAGACCTGCGAGGCCGAAGCGGTGTTCTGGAACCGGCGCTACGAACCGGCCGCCGAGCAGCGCGACGCGCGGATCAAGCGTGCCCTGCGCGAGGACGGCATCCGCGCCGACAGCCACAATGGCGCCCTGCTGTTCGAGCCCTGGGAACTGCGCACCGGTCAGGACGGCCCGTACAAGGTATTCACCCCGTTCTGGCGCAAGGCGCTGACCCAATGGCAGCCGGCGGTGCCCTGGACCGCGCCGCGCACGCTTCCGGACGTTGACGCGGGGCCGGCCGGTGTGCCGCTGGATGATCTCCTGCTGGCCGCCACGCCGGCCTGGGATCGCGGATTCTGGCCGATGTGGTCGCCCGGGGAGGCCGGGGCCCACGAGGCGCTCGAGGTGTTCGAAGACGGCGCGTTGCGCGGTTATCGCGCGGGCCGCGACCGTCCCGACCAGGCGGGCACCTCGCGCCTGTCGCCGCATCTGCACTTCGGCGAGATCGCCCCCTGGCGCATCGTGGCCGCCCTCGAGAGCGCGCGCGACGCCGGCAACGCGGCCGACATCGACGCCTACGTCCGCGAACTCGGCTGGCGCGAGTTCGCCCACCATCTGCTCCACCACTTTCCCAAGACGCCGGCCGAGGACTTCAATCCCCGGTTCGCCAGCTTCCAGTGGGAGCGCCGCGACGGCCGACGCATCGAGGCCTGGCGCCGGGGACTGACGGGCGTGCCCATCGTCGATGCCGGCATGCGCGAGCTGTGGCACCTGGGCTGGATGCACAACCGGGTGCGGATGATCGTCGGCAGCTACCTGTGCAAGCACATGCGGCTGCACTGGCGCGAAGGTGCGCGCTGGTTCTGGGACACGCTGGTCGACGCGGATCTTGCGAACAATTCACTCGGCTGGCAGTGGATCGGCGGCACCGGGGCCGACGCGGCGCCGTATTTCCGGATCTTCAATCCGGTGACCCAGGCCGAGAAGTTCGATCCCCGCGGCGAGTACATCGCCAGCTGGGTGCCCGAGCTCGCCGACCTGCCTGTGCCGCTGCGCTTCGCACCCTGGCGGGATCCCGACCTGCTGGCCGCGGTCGCGCCCGACTATCCGCGCGCACCCATCGTCGGGCTCGAAGCAGGCCGCGACGCGGCGCTGGCGGCCTATCGCGACACCCGCTGACACGACGCGCCACCGCCGGCTTAGACGCCTCGCGGGACGGCGATCGAGGCGTTGGCCAGACGGGGACCTGCCCGCCGCAGCGGTGGAAGCGGGGGCATTCCGGCTCACTGCGTCGCGCACCTGAACAGGCACCGCATCGCAAGCGTGCCCGTCACTTCACTTGCATCCTGAACGGGTTAACGTCGGCGCCGATCTTTCATCGCGGGCCGTATGTCCGCGTTCCGCGACCACCAGGAGACATTCCATGCGCACATCGACTTCCGCAGGCCTCACCACCGCGCTCGCCGGCGCCCTGCTGCTGAGCAGCTGCGCCAGCTACACCGGTCAGACCAATGCGCCGGACGACCCGAACCGCACCCGCAACAACGCCCTGATCGGCGCGGGCATCGGCGCCGTCGCCGGCCTGCTCAGCGGCGGTGACGCCACCGAGCGTCGTCAGCGCGCGATGGTCGGCGCCGGCGTGGGCGGCCTGGCGGGTGGCGCCGTCGGCGCGTACCAGGACCGCCAGGAAGCGGAACTGCGTCGCCAGACCCAGGGCACCGGCATCGAGATCAATCGCGACGGCGACGTCATCAAGCTCAACCTGCCGGACGGTGTGACCTTCGACTTCGGTCGCGCTGATCTCAAGCCGCAGTTCTATCCGGCGCTCAACAACGTCGCGCGGACGCTGGCCGAGTACGACCAGACCATCGTCGAGATTTCGGGCCACACCGACAGCGTCGGTTCTGATGCTGTGAACCAGCGTCTCTCGCAGCAGCGCGCTGATTCCGTGGGCAACTACCTGATCGGCCAGGGCCTGCTGCGCCAGCGCTTCGAGATCGTCGGCTTCGGCAAGACGCGTCCGGTCGCCGACAACAGCACCGATCAGGGCCGTGCGCTGAACCGCCGCGTCGAGATCCGTGTGATCCCGCTGCAGTCGTAATCGGCTCAACCAGGTGCCATCCGAAAAGCCCCGGCACTGCCGGGGCTTTTTTTGTTCGGTAGGAGCGCGCTTGCGCGCGAAGCGCTTTCGCGGGCAGCTCGTCCGGGAGAGCCAATCGCGCGCGAGCGCGCGCCTGCTATGGACGCGGGCCGCAGGGACCGTCACGTCGAGATCCGCGCGATTCCGTTGCAGTCGTAATCCGCAACGGCGAATTCAACGAAAAAGCCCCGGCATCGCCGGGGCTTTTTCTATCCTGTAGGCGCGCGCTTGCGCGCAAAAACGCTTTCGCGGGACAGCTCGTCCGGGAGAGCCCATCGCGCGCGAGCGCGCTTCTGCAGCTGAGCGCTGACCTCAGAGCGCCTCGATCACACCCGCCGCGCCCATGCCCGTGCCGATGCACATCGTCACCAGACCGTAGCGCTTCTTGCGACGGCGCATGCCGTGGACGATGGTCGCGGTGCGGATCGCACCGGTCGCGCCCAGCGGATGGCCCAGCGCGATCGCGCCGCCCAGCGGATTGACCTTGTCCGGGTCGAGGCCGCTGTCGCGGATCACCGCCAGCGCCTGCGCGGCGAAGGCTTCGTTGAGCTCGATCCAGTCGATGTCGTCCAGCGTGAGGCCGGCCTGCGCCAGCGCCTTCGGAATCGCCGCGATCGGGCCGATGCCCATGACGTCAGGGCGCACGCCGGCGACGGCGAAGCTGACGAAGCGCGCCAGCGGCTTCAGACCGTAGTCCTGCACCGCACGGCCGGACGCCAGCAGGATGCCGGCGGCGCCGTCGCTCATCTGCGAGCTGTTGCCGGCCGTCACCGAACCGCCGAACTGGCCGTTGCGGAACACCGGACGCAGCTTGGTCAGGCCTTCGATCGACGAGTCCTGGCGCGGGCCCTCATCCGTATCGACCAATAGCTTCTTCAGACGCACGGCATTGCCGGCGAGGTCGGGCTGGTGCGAGACGATCTCGTACGGGCTGATCTCGTCCTTGAACTCGCCGGCCTGGATCGCGGCAATCGCCTTCTGGTGCGAGGCGAGGGCGAACGCGTCCTGGTCCTCGCGCGAGACCTTCCATTCCTCGGCGACCTTCTCGGCGGTGATGCCCATGCCGTAGGCGATCGCGACATGGTCGTCCTTGAACACGCTCGGGCTGAGCGCGACCTTGTTGCCCATCATCGGCACCATCGACATCGATTCGGTGCCGCCGGCGAGCATCAGGTCGGCGTTGCCGAGGCGGATCTCGTTGGCGGCCAGCGCCAGCGCCTGCAGGCCGGACGAGCAGAAGCGGTTGACCGTCTGCGCGGCGACGGTGTCGGGCAGGCCGGCCAGCAGCACGCCGATGCGCGCCACGTTCATGCCTTGCTCGCCCTCGGGCATCGCGCAGCCGATCACGGCATCGTCGATGCGGTTGACGTCGATACCCGGCGCCTGCGCGACGACGGCCTTGAGCACGTGCGCCAGCATGTCGTCGGGACGGGTGTTGCGGAACACGCCCTTCGGCGCCTTGCCCACCGGGGTGCGGGTGGCGGCGACGATGTAGGCGTCCTGGATCTGCTTCATGGCGTTCTCCGAACGCCGGGATTGGGGATTCGGGAGTCGGGATTCGAAAGAGCGAATCCCGGTGACCCGATGTTGCCCCGCCTCCGGCGGAATGTAGTGGTGGTGGGCGCCGGGGACCCGCTGTTCCGAATCCCGACTCCCGAATTCCAAATCCCGCGGAACGTCAGTTCCGAAGCGGCTTGCCCGTCTTGAGCATGTGACCGATGCGCGCCTGGGTCTTCTCCTGCTGGGCGAGCTCGACGAAGTGCTTGCGCTCCAGACGGATCAGCCAGTCCTCGTCGACGAGCGCGTTGCGGTCCACGTCGCCGCCGCAGAGCACGGTGGCGATGCGCTCGGCGATCTCGTAGTCGTATTCGCTGACGAAACGGCCTTCGAGCATGTTGACCAGCAGCATCTTGAACGTGGCGATGCCGACATCGCCGGCGACGCGGATCGCACGTGCGGGCAGCGGCGGGCGATAGCCGGCTTCGGCCAGCGCCGATGCCTGCTGGCGTGCGACGTGCAGCAGCTCGAACGCGTTGAAGGTCACGATGTCATCGCTGCGCAGCAGGCCGAGCTCCTTGGCGTTGACTGCCGAGTTCGACACCTTGGCCATCGCGATGGTCTCGAAGGTCTTCTTCAGCTCGGCGAACACGTCGCCGTTCGGACCGGCGGCTTCCGATGCACGCACGGCCAGTTCCTTCAGGCCGCCACCGGCCGGCAACAGGCCGACGCCGGCCTCGACCAGGCCGATGTAGCTTTCGAGATGCGCGACGGTGCGCGCGCTGTGCATCTGGAACTCGCAGCCGCCGCCCAGCGCCAGACCGCGCACGGCCGCGACCACGGGCACCAGCGAGTACTTGATGCGCTGGCTGGTCTTCTGGAAGTTCTCGACCATCGCCTCGAACGCGTCGACCTTGCCGGCCTGCAGCAGGCCGAGCGCGCCGGCGAGATCGGCACCGGCCGAGAACGGCTCCTTCGGCTGCCAGATCACCACACCCTTGAACTTCTGTTCACTGATGCCGATCGCTTCCTGGATGCCGTCGAGCACGTGGTCGGAGACCGTGTGCATCTTGGTCTTGAAGCTGATCACGCCGATGTCGTCGCCGTCGGTCCACAGACGGACGCCGTCGTTCTCGTACACCGTCTCGCCCTGCTCGAAACGCTCGCCGAGCAGCGGATCGGGGAAGCGCTGGCGGCGATACACCGGCAGCGCCGAGCGCGGCAGCTTGGCGTTCTTCGACGGGCTGTAACTGCCCTCGGCGGCGTGCACGCCTTCGCGGCCGTCGAACACCCAGTCGGGCAGGGGCGCGCTGCTCATGGTCTTGCCGGCGACGATGTCCTCGGCGATCCAGTCGGCGACCTGCTTCCAGCCGGCGGCCTGCCACAGTTCGAACGGACCCTGCTGCCAGCCGTAGCCCCAGCGGATCGCCAGGTCCACGTCGCGCGCGGTCTCGGCGATGTCTTCCAGGTGCACGGCGCTGTAGTGGAACAGGTCGCGCAGGATCGCCCAGACGAACTGCGCCTGCGGATGTTCGCTGGCGCGCAGCTGGGCCATGCGCTCGGCCGGGTCCTTGGTCTTGAGGATCGCGACGACCTCGTCGGCCGCCTTGCGGTCGGAGGTGCGGTAGTCCTGCGTTTCGAGATCGAGGACCAGGATGTCCTTGCCCGCCTTGCGGAAAATGCCGGCACCGGTCTTCTGGCCCAGAGCGCCTTTCTCGATGAGCGCGGTCAGCCACTTGGGCGAGGCGAAGTATTCGTGCCACGGATCCTCGGGCAGGGTGTCGGCCATCGTCTTGATGACGTGCGACATCGTGTCCAGGCCGACGACGTCGGAGGTGCGGTAGGTCGCCGACTTCGGACGGCCGAGCAGGGGGCCGGTCAGTGCATCGACCTCGTCGAAGCCGAGTCCCGACTCCTGGGTGTGATGGATCGTCGACAGGATCGAGAACACGCCGATCCGGTTGCCGATGAAGTTCGGCGTGTCCTTGGCGTAGACCACGCCCTTGCCGAGCTGGGTGGTCAGGAAGGCTTCGAGGCCTTCGAGGACCGACGTGTCGGTGGTCTTGGCCGGGATCAGTTCCGCCAGATGCATGTAGCGCGGCGGGTTGAAGAAATGCACGCCACAGAAGCGATGGCGCAGTTCTTCGGGAAGAACATCGGCTAAGGCATTGATTCCAAGGCCCGAGGTATTGCTGGCCAGCACCGCGTGCGCCGGCACGTGCGGGGCGATCTTGCGGTAGAGGTCCTGCTTCCAGTCCATCTTCTCGGCGATCGCCTCGATGATCAGGTCGCAGCTTTCGAGCTCGGCCAGGCCGGTTTCGTAGTTCGCCGGCACGATGGACTCGGCCAGCGACTTGCTGCTCAGCGGCGCCGGGCTCAGCTTGGCCAGGTTCGCAAGCGCCTTGCGCACGATGCCGTCCTTGTCGCCTTCCTTCGCGGGCAGGTCGAACAGCACCGTATCGATGCCGGCGTTGGTCAGGTGCGCGGCGATCTGCGCACCCATGACGCCCGCTCCGAGAACGGCGGCGCGACGTACAAGCAGTTTCTCAGACATTTGCTCCATCCCTTTGTTTCAAAAGAAACCCGGCGCATGCCAGGTGGGTCATCAGGCGCGGAATCCCGCGGCGGCGAAGCGGATCAGTTCACTGGCGATTCGCGACCGGTGCGCGTGTTCGGTGGTGCCCGCTGGGCGTTTGATCAGACCGAAGTCGGCCATGGCATAGGTCAGGGCGCCGGCGAGAAAATCGAGCCGCCCATACAGCTCCGCCTTGCCCAGCGCGGGCAGGCAGGCGGACAGGGCGGATGCGAACTCGCGCGGCACATGGCCGTACTGGTCGGAGAGGAACTTGCGCAGCGCGTCGTTTTTCTCGACGTAGGCCCGGGCGATGACCCGCACGAACGCACCGCTGCCGCTGCGGCCACCGGCCATGTCGAGCGCGGGCTCGACGAACGCGGCGATGATCGGCTCGATCTCCCCCGGATGCTCGGCCCGTGCGCGCGCCAGCTGGGCCAGACGCTGCGCGCTCATCTGGTCCATGCGCCGGCGGAACACCTCGTTGACGAGGTTCTCCTTGCTGCCGAAATGGTAGTTGACCGCGGCGATGTTGACGTCCGCCCGGCTCGTGACCTGTCGCAGGGACGTGCCCGCGAACCCGTGGGCCGCGAACAGTTCCTCGGCCGCGCCGAGGATTTTGTCCTTGGTGGAGAACTGTCCGATCGCCATCTGTGTGCCCGCCTAATCAAACGCTTGTTTGATCCTAGCGCCGCTCCGCCTGACGCGTCAATGACCCGAGGGCGGGGTCGGGCTGCGTCGCATGCCGCGAATACGTTAGAATTACCGCAGCCATGTTGGCTAAACCCGCGTCCCGTCGCGGGTTTTTCCATGTAGACTTGGCCGTTCCGGAGTGGACGGCCTCATTCCAAAGACCCGGAGAATCGCAATGGCGCTCGAGCGCACCCTGTCCATCGTCAAGCCCGATGCCGTCGCCAAGAACGTCATCGGCGAGATCTACACCCGTTTCGAAAAGGCGGGCCTGAAGATCGTGGCCGCCAAGTACAAGCAGCTGACCCGTGAGGAAGCCGAAGGCTTCTACGCCGTGCACAAGGAGCGTCCGTTCTTCGCCGCGCTGGTCGAGTTCATGACCTCCGGCCCGGTGATGATCCAGGCCCTGGAAGGCGAGAACGCCGTGGCCGCGCACCGCGACCTGCTGGGCGCCACCAACCCGAAGGACGCAGCGCCGGGCACGATCCGCGCCGACTTCGCCGACTCCATCGACGCCAACGCTGCCCACGGTTCGGATTCGGTCGAGAACGCGCAGACCGAAATCGCGTACTTCTTCAAGAACGACGAAGTCGTTTCCCGCTGAGTAATGCCATCGTGACCGAGGTCGCCATCGACGCCACCGTCGCCAAGCAGAACCTGCTCGACCTCGACCGCGAGGGTATGGAGCGCTTTTTCGCCGAGACCCTCGGCGAAAAGCGCTTCCGTGCCCACCAGATCATGAAGTGGATCCACCATCGGCACGTCACCGATTTCAACGACATGACCGATCTGGGCAAGGCGCTGCGCGCCAAGCTCGAGGCGCATGCCGAAGTGCGCGTGCCGCAGGTGCAGTTCGAGAAGCCCTCCACCGACGGCACCCACAAGTGGCTGCTGGCGATGGACGGCAAGAACGCGATCGAGACCGTCTACATCCCCGACAAGAACCGGGGCACGCTGTGCGTGTCCTCGCAGGTGGGCTGCGCGCTCAACTGCCAGTTCTGTTCCACCGCCACCCAGGGCTTCAACCGCAACCTGTCGACCGCCGAGATCATCGGCCAGGTCTGGGTGGCCGCGAAGCACCTGGGCAACGTGCCGCACAAGCAGCGCCGCCTGACCAATGTCGTGATGATGGGCATGGGCGAGCCGCTGATGAATTTCGACAACGTCGTCCGCGCGATGAGCATCATGCGCGACGACCTCGGCTACGGGCTGGCGAACAAGCGCGTGACGCTGTCGACCGCCGGCATGGTGCCGATGATCGACAAGCTGGCCGAAGTCAGCGACGTCTCGCTGGCGGTCTCGCTGCACGCCGCCAACGATGCGTTGCGCACCGAACTGGTGCCGCTCAACAAGAAGTACCCCATCGCCGAGCTGATGGACGCCTGCGTGCGCTACGCCCAGCGCAAGCGCGGCGAGTCGATCACCTTCGAATACACGCTGATGAAGGACGTCAACGACCAGCCGCAGCATGCGCGCGAGCTGGCCCGGCTGATGCGCGAGTTCGACAACCGTCTGCAGATGAAGGACGCGGCGAAGGTCAATCTGATCCCGTTTAACCCCTTCCCGGGCACGCGGTACGCGCGCCCGGACGACGCCACGATCCGCCGGTTCCAGAAGCTGCTCAACGAATCCGGTCGCATCGCGCCGGTGCGCCGTACCCGTGGCGATGACATCGACGCGGCCTGCGGCCAGCTCAAGGGCCAGGTCGCCGATCGCACGCGTCGCCAGGCCGATCATCGCAAGCGGCTGGCGGAAGGCGGAGATGGTGTCGATGCGGCTGCGTGATGCAGCGCTCGTCCTGATTCTGCTGCCGGCATTGTTCGGCTGCTCCCGCCTCGATTTCGTCAAGCCCAGCGGGAAGAGCAACCTCCGGGTGGATCCGCCGTCCTACAACACCCGCGGTACGCCCGAGGCGCGCCGCGCCGACGAGGCCCGGCAGCAGATCGCATTGGCCAGCCGCGAACTCGACGCCGGCAACGACGCCAATGCGGAGCGTGCCGCGCGCCAGGCGCTTCGCGTTCCGGGCACCGCCGCCGATGCCAATACCATCCTCGCCATGGTGCAGGAGCGCCGCGGTCGCCGCGAGCAGGCGGGCGCGTTCTACCGGGCGGCCACCGAGCACGCGCCGGAGCAGGGGGCCTACCTCAACAACTACGGGGCGTGGCTGTGCGGCAATGGCCGCGCCGCCGAATCGCTGGCGTATTTCGACGCCGCGATGCGCGATGCCCGCTATGGCGATACCGCCGGTGCACTCGCCAATGCCGGCGCCTGCGCGCTGGATGCAGGGCAGCCCGGACGCGCGGAACCCGATCTGCGTGCCGCGCTGGAGCTCGATCCTGTGAGCCCGGTCGCACTCGATGCGATGGCCCGTCTGCTCGCCGGGCAAGGGCGTCATTTCGAAGCGCGCGCTTTTTCGCAAAGACGTCTTGCAGCGGGGCCCGCAACTGCGGCAGCATTGCAACTGGCGGCACGTATCGAACAGGGGCTCGGCGACTCCAACGCCGCCGAGCGATACCTGCAACGCCTTCGAACGGATTTTCCGTCCTCGCAGAACCTTCAGCCAAGGGAAGCCAGTCCACCATGAGTTCTTCGAACCAGACCGTGCCAGCGCCTTCGTCTGGGGTCGGGGAGCGGCTGCGCGCGGCGCGCGAGCAGGCGGGTCTGAGCGTGGCCGACGTGGCGGGACGTCTGCGCATGCAGCTTCGGGTGGTCGAGGCCCTCGAGGCCGAGAACTGGAGCCGGCTGGGTGCCCAGGTCTTCGTGCGCGGCCAGTTGCGCAGTTACCTGCGGCTGCTCGGCCTGCCTGAAGCACTGTCGGACAGCGTGCCCGACGCCACCCTGGCGCAGGCGCCCGAGCTGACACCGCGGACCTATACGCCGCCGATGCAGCGCATGCTCGACAAGGCCATGGGCCGTGCGGTCTATGTGGTGATCACCGCGCTGATCGTCGTGCCCGTATGGGTCGCCACGCGCACCCATGTCGGCAGCGTCGACGACGTCACCGCGTCGCTCGGGCTGGCGAATGATCCAACGGTCGCGCAGCCCGAGTCGCGGCCCGCCGGCCCGACGCCGGTCACGGCATCGCTGACCGGTCTGTCGAAGCGCGCGCAGCCCGCAGTACCCGCCGACGAGGCGCCGGCCGTCGATTCCACTGCGTCCGGCGAGCTGATGCTGCGCTTCAACGGCGACAGCTGGATGGAAGTCAACGGCCGCGACGGCCGTCAGATCGAACACGCGCTGGTGCGTGCAGGCCAGGAGCGTCGTTTCGGAATCGGCGACGTGGGCCGGGTCGTGCTCGGCAACGCCGGCGCGGTCGACGTGGTGCGCGGTGGCGACGTTCAGGATCTGTCCGGCTTCCAGCGGGCCAGCGTCGCGCGCTTTACGGTATCCTCCGACGGCGTTCTGGCGCCGATCTCCGAGTAACCGCGGCGCCTCCGGGCTCGGCCCGGTCGACCGGCGGTCGAGACCGCCGGCGTTTTCATTTCATCCGTTGTGACCTGCCGATCGAGGCGGGCGTAGAGACCATATGGCGATTGACGAGTTGCTGGACGAGCGCGAACAGGGGGAGCGGGTCAAGGCCTGGCTTCGCGACAACAGTCTGGGGTTGATCGGCGGTCTGGTGCTTGGCGGCGCCCTGATCTTCGGTTGGCAGTACTGGAAGGCCCGCACGCAGACGCAGGCCATGGAGCAGAACGCGGCCTACCAGGCGGCGGTCCTCGACCTCACCGGCGGTGATCTCGAACGGGCCGGTCAGCGCGTGGCCGATCTTCCCGACGGCGCCTACGGCGAACTCGCTGCCCTGCAGCTGGCCAAGGCGCAGCTCGACGCCGGCGACCGTGACACGGCGATCGCCACGCTGCAGTCGGTCGAACGCACCGAGCCCGGCCTCGCGGCGGTCGTCCAGCAGCGCCTGGCGCGCCTGCTGACCGATGCCGGTCGCGGCGAAGAAGCCCTGACCCTGCTGGCCGATGCGCGCGACGCGGTGTCGCTCGAGGCGCGGGGCGATGCCCACTTCGCGCTCGAGCAGCTCGACCAGGCGCGCGACGACTACACCGCCGCGCTTCGCACTCTCGACAGCGCCGCGCCGCAGCGTGGCCTGCTCGAACTCAAGCTTTCCGAAGTCGGCGGTACACCCGACGAACCCGAGGTTGAATCCTGATGACCCAGCAGACGGCGCCCGTCGTGGCTCCCCCCGTTCCGTCCCGCGCGCTGCGGATTGCGGCGATCGCGTTGTGCGTGTTCGCGGTGACCGGATGCAGCACCGTGCGCGGCTGGTTCGGCAACAGCGAAAAGGCCCAGGCCAAGGCCCTGACCGAACCCGCGCCGCTGGTCGACATCACCCCCACCGTGTCGGTCGACCGCCTGTGGTCGGCCAACGCCGGCAAGGGCGAAGGCCGTCTCGGCGTGCGTCAGGCGCCGGCCGTGGTCGATGGTCGCGTCTACGTCGCGGCGATCCGCGGCGGCGTGCGGGTGTTCGACCTGCAGTCCGGTGCCTCGGTTTGGCAGCACGACTCCGATCTGCGCCTCAGCGGCGGTCCGGGCGTGGGTGACGGCGTGGTCGTGGTCGGCTCGCTCGACGGTGAAGTGGTCGCACTCGACGCCGCCACCGGTGCCGAGCGCTGGACGGCGAACGTGCCCAACGAGGTCATCGCAGCCCCGGTGGTCGGGCAGGGCCTTGCGCTGGTGCGGTCCAACGACGGGCGCGTGACCGCGTTCGATGTCGCCACCGGCGAGCGTCGCTGGTTCTGGGTGCGCGAGCTGCCGTCGCTGACCGTGCGCGGCAACGACGCGCCGACCCTCGGCCCGGGTTTCGTGTTCGTCGGCAACGACGACGGTACGATCGCCGCACTGTCGCTGACCGACGGCCGCGTGCTGTGGGAGCAGGCCATCGCCCAGCCCGACGGCCGCACCGAACTCGAACGCATGGCCGACGTCGATGGCTCCCCGGTGCTCGACGACGCCGCGCTGTTCGCCAGCAGCTACAAGCAGCGGACGATGGCGCTGGAAGGTCCGAGCGGTCGCCCGCTGTGGGTCAGCGAGCACGGCGGCGCGAACCGGCCGGGCGTCGGTGCGGTGCGCGTGGTCGTGACCGACCCCAACGGCACCGTGTGGGGCCTGGACAAGTTCAGCGGCACGGCGGCCTGGCAGCAGCCTGCACTGGCGCGGCGCAACCTCAGTGGCGCGGCGATCCAGGGCGACTACGCCGTGGTCGGCGACTACGACGGCTACCTGCACTGGATGCGCCTGGACGACGGCGAGTTCGTGGCCCGCCAGCGCGCGGGACGTGCCGCGATCCGCGGCACGCTGGTCGTGGCCGATGGTGTGCTGGTGGTCCAGAACATCGACGGCAACGTCACCGCCTGGCGTCTCGCCCAGTAAGTCTTTCCCGGCGGTCGGGGATGCCCGCGAGGGCCCCCGGCCGGTATGCCGGACCGCGCACCCGTCTCGGGTGCGACACTACGGCCCCGGGTAGTCTCGCTGCCCGGGGCCGTTCGCGTTGAGGCTGCCGATCGCAGCCGCTTTGTTTCTCTCCTCTTTTCAAACCGGATCGCCCATGCTTCCGCTCGTTGCCCTCGTGGGCCGCCCCAATGTCGGCAAGTCGACGCTGTTCAATGCGCTGACCCGCACCCGGGACGCACTCGTCCACGACGAGCCCGGCGTGACACGCGACCGCCACTACGGCATCTGCCGCCTCGGCGCGCGCCCGTTCGCGCTGGTCGACACCGGCGGCATCGCCGGTGAGAACGTGCACCTGGAGGCCAGCGGCCTGGCCGGTCCAACGGCGAAACAGTCGCGCGCGGCGGCGGCCGAGGCGGATCTGGTGCTGTTCGTCGTCGATGGCCGCGAAGGCGCCTCGGCGCTCGACGACGAGATCCTGCGCTGGCTGCGCAAGATCGACAAGCCGACCTATCTGATCATCAACAAGACCGACGGCCTGGACGCGCGCAGCGCGCTCGCGGAATTCTCGCGCTACGGGTTTTCCGACGTGCTGGCGGTGTCGTCCGCGCACCGTCACGGCATCGACGAGCTGGTCGACGAGGTTCTGGAAAAGCTCCCCGAGAACGGCCAGACCGAGCAGCTCGACGCCGATCCCGACCGCGTGCGGGTGACCTTCGTCGGTCGCCCCAACGTCGGCAAGTCGACCCTGGTCAACCGGATCCTCGGCGAGGAGCGGATGATCGCCTCCGAAGTCGCCGGCACCACGCGCGACTCGATCGAGGTCGATCTCGAACGCGACGGCCGCAAGTACCGCCTGGTCGATACCGCCGGCATCCGCCGCAAGTCCAAGGTCGAAGAAGCGGTCGAGACGTTCTCGATCATCAAGACCCTGCAGGCGATCGAGCATTCGCAGGTGTCGGTGGTGATGATCGACGCCAGCGAAGGCGTGACCGATCAGGACGCCAGCGTGCTCGGCGCGGTGCTCGATTCCGGCCGCGCGCTCGTCGTCGCGGTCAACAAGTGGGACGGCCTCACCGACTACCAGCGCGAGCAGACCGAGGCGCTGCTGTCGCGCAAGCTCGCGTTCGTGCCCTGGGCCGAGACCGTGCGCATCAGCGCCAAGCACGGGTCGGGCCTGCGCGAGCTGTTCCGCGCGATCCACCACGCGCATGCGTCGGCGAACTACAAGTTCAACACCGCCGACGTCACCAAGGCGCTCGAGATCGCCTACGAGACCAATCCGCCGCCGGTCGTGCGCGGCCACGCGCCCAAGCTGCGCTTCGCCCATCCGGGCGGCGAGAACCCGCCGACGATCGTCGTCCACGGCAACCGTCTGCGCACGCTGCCGGAGAGCTACCGGCGCTATCTCGAGAACTTCTTCCGCAAGCGCTTCAAGCTGGTCGGCACGCCGGTGCGGTTCGTCTTCAAGGAAGGCGACAACCCGTACAAGGACAAGAAGAACGTGCTGAGCGATCGCCAGCTCGCCAAGCGCAAGCGCCTGATCCGCCACGTCAAGGGCAAGTGACCGCCGCGCCCACCGCGGACACGCTCACGCTCGGCCTGCTCGCCGGCGGCCGCGCGTCCCGTCTTGGCGGGCGCGACAAGGCCTGGCTGGCGCGCGACGGGGTGGCCCAGGTGCTGCGTCTGCAGCAGGCGTTCGCGCCGCGCGTCACCCGCGTGCTGGTGAGTGCGAACACCGCGCTGGAACGCTATGCGGCCCACGGGCTCGACACCGTGCAGGACCGTGTCACCGACGCGGGACCGCTGTCCGGGCTGGATGCACTGGTCGCCGCGACGACGACGCCCTGGCTGCTCACGCTGCCGGTCGATCTGGTGCACGCCGACACACGGCTGCTGCCGATGCTCGCGCTGCTGGCCGGCGAAACGGGTGCTTACGCCATCGACGACGACGGCGTGCAGCCGCTCGTCGCGCTGTGGTCCACGACGCGTACCGGGCCGGTGATCGCGGCGGCATTCGAGCGGGGCGACTACGCGGTGCGCGGGCTGCAGCAGGCGCTCGGCATGCAGGGCGTCCGACTCGACGGTGTACGCTTCGGCAACCTCAATACCCCTGATGATCTGATCGATGCCGGCATCGCCGACCCCTGATTCCGCCCACGATTTTCCGTTCCGGATCGCGTTCACCGAGGCGTGCGCGATCGTCGACGCCGTCGCCGCCGAGCATCGTCTGCAGCCGCAGACGGTCTCGCTGTCGCGCGCGCACGGCCACGTGCTGGCGCGCGATGTCGTCGCCACGCTGCCGCAGCCGCCGTTCGACAATTCCGCGATGGACGGCTTCGCGCTGCGCCACGCCGACCTCGCCGCCGACGGCGCGCCGTCGCGCCTGCGCCTGGTGGGCGAGCAGTTCGCCGGCCCCGATGCCGCATTGACGGTGGCGGCCGGCAGCTGCGTGCGCATCACCACCGGCGCGCCGCTGCCGGCCGGTGCCGACACCGTGGTGATGAAGGAGAACACCGCGCTCGATGGCGACGACGTCGTCGTGCAGATCGCGCCCCGTCCAGGCCAGCACGTGCGCCGCGCGGGCGAGGATTCGCGCGTCGGCGATCTGCTGCTGCATGCCGGCGACACGCTGACGCCCGCGCGCATCGGGCTCGCGGCGTCCCAGGGGCTCGCACAGCTGGACGTGGTGCGACGGCCGACGGTTGCCGTGTTCGCGACCGGCGACGAGCTCGTCGAGCCCGGTATGGCGCTCGGGCCCGGGCAGATCTACAACTCCAATCGCGACCAGCTGATGGGCCTGCTGCGCGCCGAGGGACTGGAGCCGGTCGCGTTCCCGACGCTGCCCGACGACGCGGCGCAGGTGACTTCCGCGCTGCGCCACGCCGGCGAGGCCTTCGACCTGGTGCTGACCTGCGGCGGTGTGTCCGCGGGCGAGAAGGACCTGCTGCCCGAGCTGCTGCAGCGGCGCGGCCGCGTGCGGGTCTGGAAGGTGATGATGAAACCCGGCATGCCGCTGCTGCTGGCCGAAGGCGGCACGCTCGGTCCGGCGCTGTTCCTGTGCCTGCCGGGCAATCCGGTCTCGGTGCTGGCGACCTGGCTCGCCCTGGGACGTCGCCTCGTCGACGGTCTGCAGGGCAGGGCACCACGGCCCGTGCGACGCGCGCGGCTGGCCTCGGAGTGGACCAAGAAACACGAACGCCTCGAACTGCTGCGCGGCCGCTGGTGGATCGACGGCGAGGGCATTTCCTGGGTCGAGCCCAACCCGGCCGACGGCTCGCACCGCATGCAGGCTGCGGCCGACTCGGACGCGCTGATCGTGCTCGACGCCGGCCCGCGCGCGTACGCGGCCGGTACCCCGGTCGACGTCCTGCCGTACTGACCCCGCCTGTAGGAGCGCGCTCGCGCGCGATGGGGCGTTCCCGGTGATGCCCTTCGCGCGCCAGCGCGCTCCTACACGGGGCACCTAGATCTGCGTGATGACCGTGGCATCTTCGGATGCGCGGATCGTGTTCGCTCCCGGCTTCTCGCGTGCATTCGGCCTGCGCGCCTGTCGGCGTATGCCGGCACCACCCTGTAGGAGCGCGCTCGCGCGCGATGAGGCGTTCCCGGTAATGCCCTTCGCGCGCGAGCGCGCTCCTACATGGGATGGCGGACGCCGCTTCGCACGATGATCGCGCTCGGGTCGCGTCTGCAACCGGCCGGCGGACCGGCTGACGTGCCGGACTGCCATCACCTGTAGGAGCGCGCTGGCGCGCGATGAGGCGTTCCTGGTAATGCCCTTCGCGCGCCAGCGCGCTCCTACAGGCGCCGCCTATGCGTTCCGCGCGATAATCGCGCCATGGCCATCCAGGAACTCACGCCGGCACAGGCCCGGCAACGCCAGCAGCAGGGCGTGCGCCTGATCGATGTGCGCGAGGCGCACGAGCGGATCACCGGTATGGCCGAGGGCGCAGACGGCATCGACCGCGCCGCGCTGGAAGCCGCCCCCCAGGCCCACGCGCCCGATCGCGACGCGCCGCTCGTACTGATCTGCCAGAGCGGTCGGCGTTCGATGCAGGCCGCCGACACCCTGGCGGCGCTGGGCTACACCGACCTCGCCTCGGTCGCCGGCGGCACCAGCGCCTGGCAGGCCGAGGGGCTGCCCACGGTGCTGCCCGACGGCGACATCGATCTGGATTTCCACGACCGCTACTCGCGGCACCTCAAGCTTCCGGAGATCGGTCTCGCCGGCCAGCAGCGTCTCGCCGAAGCGACCGTGCTGGTGATCGGCGCTGGCGGTCTCGGTTCGCCCGCCGCGTACTACCTCGCCGCGGCCGGCGTCGGCACGCTGCGCATCGCAGACGACGATGTCGTCGACCGCAGCAACCTGCAGCGCCAGATCCTGCATGCCGAGGACCGCATCGGTCAGCCGAAGGTGGCCTCCGCCGCCACCACGCTGTCGGGTCTGAATCCGCGCACCCGCATCGACGCCGTCGCCGAGCGCGTGACCAGTGCCAACGTCGACCGGCTGCTCGACGGCGTGGACGTGGTGCTCGACGGCGCCGACAACTTCCCCGTGCGCTATCTGCTCAACGATGCCTGCGTGCTGCACGGCGTGCCGCTGGTCTACGGCGCGGTGCATCGCTTTGAAGGCCAGGTCAGCGTGTTCGATGCCGGCCGCGCGCGCGGGCAATGTCCCTGCTACCGCTGCCTGTTTCCCGAACCGCCGCCGCCCGAGGCCGCGCCCAACTGTTCGGAAGTCGGCGTGCTCGGCGTGCTGCCGGGCGTGATCGGCCTGTTGCAGGCGACCGAGGTGCTGAAGCTGCTGCTCGGCCTGGGCGAGCCGCTGAGCGGGCGGCTGCTGCAGTTCGATGCGCTGCGCATGCAGTTCCGGCAGACGCGGCTGGCGCCCGACCCGGACTGTCCGGTTTGCGCGCCCGGCCGCGCATTTCCCGGCTACATCGACTACGCGGCGTTCTGCGCCGCCGGCTGAGCCGGGGCGCGCGACACACCTTCACGTCGCCATCCGGCACGATGCATCGACCGCGTGCCCCCCGCGCGGATGGAGTGCGCGATGCGCCATCTGCTGACGCGCCTGCTGGCGCTGGCCTTGCTGCTGTCGCCGCTGGCGGCATTCGCGGCCGATCCCTGTCCCTTGCTGCGTGCCCAGGTCGACGCCGCCGACCCGGCCACCCGGCTCGCCGCCGCCGCCTGCGAGGAACACCTGCGTTGGCATCGCCCCTTCATCGACGAGCGCGGGCGCTACGCCGGCTCGACCGTGCGCGAAGCGGAAACCGCCTTGCTGACCAGCGGAGAACAGGCCTGGCGCCGGGTCGCGGGCTACTGGCAGGGTGCGGGCCTGCTGTCGCGTCTGCAGCAACGGCCGGGTGCTTACGACTGCACGCTCGCACCGTTCGCCACCCAGCCGTCGGCGGCCTGCCGGGCGTTCCTCGTCGACGTGCCGTGGTCGGCGGCGTTCGTGTCGTGGACCGCGCGGCGCGCGCAACTGCCCGGGTTCAACGGCTCCGCGAGCCACGTGGACTACGTGCGCGATGCCTATCGCAACCCCGAGACCAGCGCCTACCGCGTGGCCAATCCGGTGGCCGCACGCCCGGCGCGCGGCGACATGCTGTGCTCGGTGCGGGCCGCGAACCGGGTGTTCGGCTTCGCCGGCCTGGCGACCCTGCTCAGCAGCGAGGACGGCGGGCTCGGCATGCATTGCGACATCGTGGTGGGCGCGGCGGGCGAGGGCGATGCCAACGCCTATCTCGTCGGCGGCAACGTGCTCGACGGGGTGACGATGCGGATCCTGCCGCTCAGCGCGGGCGGGCAGTTCGCCGCGTTGTCGATGCGCGCGATCGAGGATCCGCCGTGCACGCCCGACACGCCGCAGAGCTGCGATGCGAACCGCCAGGATTGGGCCGTGCTGCTGCAGCTCCGGCCCGCCGCGGAACTGGCTGCGCTGACGCCGTCGGCCCCGTTGCAACTCGCGGCGCCGCTCGTCTCGCCGGCCGCTGACCGTCCGGCCGGATCCGCGCCGATGTGTTGTGTCGAATGCAGCGTGGGGGATGGTCTGCCGCGCTGCCCGTAAGGGCGCCGACCGCGTCGGCGCGAATTCGCGATCCGGCAAACGCCGTTACGGAAGGTCCCGATACGTCTGCGCTTTCTCGTCATTCCCGCGAACGCGGGATCCTCAACCGCCTTATGGCGGGTCATCCGGTGACGCCGGGTTCAAGCGCTGGAAGGCGCGAGATTGACCAGCGGCTTGGCTGTTGAAACGCGCATTCCGCGTGATCGGACATGCGTCCGTTGAAAGCCGCGGGAATGGCGGGCGTGTCCGCAGGCTATCTAGCGGAGGAACGCCGACAGCGCCTCGGAATACCCGGGAACCTGCTGGATGTCGTTGTGCCCGGCGTCGGCGAACGCGACCACGCGCGGCGGCGTGGGCAACGCCTCGGCAAGGCCATCCGCGCGGCCCGGCGGCACGATCGTGTCGCGATCCGCGCGCAGGATCAGCACCTCGCCCCCGAACGTCGCCAGGTCGCGCGCCGGGCTGTAGTGCTCGCGCAGCAACCAGCGCACCGGCAGCCATGGGTAATGGCCCTGCGCCACGCGCGCCAGATCGTCGAACGGCGTGATCAGCGCGAGCCGGGCCACCGGCCGATGGCCCGCGACATGGCTGGCGACACCGCTGCCGACACTGCGTCCGATCACGTCGACGCCGTCGCCGTCATGCGCCGCGGCCACCGCGTCGTACAGGGCGAGCGCATCCGCCTTCATCGTCGCGGCCGCCGGCGTGCCGTCGCTCGCGCCGTAGCCGCGGTAGGCCAGCAGGTACACGCGATGGCCGGGGAACCAGCGGGCGAAATCAGCACGGTTCGCTTCGACCCGTTCGGCGTTGCCGCCGAAGTACAGCAGCGGCCGCCCGTCCTCGGGCCCGATGCGCCAGCCGCGCAGCACCGCGTCCTCGCGTTCCAGCGCGAAATCCGTCGCCGTGGCCGGCACCCGGGTGGCGCCCGGCATGTACAGCAGTTGGCGCTGGCCCAGCAGCATCGCCACGCACAGCGCGCCGTAGCCGAGTGCCGCGGCCAGCAGCGCGAACCCCAGCAGGCGCATCGTCAGCCCGGCGGGTGTGCGCGTTGCGCGGCTTCGAACGCGGCCAGCTGTTCGGGCGTCGCGTCCTTCTGGTGCATCGCCTTCCACTGCGCGAACGGCATGCCGTAAACCGCCTCGCGCGCAGCGTCCTTGTCCAGCGGTGCACCCTCGGCGGCCGCCGCATCGCGGTACCAGTCGGCCAGGCAGTTGCGGCAGAAGCCGGCCAGCACCATCAGATCGATGTTCTGCACGTCCGGCCGCGCCTCGTTGAGATGCGCGAGCAGGCGGCGGAAGGCGGCCGCCTCGACGCGCGTGCGAGCGTCGTCGGTGAGGGCGTGCGTGGCGTCGGCCATGGAAGTCTCCGAAAGCAGGGAAGGCCCACAGGATCGGTGCCCGGCCCACGCCCTGCAAGCGCGCCTGTTGCAACCGTGGCCCCGTGTAGGAGCGCGCTTGCGCGCGAACGGGCGTTTTCCGGGAACGCCCCGATCGCGCGCCAGCGCGCTCCTACGAAGGCAGGAGCCTGCGAATCCGCCGGCGTGTTCTGCCGCACGATGCTCTCAGTTGATCGACGCCAGCCGCCGCAGCGCCTCGGCCCACCGTGTAGGAGCGCGCTTGCGCGCGAAGGGCGTTTTTCGGGAACGCCCCGATCGCGCGCGAGCGCGCCCCTACGAAGGCAGGGGGCTGCGAATCCGCCGGCGTGTTCGGCCGCGCGACGCTCTCAGGTGACCGACGCCAGCCGCCGCGCGCATCGGCCCACCGTGTAGGAGCGCGCTGGCGCGCGAAGGGGCGCTTCCCGGGAAAGCCCGATCGCGCGCCAGCGCGCTCCTACCGGGGCAGGGCATACACGCGGACCCCGCAGCCGGAATCGGCGACAATACACGCCCCGTTTCGTCGAAGCCGCTCCGCATGACCGCCGCTGCTCCCACCCCGGCCCGCATCCTCGACGGCAAGCGCATTGCCGACACTCTGCTCGACGAACTGCGTGTACGCGTGGATGCGCGCCTCGCGGCAGGCCGGTCGCGTCCGGGGCTGGCCGTGGTGCTGGTGGGCGCGGACCCGGCTTCGCAGTCCTACGTGCGCAACAAGCGCCGGGCGGCGGAGAAGGTCGGCATCCAGGCCTTCGATTTCGACCTGCCCGTGGGCACCACCGAAGCCGAGTTGAGCGCCCTGATCGACCGCCTCAACGCCGACCCGGCCGTGCACGGCATCCTGATCCAGCTGCCGCTGCCCGGCATTCCCGATGCCAACCGGCTGATCGAACGCATCGATCCGCGCAAGGATGTCGACGGCTTCCACCCGGCCAACGTCGGCCACCTGGCGCTGCGCCAGTTCGGCCTGCGCCCGTGCACGCCGCGCGGCATCACCACGCTGCTGGCCTACACCGACCGTCCCGTGCGCGGGCAGAGCGCGACCATCGTCGGCGTCAGCAACCATGTCGGCCGGCCGATGGCGCTGGAGCTGATGATCGCCGGCTGCACCGTCACCACCTGCCACCGCTTCACCCCGCCGGAGGTGCTGCGACGCCACGTCGGCGAGGCCGACATCCTGGTCGTCGCGGTTGGCCGTCCGGCGCTGATCCCGGGCGACTGGGTGAAACAGGGGGCCGTGGTGATCGATGTCGGCATCAACCGCACCGACGACGGCCGCCTGGTCGGCGATGTCGGCTTCACCGCCGCCGCGCAGCGCGCCAGCTGGATCACGCCCGTGCCGGGCGGCGTGGGGCCGATGACCGTCGCCACGCTGATGCAGAACACGCTCGAAGCGGCGGACGCCGCAGGCTGACGACGCGCTCCGCGGCCGGTTTGCCGCCGGTCGACCTTCTCCGGAAGAGAGCCTTCGCTGAAGCGTCGCCATGCAAGCCCGTTCGCACCGCCTGCGGAGCGCCCGCTGGCTGATTGCCGTGCTGGGCACTGGACTATCCGCAGCTCTCGGCGCACAGGTCCCGGGCCGCTGCGAAACACCCGTCGGGGACCGGCAGGGCGAGATCGGCTGCTATCTCCTCGACGCCCACGCCGTGCCGGACCTGCCGGCGCAACCGCTGTACTGGCACATCGTCGCGTTCCCCGCGCTGGCCGATGCGCGGGCGGCGGTGGCTGGACCGCGTCAGCAGGCGTTGATGTCGCAGGGCAGGGCGTGGCTGTTCGCGATCGAACCGCAGACCTGGAACGCCGGTTCGGGTGAGCGCATCGCAGTGATCGGCCCGCTCCCGGTCACGCGCGGCCTGTCCTATACGGCGCGCTACATGGAATCGAGCACGCCCGCCGGCATGCGGCCGATGGTGCACGCACATTCGGGCCCCGAGGCGTTCCATGTGCTCGAGGGCGCGCAGTGCGTCCAGACGCAGGCCGGCGCAACCGTGATCGGCGCAGGCGAAAACGGGATCACCGACGCGGAGACGCCCATGACCCTGGTCGGCATCGGCCCCGCCATGCGCCGCGCACTGGTGCTGGTGCTGCACGACACCTCGCGTCCGTGGTCGACGATGTCCGACTGGACCCCGCCCGCAGGCGCCTGCGAAGCCGCCGCCGCGCACTGATCCGGCACACACTGTCCCTGCCGGGCAGGCCCAAACGCGCTAGAATGGCGCGCTTCCTCCTCCCCGGCACCCCGCATGCTGCGCATCCAGGCCGAAGCACTCACGTACGACGACGTATCGCTCGTTCCCGCCCACTCCTTGATCCTGCCCAAGGATGTCCGGCTCGCCACCCGCCTGACGCGCGACCTGCGCCTGAACCTGCCGATCGTCTCCGCGGCGATGGATACCGTCACCGAAGCCCGCCTCGCCATTGCGATGGCCCAGCTCGGCGGCATCGGCATCGTGCACAAGAATCTCAGCGTCGAGCGCCAGGCCGCCGAAGTCTCGAAGGTCAAGAATTTCGAAGCCGGCGTGATCCGCGAACCGTTCACCGTCGGCCCGGACACCACCATCGGTGAAGTCCTGCGCCTGACCCGCGCGCGCAACATCTCCGGCGTGCCGGTGGTCGATGGCACGCGACTGGTCGGCATCGTCACCGGGCGCGACCTGCGCTTCGAGACCAAGCTCGACGATCCGGTCCGCAACGTGATGACCAAGCAGGACCGCCTGATCACCGTGCGCGAAGGCGCCAGCGACACCGAAGTGCTGGCGCTGCTGCACAAGCACCGCATCGAGAAGGTGCTGGTGGTCAACGACGAGTTCGCGCTGCGTGGCCTGATCACGGTCAAGGACATCCAGAAGGCGCACGACAACCCCAACGCCGCCAAGGATGCCGACGAGCAGCTGCTGGTCGGCGCCGCAGTGGGCGTGGGCGGTGACACCGAAGCGCGCGTCGAAGCGCTGGTCGCGGCCGGCGTCGACGTGATCATCGTCGACACCGCGCACGGCCATTCGCAGGGCGTGCTGGACCGCGTGAACTGGGTCAAGAAGACCTATCCGCAGGTGCAGGTGATCGGCGGCAACATCGTCACCGGCGAAGCGGCCAAGGCGCTCGAAGACGCCGGCGCGGACGCGGTGAAGGTCGGCGTGGGCCCCGGTTCGATCTGCACCACGCGCGTCGTCGCGGGTGTGGGCGTGCCGCAGGTCACCGCGATCGACATGGTCGCCGAGGCCCTGCAGGACCGCATCCCGCTGATCGCCGACGGCGGCATCCGCTACTCGGGCGACATCGGCAAGGCGCTCGTTGCCGGCGCATCGACGGTGATGATCGGCGGCCTGTTCGCCGGCACCGAGGAAGCACCGGGCGAAGTCGAACTGTTCCAGGGCCGCAGCTACAAGAGCTACCGCGGCATGGGCTCACTGGGCGCGATGGAGCAGGGCTCCAAGGACCGCTACTTCCAGGATTCGTCGGATGCCGACAAGCTCGTCCCCGAAGGCATCGAAGGCCGCGTGCCGTACCGCGGCGCGCTCGGCGGCATCATCCACCAGCTCGCCGGCGGCCTGCGCGCGACCATGGGCTACGTGGGCTGCGCGACCATCGAAGAGATGCGCACGGAGCCGAAGTTCGTGAAGATCACCGGCGCCGGCCAGCGCGAGAGCCACGTGCACGACGTCACGATCACCAAGCAGCCGCCGAATTACCAGGCGGGCTGAGGCCCGCCTGGCGGGATTTGGGAGTGGGGATTGGGGATTCGGAGAAGCGGGATCTGCCCGCCTGCATGTTTCCTATGACCCGTCATTCCCGCGAAAGCGGGAATCCAAGGACGTTGCCCGCGTCATGTGGCAACGGGTGACGGTAGGTCAAAGTCCATGGATGATCGGACATTCGTCCGTTGAAAGCCCCGCCTTCGCGGGAATGACGGTAGGGGCGATCCAGGCTCGTCCAAGTAGCGTTTCGTGATTCGACAAACATCAGATTGAATTGAGGCACACATGACCGGCGTTTCCGAATCACCGACCCCGAACCTTCACGACGACAAAATCCTCATCCTCGACTTCGGCGCGCAGTACACGCAGCTGATCGCCCGCCGCATCCGCGAGCTGGGCGTCTACTGCGAAATCTGGGCTTGGGACCACGATCCGGCCGAGATCGCCGCGTTCGCGCCCAAGGGCATCATCCTGTCGGGCGGCCCGGAATCGACCACCGAACACGGCTCGCCGCGCGCGCCGCAGCAGGTGTTCGACGCCGGTCTGCCGCTGCTGGGCATCTGCTACGGCATGCAGACGATGGCCAAGCAGCTGGGCGGCGAGACCGAAGCCGCCGACGCGCGCGAATACGGTCACGCCGAAGTCGCCATCGTCGCAAAGGACAGCCTGTTCGAGGGCCTCAGTGACCACGCCGGCGCCCAGCGTCTCGACGTCTGGATGAGCCACGGCGACCACGTCAGCGCCGCGCCGCCCGAGTTCACCGTCACCGCCAGCACCGACCGCGTGCCGGTGGCCGCGTTCGCCAACGAGGACAAACGCTGGTACGGCGTGCAGTTCCATCCCGAAGTCACCCACACGAAACAGGGCCTCGCGCTGCTGCGCCGCTTCGTCGTCGACATCTGCGGCTGCGCCACGCTGTGGACCGCGGCCAACATCATCGACGACCAGATCGCGCGCGTGCGCGAGCAGGTGGGCAGCGACGAAGTGATCCTCGGCCTGTCGGGCGGCGTGGATTCGTCCGTCGTCGCCGCGCTGCTGCACAAGGCGATCGGTGAGCAGCTGACCTGCGTGTTCGTCGACACCGGCCTGCTGCGGCTGGGCGAGGGCGACCAGGTCATGACGACCTTCGCCGATGCCTCCAGCTCGCATGGCCTGGGCGTGCGCGTGATCCGCGTCGATGCACGTGAGCGCTATTTCAGCGCGCTTGCAGGCGTGAGCGATCCGGAAGCCAAGCGCAAGATCATCGGCAACCTGTTCGTCGAGATCTTCGACGAAGAGTCCAACAAGCTCAGCAACGCCAAGTGGCTGGCGCAGGGCACCATCTATCCCGACGTCATCGAGTCGGCCGGCAGCAAGACCGGCAAGGCCCACGTCATCAAGAGCCACCACAACGTCGGCGGCCTGCCCGAGCACATGAAGATGGGCCTGGTCGAACCGCTGCGCGAGCTGTTCAAGGACGAAGTGCGCAGGCTCGGGGTCGAACTCGGCCTGCCGCGCGAGATGGTCTACCGCCACCCGTTCCCGGGCCCGGGCCTGGGCGTGCGCATCCTCGGCGAGGTGAAGGCCGAGTACGCCGACATCCTGGCCAAGGCCGACCACATCTTCATCGAGGAACTGCGCAAGGCCGATCTCTACGACAAGACCAGCCAGGCCTTCGCCGTGTTCCTGCCGGTCAAGTCCGTCGGCGTCGTGGGCGACGCCCGGGCCTACGAATGGGTGATCTCGCTGCGCGCCGTGGAGACCATCGACTTCATGACCGCCCACTGGGCGCACCTGCCGTACGACTTCCTGGGCCGCGTCTCGAACCGGATCATCAACGAAGTCCGCGGCGTCTCTCGCGTTGTCTACGACATCAGTGGGAAGCCGCCGGCGACGATTGAGTGGGAGTGAGTTGCAGCCGCGGTACTGACCGATCAAAAGAGAAGCCCGCCGCGTGCGGGCTTTTCTTTGACACGTCCAAGGTGGCGACGCTTGCGCGGCCGCTGAATGTTCGGGCTTAGGCCCCAACGCCAGGGCAACGCGTCGAGATCGACGCACTCGACTGAACACGGACTGGAAGCTCTAACTCCGTCGGCCGGACGTCTATCATTGGCCTTGGTACCAAGCAGCTCGGCAGTCCAGGGGAGGACGCATGGCCAACATCAGCAGGCGCCGCACGGGTGAACTGACACGTGCGCTGTTCCATATCCTCAAGACCCAGCCTGAAGGCATGCGTGCGTCGGATGCGCTGGCCGCGCTCGAGAAGCAGGTCGTGCTCACCGAGTACGAGGCAGGCGACTACGAAACTGGCGGCCGCCGCTTCGAGAAGATCGTGCGCTTCAGCACTGTCGCGCCGGTCAAGGCCGGCTGGCTGGTCAAGGACAAAGGTATCTGGACCCTTACGCCAGAGGGCGAGGCAGCTTTGGACGTCTACCCCGATCCTGAGCAGTTCATTCGTGCGGTCGGGCAGTTGTACAAAAAATGGAAGAGCGCCCAGCCCGTCCCCGACGAAGTGGATGATCCGGAAGCCGAACTCACCGAGGAATCGGCCAGCATCACGTTGGAGGAAGCCGAAGAGATGGCGTGGGCCGAGATCGAGGCCTACCTCGCCGCCATGCCGCCCTACGACTTCCAGGAACTTGTGGCGTCGCTGCTGCGGGCGATGGGTTACCACGTCGCTTGGGTCGCACCGCCCGGCAAGGATGGCGGCACCGACATCATTGCCTACAACGATCCGCTCGGCACCCGGCCGCCGCGTATCAAGGTACAGGTCAAGCGCAACGCCAATTCCGCACGCATCGATGTGATGGGCCTTCGCAGCTTCATGGCGGTGCTAGGGGAGGGCGATGTCGGGCTGTTCGTTGCCTTGTCGGGCTTCACCAGGGACGCCGACTATGAAGCGCGCCAGTCGCATCGGCGCATCACGCTGATCGACGCGCCCAAGTTGCTGGAGTTGTGGACTTCGCACTACGCCCAGCTCGATGACAGCGCCCGCGCGCGTCTTCCGCTCAGGCCGGTGTGGTTCCTGGCGAGCGACGACTGAGAGGCCGAACCAACCATGCCCAAGGCAACCAACGAGATCGATCCAAGCTTCTGGTTCGAACACACCAGCGGCCAGCGCCTGTACCCGTACCGCCTGCGCAATCGCGACACCGGCCAGGCCACATTCCGGGTGGCCAGGCCCGGCACAGGCGCCAACCGGAAGGAACACCAGGTGGAACTTGCCGACGTGGACGAGGTGTTCCGCCACGTCTTTGGGCTCGGCTGGTCGGTGCGCCTGCGCGGCCATGATCCGAAGTTCAACGGCCTCTACAACGCCACCGGCTACAGCATCGTCAGGACCTCGGAGTCCTGATCCGCATCACCAAGGAAATCCATGATCACCGGCACCATCAAATCCCAGGTCGACGCCATCTGGAACGCGTTCTGGAGCGGCGGCATCTCCAATCCCATGGAGGTCATCGAGCAGATGACCTACCTGCTTTTCATCAAGCGGCTGGACGAGTTGCACACCGTCCGCGAGAAGAAGGCCAACCGCCTCAAGCGACCGATCGAGCACCCCGTGTTCGCGCCCGACCAGCAGCACCTGCGCTGGTCGGTGTTCCGTCAGCTGGGCGATCCGGCCACGCTGTACAGCACCATCGCAGACGAGGTGTTTCCCTTCATCAAGACCATGGGCGGCGAAAGGGGGGATTCCACCTACGCTGCGCACATGAAGGATGCGCGCTTCACCATTCCCAGCGCGGCGCTGCTGGCGAAGGTGGTGGACATGCTCGACGCCATCCCCATGGACGACCGCGACACCAAGGGCGATCTCTACGAGTACATGCTCGGCAAGATCGCCTCGGCCGGTCAGAACGGGCAGTTCCGTACCCCGCGCCACATCATCCAGCTGATGGTCGAGATGATGGCGCCCACGCCGGCCGACACCATCTGTGACCCGGCCTGCGGCACCGCGGGCTTCCTGGTGGCCGCCGCCGAGTATCTCGACACGCATCATCGCGACGGGATCTACAAGGATGCCGACGCGGCAAAGCGCTTCAACCACGACACCTTCCACGGTTTCGATTTCGACAGCACCATGCTGCGGGTCGGCTCGATGAACATGCTGCTGCACGGCGTCGAGAACCCGGCCATCGAGAACCGCGACAGCCTCAGCGAAGGCCATGCCGGCGTGGCCGGGCAGTTCAGCCTGATCCTTGCCAATCCACCCTTTGCCGGCTCGCTGGACTACGAGAGCACGGCCAAGGACCTGCAGCAGATCGTCAAGACCAAGAAGACCGAGCTGCTCTTCCTCGCCCTGTTCCTGCGCCTGCTCAAGCCCGGTGGCCGCGCCGCGGTGATCGTGCCCGACGGCGTGTTGTTCGGCTCGTCCAAGGCCCACAAGTCGCTGCGCCGGATGCTGGTAGAGGAGCAGAAGCTGGACGGCATCGTGTCGATGCCTTCCGGCGTGTTCCGTCCCTACGCCGGTGTGTCCACCGCCATTCTGCTGTTCACCAAGACAGACTCGGGCGGCACCGACGACGTCTGGTTCTACGACATGCAGGCCGACGGGTTCTCGCTGGACGACAAGCGCAATCCGCTGACCAACGACAGGCACGCGAGCAACAACCTGCCGGATGTGCTGCAGCGCTGGCAGCACCGCGATGAGGAAAGCGCGCGCGGCCGCACCGAACAGAGCTTCCTGGTGCCGAAGGCGGAGATCGCGAGCAACGACTATGACCTGTCGATCAACCGCTACAAGGAAGTTGTACACGAGCAACTGGACTACGACCCACCGACGAAGATCCTCGCCGAGTTGAGGGCGCTGGAGGCGGAGATCATGCAGGGGATGGAGGAGTTGGAAGGTATGTTGCAGTGAGCATGCCGTGGCCAGAAATCGAGCTTGGCGACGTCTGCGAGTTCAAGTATGGAAAGAGTCTTGCTGCGAGGGATAGGGATGGAGGAAAGTTTGCTGTTTACGGATCGAATGGCGTGGTCGGCGGCCACTCGACGGCAATAACAAGCGGGCCAACGATCATTGTCGGGAGAAAGGGCTCGTTTGGCGAAGTCGCGTATTCAGAATGCGCGTGCTGGCCCATCGATACAACCTATTATGTCGACAGCACATCGACGAAAGCGGACCTGAAATGGCTCGCATATCGTCTCGAAGATTTAGGTCTGAATAAACTGAATCGAGCGGCAGCGATTCCTGGGCTTAATCGGGCCGACGCGTATCGGCAGCGACTTCTTCTACCGCCGGTTGACGAGCAACGCCGCATCGCGGCGATCCTGGATAAGGCAGACGCGCTGCGCGCCAAGCGCCGCGAAGCTATTGCCAAGCTCGATCAGCTGCTGCAGTCCGTTTTTCTCGAAATGTTTAGTGGTTCTGACCGAGGGCCAATGGTCGCCATCGGTGATATTTGCGAGGTGAAAGGTGGAAAGCGTTTGCCCAAGGGTGAGGATTACTCGGATTCGGTCACGCCGTTCCGCTACGTTCGCGTCTCCGATGTCGAGATGGGTCATGTGCACGAGGAGAATCTTCGGTACCTTAGACCCGACGTGCAGCAAAAGATCAAACGCTACACGGTCTCTGAGGGTGATTTGATAATCAGTATTGCCGGCACGATAGGACTTGTGGCACCCGTTGAAACGACGCTTGATGGCGCCAACTTGACGGAAAACGCAGCGAAGATTGTGCCGAAGGATGCAGGCGCCTATGTGTCTAATTACTTGTCTTTTGCGTTGAGCATGCCGGATGCGCAATCGCAGATCCGTTCCCAGACGGGGCAGGTGACCATCGGAAAGCTCGCACTGTTCCGCATCGAGAAAGTGAAAGTGCCATTGCCGCCAGTGGAGGCTCAAGTCCGTTTTTCCGAGATCGTTCGGAGAACCCGGGAGCAAGCGCACACCCTTCGGCTAAGCGCCAGCCAATTGGACAGCGTTTTTGCCAGCCTCCAACACCGTGCCTTCTCCGGCACGCTATGACCATGCCCGCCTACCAGCCACCGTTCCAGCTGACCCATCGCATGACCGCGCTGGTCGCGGACATCGCGGAGCGGCTGGGCGCGTGGAAGGCGGCCGCCAATCGCGACACACTGGTGCCGGCGCTGCGTCGCAGCAACCGCATTCGCACCCTGCAGGCCTCGCTGGCGATCGAGCAGAACACGCTCAGCGTGGAGCAGGTGACGGCGGTGCTGGCCGGCAAGCCGGTGCTGGGCTCGCCGAAGGAAGTGCAGGAGGTGCGTAATGCCTTTGCGGCCTACGAGGCGATGGAGCGCTGGCAGCCGCATCGCCTGGGCGATCTGCTCGCCGCCCACAGCTTGCTGATGGCCGGATTGGTGGACCGGCCCGGAAGGCTGCGCGGCGGCGATGTCGGGATCTGGCGCGGGGGCAAGCTGCTGCACATGGCGCCGCCCGCGAGCCGTGTGCAGGCGCTGGTGAAGAATCTCCTGGGCTGGCTGCGCAAGACCGATGCGCATCCGCTGGTCGCGTCGGCCGCGTTCCATTACGAGTTCGAATTCATCCATCCCTTCGACGATGGCAATGGCCGCATGGGCCGGCTGTGGCAGACCCTGATCCTGGCGCACTGGCAGCCTGTCCTCGCGTGGCTGCCGGTGGAAACGGTCATCAAACATCGCCAGCAGGACTATTACGCGCAGCTGGGCGTGGCTGACGCGCGCAGCGACTGCAGTGGCTTCATCGAGTTCATCCTGCAGGCGATTGCCGACAGCCTGGACGAGGCGATTGCCGCCGAGGTGACGGTAGAAACGCCGGTAGAAATGTCGGTAGAAGCGCCGCCGCGCTCGCCGGCCCGGGTGCTGGCCGTGCTGCGCCAGCAGCCGGGTCTGACCCTTGCGGACGTGTCGCGGGCGACGGGACTGTCGCTGCGCACAGTGGAGCGGGTGGCCGCCCGGCTGCAGGCCGAGGGCAGGCTGCGTTATGTCGGCCCGAAGAAGGGCGGGCATTGGGACGTGCTTGAGAAGGGGACGCGGTGAGCAACTTCCAGTTTCTGCAGCAGGAATTCAAACCCCTCTTTGATCCGGCCAGGGGCGCGGAGCAGCTGGTCCATTCCGACCCGCGCGCCTGCTGCATGCGCACCCGCCATGCGCTGGAGCAGGCGGTGCACTGGCTGTACGCACACGATGTGACCCTGCGGATGCCGTACGACAACGGGCTTGGTCTGCTGTTGACGCAGCCCGCGTTCGAGCAGTTGCTGCCGCCGCATATCCACCAGAAGGCGCGGCTGATCCAGAAGCTGGGCAACCAGGCCGTGCACGGCAACCAGCGGGTGGGCAGCGGCGATGCGATGCGCCTGGTGCGCGAGCTGTTCCATGTGCTGTTCTGGCTGGCACGAACCTATACCCGCGCCAGCGATCCGAAACACCTGTCCGCCGAATGGGACGAGACGCAGGTGCCCCATCTGGTGCGCGCCGACGAGGCGGTGGCCTTTACGCGCGACGAGCTGGAGAAGCAGGAAGTAAAGTTCCGTCAGCAGATCGAAGCCCAGCACGGCCAGCTGGAAGCGCGCGAGGCGCGCATCGCCGAGACCGCCGCCACCCTGGCAGAGCGCGAGGCGGCGATCGCGGCGTTGGACGCCAAGCTGGCGGACGCGCGTCGGGAGCTGGCCGAGGCCAAGGCCGCCAACCTCGCGGTGCCGGATGCGCACGACTACCACGAGGCCGACACCCGCCGTTTCTTCGTCGACGTGCTGCTGCGCGAGGCTGGTTGGGTGGTAGGCGCCAATGCGTCGGTGGAGGTGCCGGTGACCGGCATGCCCAACCAGAAGGGCGAGGGCTTCATCGACTACGTGTTGTGGGGCGCGGACGGCAAGCCGCTGGCCGTGGTGGAGGCCAAGCGCAGCTTCAAGGATCCGGATATCGGTCGCCAGCAGGCCCGGCTGTACGCCGATTGCCTGGCGCAGTCGCATGGCCAGCGACCGCTGATCTTCTACAGCAACGGCCACCAAACCTGGCTGTGGGACGACCAGCGCGCACCGCCGCGCGAGGTGCAGGGCTTCTACACGCGCGATGAACTGGAACTGGCGATCCAGCGCCGCAGCCTGCAACGGGACCTGGGCGCATTGCAGGTCAACCGCGGGATCGCCGGACGCGAGTACCAGCTGCGCGCGATCCGGGCGATGGCGGAGTCACTCGCGTCTGGCCGCCGCGCCGGCCTGCTGACCATGGCGACGGGCACCGGTAAGACCCGCATGTCGATCGCGCTGGTCGAGCTGCTGATGCGCGGCAACTGGGTCAAGCGGGTGCTGTTGCTGGCGGATCGCAAGGCGCTGGTGCGGCAGGCCACCAATGCGTTCAAGACGCATCTTCCGGATTCCAGTCCGGTGAACCTGGTGACCGACAAGGACGGGCAGGGGCGGGTGTATCTGTCGACGTACCCCACGATGATGGGGCTGATCGAGCAGATGGATGGGGACCGCCGCAAATACGGCGTCGGGCACTTCGATCTGATCATCATCGACGAGGCGCATCGCAGCGTGTACCAGAAGTACGGCGCGATCTTCCGCTACTTCGACAGCTATCTCGTGGGCTTGACTGCGACGCCACGCGACGAGGTGGACCGCGATACCTATCACTTGTTCGGCTTGGAGACCGGCGTCCCCACCGATGCTTACGGACTGGAAGAAGCCGTGGCGGACGGGTATCTGGTGCCGCCGCGCGCGCACTCGGTGCCGATCCGGTTCGTGCGCGAAGGCATCCGCTACGACGAGTTGCCACCGGACGAGCAGGCGCATTGGGAGTCGCTGGACTGGGGCGACCATGAGGTGCCGGACGAGGTGTCGGCTTCGCAGGTCAATAAGCAGCTGTTCAACGAAAGCACAGTCGACCTGATGCTCAGGCATCTGATGGAGCACGGGCTCAAGGTGGACGGCGGCGACCAGCTCGGCAAGACCATCATCTTCGCGGTCAACCAGCCGCACGCGGTCTTCATTGCCAAACGCTTCGACCATCATTACCCGCACTACAAGGGCGACTTCGCGCGTGTGGTGACGCACGCGGTGACCTACGCGCAAAGCCTGATCGACGAGTTCAGCCTGGCGACCAAGCTGCCTCAGATCGCCATCTCCGTCGACATGCTCGACACCGGCATCGACGTGCCCGAGGTCGTAAATCTGGTGTTCTTCAAGGCGGTGCGCTCGAAGGTCAAGTTCCTGCAGATGATCGGCCGCGGGACGCGGCTGTGTCCGGATCTGTTCGGGCCGGGACTGGACAAGACCGAGTTCCACATCTTCGATTTCTGCGCCAATTTCGAGTACTTCAACGAGTTTCCGGCCGGCGCCGCTGCGCCCGTTGGCGAGCCGCTGGGCAAGCGCCTGTTTACACGGCGGCTGGAGCTGATGGTGCTGCTGCCGGAGACCGCTGGGCCGCCGAAGAAATGGGCGGCGGACGCGGCCGCCGATTACAGCGCACTGCCGGCGCTGCGCCGGAGCGTGATCGCGCAGCTGCATGGCGAAGTGGCGAAGATGAATCCGGACAACTTCATCGTCCGCCTCGAGCTGGCGCATGTGACGCGCTATGCCGAGCGCGCGCAGTGGGACACGCTGGACGAGACGGCGATGGCCGATCTTCGCGCGCACGTGGCAGGACTGCCGAGCCAGCAAGAGCCCGAGCACATCACGGCCAAGCTGTTCGACCTGGTGTGCGTGAGCCTGCAGATCGCACTGATCAACGCCACGCGCGATTTCCTCGGCTACCGGGACCGGGTGATCGAGGTCGCGAGTGCGCTTGAAGCGCATGCTGCGATCCCGTCTGTCCGGGAACAGCTTGCGTTGATCCATGAAGTCCAGAGTGAGGGATTCTGGGAAGGCGTCACGCTCTCGATGATCGAGGAGGTGCGGCTGAAACTCCGGACGCTGGTGAAGTTCATCAAGAAGCGTCCCGGCGATCCGGTCTATTCGATGCTGACCGACACCATTGGCGAATCGGACGAGGTTGGCCTGGAGAGCTTCAGTACCGGTATCAACCTGGCGCAGTACAAGCGCAAGGTGGAAGCCTATATCCGCGCTAACGAGCACCACATCGCCATCGCCAAGCTGCGTTACAACAAGCCGCTGACGGCAACGGATCTGGAGGAGCTGGAGCGGTTCGTCTACGGAGCGGAGGTGGTGGGCGGGCGCGAGGCATTCGAAAAGCATTACGGCAGCGACCGCCCCCTGACGGTGTTCATCCGCTCGCTGGTCGGGCTGGACCGGAATGCCGCCAAAGAGGCGTTCGCACAGTTCCTCGACGCCAACCGGTACAGCAGCCAGCAGATCCGGTTCGTGGAGATGGTGATCGACCGATTGACGCAGCAGGGCGTCATGGATCCAGGCCTGTTGTACGAACCACCGTTCACCGCAATCCATCACGAAGGCGTGGAAGGCGCGTTTGCGCATGCGGACGCAGATTCGATATTCCGCATCGTGAATGAAATCAACGAGCGGGCCGCGGCGTAACGAACGAGGGTGAGCGTCTGTGGCGATAGCGCCCCGGCTGGAGCTGGGACGTCGTTGGCAGGCGCCGGTCTGATGCTGTGCCGCTGCGAGGGCTGTGCCTGATAACGGTGCCAGGATAACGGTTCCAGGTTCACTTTCTGTCGTGGGACCAAGTGGCAAGCGAGGGCGGGGCGAACCGCCTGTGCAGTTCCGGTACGGGGTTTGAATGGAAACTCGGTGATCTGTTTTTGAGCATCTAGATGCCGCACCCCGCGCACTCCACCGTCATCGCCGGACCCTGGACGGTTCAGCCCCATGTGCCGGCCCGCCGGACGCCCGGGCGTCGAGGAGCCGCACAGCCGGCCGACACCGTCCAGCTGCGCGAAGGCCTGACGCCGCCGCAGCTCGTCACTATGGAAGCGCTGGAGATCTTCGGCTGGCGGCTGGCCTTCGTTCGCCGGCCATTGTTCCAGGCACCGATTCCGGTGTTGTTCGACCGGGCCGGCACACGTTACGTCGCGATCCGCGAAGACGGCACGCTGGACGAGCAGCCGGTGTTGAAGCTGCGCAGCTGAGGCGCAGTCGCAGCGTTCACTGGGCGCGCATAGCGCGCGATCTGGACGGCAGGGTTTTTCCTCGGCGGGCGCAGATCTCTTGTGCGTCGTCGGAAGATGCCGGCCGCCTGCCACGACCACGGCAGCAGCTGAACGCGATCACGCGCGGCCGGTTCCCCGAAGCGTTGCGGGTGTTCGATGCCTGTCCCTGCATTTCCCCGCGGGGGGCGACCCGCGGACTTCACGACGTCCGCGATTTGCTCGGCATCCCGCCAGCCAGGCGCCGGCCCGAAGGATCAACGACACAGGCGGCCTGCGCGGCGACCCGGCATGTAGGCGCCGAGGTGCGCACACCATGGCAGCGCTCGCGCCACTGAGCGGGACTGGGGGAGATGCGTCCACTTCCGACCAGATGCGGACGCTTGCCCCATGAGGACGAGTCTCGGAGGCCTGCCGCCGCCCATACAACCGCGGGCACATCCGAGACGGCTGAGCAACAACCGCCTCGAAGACAAGACACAACGGCCGCAAAACGCTATATGGGAGATGTGTCTCGATGATCCAAGAGCCGGCCGAATAGCGACGTGGCGGATGCCCGTTTCGACCCCGCTATGCTCGCCCCAGCAGCGGCGCGATTCTTACAACGGAACTTTGCATGACCCAGTCGCAATCAATCATCGCGCCTTCGATGTCGCGCCGCGTTCCTTGGTGCACGCTTCTGCTGTGTGCAGCAACTGTCGTCATGAGCGTGTTCGCGGCGATCGAAGTCAGCGGAGCTTGGCTCGGACGAGTCAGGATCGTCGAACTCGAGAATTACGGTCTGCGCTTCAAATACATTCGTGAACTCGAACTCTGGCGTCTGTTCACCGCACAGCTCGTTCATGTCAAGCAGCCACACATGCTGTCGAACGTGTTTTGTTTGTTGTTGGTCGGCACGGTTGTCGAGCGCCATATGGGTTTTTTCCGCATGCTTGTGCTCTGGCTGGTAGGCGGCTCAATCGCAATGCTGATCAGCGAGCCAATCTTTATGCCGCCGTGGAACCTGGGCACCGGCGCATCCCAGGCGATCATGGCAATTGCGGGAGCCGGCCTTTGGTTAGCGATGACGGGCATCGACCGCTCGAAGTCTCTCGTACTGCCAGTCGCATTTACGATCGCCGTGGCGCTAACGCTCGATCTGATCTATGCCAACTATCCGAAACCCGGACATGTCGCGGGCCTGTTGCTTGGCTATTTGATCGCCCGGCTGACTCGAAAAACAGCGTGAGCCATACACCGCCCGAACGCCAGCTAACACACGGATATCCGCTTCTGGGCGATAGCGGACATGAACAGTACTAGGGCACCAGCGAGTGCCAGCCGCCATGTCTCGCAGACATTGTTCGTACTTACGCCGAGGTGTCTGCCGGGCGCGTGCCATCCAAGCTCAAAGCTACCGAATGTGCTTGTCTAAATACGTGTTGGGCGCCAGCGGGCTCCCGTAAACTCCATGCAGACTCATCAGGGGCATTGCGTGGACTCGATTCATTCCGGAGGCCGTGGGCTGCAGCCGCTTCCTTATCACCTGCAGACAGTGCAATACCTTAAAAGCCACGAGCCCGAGGTCTGGGCCTGGGCGAGTTCCCAGAAGGCGCGCGCCGAGCATGTCGAGGCGGTCCGGGCGAGCCTGCTGCGCAACACCTACCGGGTAGAGCCGAATGCCCATCCGGAGGTGCATGCGACGATGCTGCAGGCGATGCAGCGCTTGGGTATCGATGCGCCGGCCACCCTGTATCAAGCCGGCGGTCATGAAATGAATGCCTCGCTGGTGTTCGTACCGGGCGAAATCCACGTGGTGATGATGGGTCAGATGCTCGAGCGGCTGTCGCCCGATGAGCGCCTGGCCCTGTTTGGCCACGAACTCGCTCATTACCTGTTGTGGTCGCGCGACGGCGGCGATTTCCATGTGGCCGACCGCATCCTCAATGACGCACTGGCCTCCCCGCAGGCGAGCCCAAGCCACCGCGAAACTTTGCGACGGTATTCGCTGCACACGGAGCTGTTCGCCGATCGCGGCGGCGCGATCGCCGCGGACGCCCTCGCCCCGACGGTCTCTACGTTGGTAAAGGTGCAGACGGGCGTTGCCAGTCCCGACGCTGCTGCCTACCTGCGGCAGGCGGCTGAGATCGATACGCAGGCAAACGAGCCCCGCAATGCGACGACACACCCGGAGACGTTCGTGCGCGCCCGCGCGCTCGAGCTGTGGTGGCAAAATGCGGATCGGCTCGAGGAGTGGATCGAGGCCAAGCTGCATGGGCCGCTATCACTCGAGGCGCTCGACCTGGCGGGGCAGGTGCGCCTGCAGGCGATCACGCGCGGCTTTATGACCCACTTTTTGGCTGATACGTCGCTGCGTAGCGACCTGGTGGTGAGCCAGGTGCGTGAACTGTTTTCCGAGTGGTCGCCGGACGAGCCGGCCTCCGTGCTCGCTGATCTTCGCGCCGAACTCATGGATGACAGCGTGCGCGGCTACCTCAACGCGCTGATGCTGGATCTGGCGCTGGTGGATGCGGACGTGCAGGACGCAGCGCTGCTGCGTGCCGCCACGATCGCCCACGAGATGGGCAGCCTGGACGCGCTCCAGGCGAACCTTAAACGTGACGCGCGCTTTGGCAAGCGCGAACTCGACAGGCTCAAGAAAAAGTTGGGCATGATGCAGGTGGACGCATGAGCTCGCCCGAGGCAGGTTTGGAACAGCCCGGCACGCTGACAGCACTGATCGACGCACAGGACGGCGGCGCCCTGTCCACCGACGACGTCCTCGTGCTGGTGTTGCCGCTGTTCGAGGAAGTCGCGTCCTTGCACGCCCACGGGCGTGTCGCCGTTCTTGATCCCGGGCAGATCCTGTTGAGCGCGTCGGGCGCGCTGCGACTGCGCCAGGCTGATGGCCGGCCGCCCGCGATGGACATCGATGCGGTGCACCGGGTGCAGCCGCTTCCAGCATCCGCGCTCAACATCGTGGGCGAACTGCGCCGGACGCACGACACCGACGGCGTTGAACGCTTCGAAGATCGGCAAGTCCAGACCGAGCCCGCAGCGCCAATCGAGCGCCCGGTGTATCTGCCCGGGTTTCGCAGCTGGGAAATCCAGCTGGGCCACCACGACGAGATCACCGACATCTTCCGGCTTGGGCAGGTGCTGGCGGCGCTCGCCTGCGGTCTGGACTTCGACGATCCCGAGGACATCGAGTCGTTTGCCGCGCATCGCCGCAACCTGTTCCAGATCGCCCCACGGTTGAATCCCATCGTCGCTTCGGTCATTGCCGAGATGACCGCGATCAACCGGCATGAGCGCGCGACCGATCTGGCCAGCATGGCCACGCGACTTCGCACATGGCGCGAGCAGCCGCAGGCGCTGGATGTGGAGCGTGCGCTGGCCGGCGCGACCGGCTTGGCACCGCGGCGCACGGCAGTGCTGTCGCACCTGCGCGACCGCCTGTTCGACCTCTCGCGCCGCAACCGCCTGCTGTATTTCCGACCGAGTGCAAGCAGCGTCAACCTGACCGTATCGAGCGTGCCGCTGATGCTGCAGCTCGAGAGCATCCGGCCCGAGCACATCTGCACCTGGGGTGGACCGTTCGCGGCGGAAGTCGTCGCCGGCCGCGCGGTGGACCTACACCGCTGGCTGCGTTTCGACGACCAGCCCTACCTGCCGGTCGCATTGGATCGGCTGATTCAGGAAACCCGCCGTGACCGGGCGGAATACGGCTTCAGTCATCTGCGCCTGGTGGCCGCATTCCTGCGCTGGCATAACCTGAAGGAAACGCCGCAAGAGCGCATCACCACGCCGTTGCTGTGGATCCCGGTAGAACTCACCCGCCGCAAAGGCGTCCGCGACCAGTACCTGATCCAGTGCGAGGACGGCGAGGCCGAGTTCAATCCCGTCCTGCGCCACCAGCTGCGCCAGCTGTACGACATCCGCCTGCCCGAGACGGTCGACCTGCAGAAGACGTCGATCGCCGAGATCCACGCCGACCTGCTCGCCCAAATCCGGCGCACCGAGCCGGCCGTCGAGCTGCGCCTGGTCGACAAGGCTCAGGTCAAGCTGGTGCGACAGAAAGCGCTGCAGCGCCTGCAGCAGTTCCAGCGCCGGCGCATGACGACGCGCGTGGCGCGCGAGCGTTCCGCGGCACTGCCCGATTACAGCTATGACCGCAGTGATTACCGCCCGCTTGGCCAGGCACTGTTTGAGCGGTGGGTGCGCCCGAGCCTCTTGCCGCAGCGCTTCGAGGCCGGTGCTTCGCCGGTCGCCGGCCCACGTCATGCGCGGATGGCGGCGTCCACCGAGGACGTGGAGAAGCTGGGTTTCGCGTTGCAGGAATCGGAAGGCCACCAGTACGAGTGGGATCTCGATCTCACGCAGGTCACGCTGGCCAACTTCAACTACAAGAAGATGTCGCTGGTACGCGACTACACGCAGCTGATCGAAGAGCCCGCCCCGAATCCCGGCTTCGACCGCGTGTTCTCGATCGAGCCACGCGACGTCGATGCGGCACCGCCGCCGCCTGTGGCGCTGCCCGAGCGCTGGAACGTAATCGCTTCCGATGCCACGCAGAACGCTGCCGTTGCACTCGCGCGCACGCAGCGCAGCTTCATCGTCCAAGGTCCGCCCGGCACGGGTAAATCGCAGACGATCACGAACCTCATTGCCGACTATGCAGGCCGCGGGAAGCGTGTGCTGTTCGTGTGCGAGAAACGCGCAGCGCTCGATGTGGTGTTCCACCGGCTCAAGCAAAGCGGTCTCGATGAGCTGTGTTGCCTGATCCACGACTCGCAGGCGGACAAGAAGGCCTTCATTGCCGACCTGCGATCCGGCTACGAGCGGTGGATCACTCGGCCGCATGGCAGAGACGAGCTCGCCGCTCAGCGCGAGCAGGTCTTGGCAGGGCTGGAGCAATACCAGCAGCAAATCGATCGCTTCGAGCGGTCGATGGCCGAGGTGAGCGAGGGACTTGGAACCAGTCTGCGTCAGTTGGTCCGGCGCCTTGCCGCCATGCCCGCGGCACCCATGATCTCCCCGGCCGCACGTGAGCGGCTGCCGTCGCTCGCCATGTGGGACCGCAATCGCGAACTCACGCAACGGCTCCACCGCAGCATGCGCGAGCGTTACGGACTGCAGGGGCTCGCCCACCATCCGTTCGCCCGCCTGTCTGCGGTGCTGGTCACCGATGAACATGCGTTTGGCCAGACCGAGCAGCTGGTCGAGCGGTGCGAGCAATTGCTCGCGCTGCTGGATGCGAGTATCGAAGACAGCGGGCGTTTGCTCGACAGCGAAATGGCGCTGGAAACAGCCGTCGAGATCGCGCGACAAGCGAAGTGGCTGAGCGATTGTCAGCTGGCCGCCCATCTGGAACTGCTCGACAGTGCGTCGGCCCCTGCAGGCGAACTGCAACGCGTTCGGGAAGAGCGTGAACAGCGAGTTGCGGCGCTTCAACAGGTTGCCGCCACGACAGGAAACTGGCGAGAGAAGCTCGGCCCAGCCGATACGCAGGCCGCACTCGACCTGGCCACTCGGCTGGAAGACTCGGTGCTTCGCTGGCTGCAGCCGTCATGGTGGCGGCTGCGCGGCGAGATCAACCGGCGCTATGACTTCAGTCGCCACGCAGTCCGGCCCGGCTACACGACGGTGCTGCGCACGCTGGCCGTCGAGCACGCCGCAACGGCGGCTGTAGAGGAGATGGACGCCAGCAGCCGCACGCGGTTTGGCGTTACCGACATAGCGGGCTTTCTTGCCGCGCTCGAAGAGTTGCAGCAACGGCTGCTGACCAGCGAAGCGTCCCGCCGCCTGGTCGATCATCTGAGGCAGGAGGGCGATCCGATTGTGTCCGCACGCGCGGAGGCGGCCACGCTCGATGCCCTCGAAGCGCTGGCCGAGCAGGCGGGGCAGGGGCTGCGACTGGGTCCGCACGCGCGGCTGGGGGAACTGGGCGAGCTCATGCGTGACCTGCGCGAGAACCTGGACGACCTGCCGGACCTGCTGCCGTTGTTGCGGGCCGTGCATGGGGCGGACACGGCGTATGCGGCCGCCATCCTGGAACTGCCCCATGCCCCGGGCGAGCTGGATGCCCTCGTTGCCGAGGAGGCGCTCAAGCGCTTTGAGCGCGAGGCGCCGGAGCTGGCGCGCTTCGATGGGGCGGCGCTCGCGCGCACGGCGCGTGCCCTCCATCAGGGGCAGCAGCGCCTTCTGGCACTCAACGCGCAAGTCGTGGGCGCGACGCTGCATCGCCAGTTCGCCGATCACGTGCGCCAGTCGTCGCTCTCGGCCTCGCAGCTCGATGCAGCCGGCAAGGATTTCAAAAAGGTCTACGCCGCAGGCCGACGCGAGCTCGAGCATGAATTCGGCAAGACCATGCGTTACCGCTCCATCCGCGACTTGGCCGCTGACGAAACAGGCGTGGTGCTCAATGACCTCAAGCCGATCTGGCTGATGAGCCCACTGTCCGTCTCGGACACCCTCCCGCTGTCGGCGGACCTGTTTGACGTGGCGATCTTCGACGAGGCGAGCCAGATCCCTACGGAGGAAGCGGTGCCAGCGCTGAGCCGCGCGCGTCAGGTCGTGGTGGTGGGTGACGAGATGCAGTTGCCGCCGACGAGCTTCTTCTCCGCAGGCGGGGAAGAGGAGGACGAAATCGTGGTGGAGGAAGAGGGCGAGCGCATTGCGATCAACCTCGATTCCGACAGTTTGTTGAACCAAGCGGCGCGGAACCTGCCGGCCACCTTGTTGGCCTGGCATTACCGAAGCCGGCACGAGTCGCTGATCAGCTTCTCCAACGCCGCGTTCTACGACGGTCGTTTGGTGACGATTCCCGACCGCACGTTCGAGCGCGGCGACGATGAAATCCGGCCGCTGCGGTCGGACCAGGACGACGCCGGCGCGGCTGGCGCCGATGCACTGATGCGGCGTCCCGTGAGTCTCCACGCCATCTCGGACGGTGTTTACGTAGGTCGCCGCAATGCGCCGGAGGCTCGCTACATCGCGCAGATGGTGCGTGAGTTGCTCGCGCGCGAGACCGGTTTGAGCATCGGCATCGTCGCGTTTTCGGAGGCGCAACAGGCCGAGATCGAAACCGCGCTCGAGGCGCTCGGCTTAAAGGACGCGGATTTCGCTGCACGCTTGGAGCGCGAGTACGTGCGCGAGGACGAGGACCAGTTCAACGGCTTGTTCGTGAAGAACCTTGAGAATGTTCAGGGCGACGAACGCGACGTGATCATCCTGAGCATCTGCTATGCGCCAGGGCCCGACGGCAAGATGCTGATGAACTTCGGCCCCATAAACCAGCGCGGCGGCGAGAAGCGCCTCAACGTGATTTTCAGCCGCGCGCGTCATCGAATGGCGGTCGTCTCGACGATTCAAGCGGAGGCAATCACCAACGTGCACAACGATGGTGCCGCGGCGCTGCGGGCGTTCCTGCAGTTCGCGCAGGCCAGCGCACGGGGCGAATTCGAACGCGCGCAGGCGGTGTTGGGCGCGCTCAATCCGGGTGCGCGGGACGTGTTTACGCGCAGCGCGGGCACTGATCGGATCCGCGAGGCGCTTGCCGCGGCGCTGCGCGAGCGGGGGCACGTGGTGCACGAGCACGTCGGCCGATCGCAGTTCCGGTGCGATCTCGCGGTGGCCGGTGCCGGCGGCGATGGGTATGCGCTGGCGATCCTGCTGGACGCGTGTGACGCGCCGGCGCAGGACACCGTGGAGCGATACGTGTTCCGGCCCGGCATCCTGCGCAATTTCGGCTGGAACGTGATCGACGTGCCGGGCAAGGACTGGCTCCGCGACCCGGAGGGGGTGCTCAGCCGCATCGAAACCGCGCTATCGGGTGCTGACGAGTACGCGGATGAACCCATAGAGCTCGACAGCCCACCCGGCAGGTTCGATCACGAGCCGGACAGGCAGGCGTCTGCGGGCGCGGCCCGGGGCGTCGAGCAGGGCGTGGCAGTGTCGGCTGAAGCCAAGGCCCGGCAGTTCCGATTCGAGCAGGGGACGTCCAGCAAGTTCTGGAGGATCGCCTTGGCGGGATCCGAACTGACGGTCACGTTTGGCCGGATCGGCAGCGCCGGCCAATCGAACCTTAAGGCGTTCGAGACGGTAGACCGCGCCGAGCGCGAGATGGAGAAACTGGTGTCGGAGAAGCTTCGAAAGGGCTACATCGAAGAACAGATGGCATCAGGATGATTGGGAAGCGAACGGCTGCAAGAACCGCGTACGTCTAAGAGATCTGACGATTCGTCCAAGCCGACGCCGCTTTGCGGCGCGGCTCTTCAGGTGTCAACTTGCCAGTCGATGGCCGTTTCTGGCCGGAAGTGAACGTTCTCAACGAATGGCCGGATCACAAGCCATCGTGTGTCTCGTGCAACACGCACGTTTCGGGCACCGCCACGGAAGACACGAATGCCGACGCCGGCTGTGCAAAACGATTCGGCGCGGTCAGGACCAGTCGGTGCGCGCCGTCGACCATCGAGGTGAGTTGTACGTCTTCGCACGGCCAGCGCAGCGATGTGCGCTCGGGCGCCTTCGAGCGGCATTGGCGGGTCTAACGGATGCGAACCGATCCGAAAGGCATCGTGACGATCCGCTGCGTGAAGTGGTCACGTTGGATGCGATGCCGGCTGAGATAGATGCCGCATGTCGACGGCAGGACGCTCTTGGCGCGCTCGACGCGTCCGCGGTGGGTCTGGACATGGTGGCGTCAGCGGATCGTTGCGCGGCCTTGGTCCCAGAAATATTTAGGGCTCTTATCTGAGCTCTTGACAAATAAAAATCCTATAAGGGGTCATAAATGATCTCTTGACATAATTAACTAAAAGATCTTATATGATCTCAAAGACGCGATTTCGCGCTCAAGGGTTCTGATATGAGCCGTTATCTAGAAAACGCGACGGCATCACCCGAGGCCGTCCAGCGCGCGCTCGGCGCGCGGCTGGCCGGTCTGCGGCTGGGCCGCAACCTGACCCAGGCGCATCTGGCCCGGGAGGCCGGGGCGTCGGTCAGCAGCATCAAGCGCCTCGAGGCGGGTGAGAACACCTCGGTGAATACGTTGTTGCGGGTGCTCGCGGTGCTCGGCCTGGACGGGCGCTTGCTGGACAGCCTGCCGGATCCCGCCGTGCGGCCGGTCGAGCGGGTCCGGCACGGAGGCCGCGAGCGTCGCCGTGCGCGCGACACGCAGGCGACGCCCAAGGCGACGGACTGGGCCTGGGGTGACGACGGCGATGGCGACGCCGAGGAGACGGGCGCGTGACCGATGCGACCGTACGGCTCTGGGGGCGCGATATCGGCGCGGTGAGCTGGCTCGCCGATCGCGGGGTCGCGGCGTTCCAGTACATGCCGGAATTCATCGACAGCGGCATCCAGCTGGCGCCGGTGGAGATGCCGCTGCGTGAAGAACCCTACGAGTTTCCGGGCCTGCCCCGGGAGGCCTTCAAGGGGCTGCCCGGGATGCTGGCCGACGCATTGCCGGACAAGTTCGGCAATGCGCTGATCGATGCCTGGCTGGTGGCGCAGGGCCGGGCGGCCGGCCGTTTCAATCCGGTCGAGCGGCTGTGCTACATCGGCACCCGCGGCATGGGCGCGCTCGAGTTCCATCCGATGCTGGCCGGCGTGGCGGGGCGATCGCGCCCGGTCGACATCGATGCGCTCACGCGGCTGGCGAATGACGTACTCAATCACCGCGGGCAACTGGCCGGCGTGCTGGGCGGCGAGGACGACCAGGAAGCGCTGGAGGACATCCTGCGCGTGGGGACCTCGGCCGGCGGTGCGCGCGCCAAGGCGATCCTGGCCTGGAACCCGCAGAGCGGGGAGTTCCGCTCCGGGCAGGTCAAGGCGGGGGAGGGGTTCTCGTACTGGCTGCTGAAGTTCGACGGCATTTCCGGCAATCGCGACAAGGAACTGGCCGATCCCCAGGGCTTCGGCTTGGTGGAGTACGGCTTCCACCTGCTGGCCGTGGCCGCCGGGATCGACATGAGCGAATGCCGCATCCACCGCGAGGGCGGGCGGGCGCACTTCATGACCCGTCGCTTCGACCGCAGTGCCAGCGGCCGCAAGTTGCACATGCAGTCGCTGGCGGCGATGCGGCATTTCGATTTCAATGCGGCCGGCGCCTACTCGTACGAGCAGGCCGTGGAGACCATTCGCAGGCTGGGGCTGCCGGCGCTCGATGTCGAACAGCAGTTCCGCCGTGCGGTGTTGAACGTGTTGATCCGCAATCAGGACGACCACGTCAAGAACATCGCCTTCCTGATGAACCGTGCGGGCGAGTGGCGGCTGTCGCCGGCCTTCGACGTGAGCTACGCCTACAACCCGGACGGCAGCTGGACCCACCAGCACCAGATGAGCCTCAACGGCAAGCGCGATCATTTCGAGCTCGATGATCTGGTGCGGTTCGGCGTGTTCTGCGGCTTCAAGCCCCCGCGGGCGCGGGCGGTGATCGACGAGGTCCATGCGCAGGTCGGCCAGTGGCTGCGGTTCGCCGAGCAGGCAGGGGTCGACGAGCGCATGGCGGCGGCGATCCAGCGCAGCCTACGGCTGGGCCTCGTCGGCCGATGACGGCCCACACCGCTCCGGCGGTCTGTTCACCCGTCCATGTGACGCTGCGGGCCTCTGAGGAACGACGTCCCAGTAGGGATAACCGTTCCAGGTTCACTTTCTGTCGTTGGACCGAGTGACAAGCGGGGCGGGGCGGGTCGCCTGTGCCGTCCGGCACGGGGTTTGCATGGAAGCCCGGTGATCTGTTTTTGAGCATCCAGATGCCGCACCCCGCGCAATCCACCGTCATCGCCGGCCCCTGGACGGTCCAGCCCCATGTGCCGGCCCGCCGGACGCCCGAGCGTCGCGGAGCCGCGCAGCCAGCGGACGTCGTCCAACTGCGCGAAGGCCTGACGCCGCCGCAGCTCGTCACGATGGACGCGCTGGAGATCTTCGGCTGGCGGCTGGCATTCGTTCGCCGGCCCCTGTTCCAGACACCGATTCCGGTGCTGTTCGACCGGGAAGGCACGCGCCACGTCGTGATCCGTGATGACGGCACCCTGGACGAGCAGCCGGTGTTGAAGCTGCGCGGCTGAGGCCCACCCGCAGCGTTCACTGGCACGCGTTGCGCGCGATCTGGACGGCAGGGGCTTTCCTCGCGGGCGCAGATCTCTCGTGCGTCGTCGGAAGATGCCGACCGCCTGTCTCGGCCACGGCAGCGGCCGAACGCGATCACGCGCGGCCGGTTCTACGAAGCGTGGCGGGCGTTTGATGCTTTGCCCTGCATCTTTCGCACAGGCGCCGCGGAGGCGACGGGCGGCCTTCACGACGTCCGCGTCTTGTCCGCGCTTTGCTCGGCCTCCCGCCAGCCAGGAGCCAGCCCCATGCGCGACATCCTCAAGACCCTTGCCAATGAGCACAAGCAGCTCAAAACGCTGTTCGAGCAGATCAATGCCACGACGGACCGGGCCGAGAAGAAGCGGACGGAACTGCTGGAGAAGATCGAAGCGAACCTGATTCCGCATGCGAAGTGGGAGGAGCTGGTGTTCTACCCGGCGTTCGCCGAGCGCGCCTCGCACGAGCAACTGCTGCAGCATGCCGAAGCCATCCAGGAGCATCGGGCCGTCGAGCTGACGGTGTTGCCGGATCTGCACGCCTCCGACAAGACGTCGCGCCAGTTCGCAGGCTCGGTGAAGGTGCTGGCGGAATTCATCACCCACCACGCGGATGAAGAAGAGAAGGAAATGTTCAAGGCCGCGCGTCAGCTGTTCACCGCCGAGGAGCTGGCCGAGATGGACGAGGCCTACGAGGCCTGGAAGGCCTCGCCGGTTGCAGCCGGGCTGACCTTCCACGCCAAGGCGAAGGCGGCGCTGAAGTCGATCGTTCGGAATCCGAAAGCGCCCGGCTGATCGCGCGCCGCGAGCGGCGAGGGGAGTGAGGCGCGGGGAGGCCACTCGGGCGATCGTCGTGCCGCACTGCCAGCCGGTCGCATCGCGATGAGATGGGGCTCGGGATCAGCCGATGCAGGCGTGTCGATCGAGCCGGTGCGTCGTAGCGGGCGCTGATGCTTCGGTAGGCCTCGCCGGGGGCGCATCGCGTCGCAGGTCGGTGCGAGCATGGCGGTCGACACGCACTTGGTCCCATGGGCCACCGCGATGGCCCGCCAAGCGAGGCAAAGGCCGGCAGTGCGACACTCTGCCGCATGGCGGTCGCCGCCGCGCAGCCCCATCTCAGGCGGGGCCAATCCCTGGCCCGGAAATCTCCCATGTACGACTGGTTCCCCATCGTCTTCATCGTGTTCAAGGTCGTCGTGCTGGGCACGGGCATGTTCTACGCCATCAAGTGGCATCACGATCAGGCGAAGAAAGACGCGCGCGAGAAACAGGAGCAGGAGGCGCGGGACGCCCAGCGCCGGGAGGACGACGCCGGCGGGCCCTGAGCGTTGCGGGCGGTCGGCGTGATGCCTTCGTGCGACAGCGCCCGACCACCGACTCCATCAAAAACGGCCCGCACTGCGGGCCGTTCCGGTGTCGGCTGGAGACCGTGGCTCACACCAGGCGCGTCAGCCAGCCGTGGCGGTCCGGCACGCGGCCGTACTGGATGTCGAGCAGGTCCTTGCGGATCGCCATGGTCACTTCGCCCGGTTGCGCCTCCGCATCGCCCACGCTGAAATCGTGACCCTTGAGCACGCCGATCGGCGAGATGCTGGCCGCGGTGCCGCAGGCGAAGACCTCGGCGATCTCGCCCGAGCGCACGCCTTCGATCCATTCGCTGATCTCGACGCGGCGCTCGGTCACGGTGTGGCCGCGGTCGCGCAGCAGCTGGATCACGCTGTCGCGGGTGATGCCTTCGAGGATGCTGCCGGTGAGCGCCGGCGTGACCACGCTGCCGTCCTTCTGCACCAGGAACACGTTCATGCCGCCGAGTTCCTCGACGTACGTGCCGGTTTCCGCATCGAGGAACAGCACCTGCGCGCACTCGTTGGCGACGGCCTCGCGCTGCGGCAGCAGGGACGCGGCGTAGTTGCCGCCGCACTTGGCCGAGCCGGTGCCCCCGCGGCCGGCGCGGGCGTAGTCGCGCGACAGCCAGATCGAGACCGGCTTGATGCCGCCCTTGAAGTAGACGCCGGCAGGGCTGGCGATCACGTAGTAGGCGACGCGGCGGGCCGGGCGCACGCCGAGGAAATCCTCGTTCGCGATCATGAAGGGCCGGATGTACAGGCTGGACTCGCCGCCGCCCGGCACCCAGTTCTGGTCGGTGTGCACCAGCTGGCGGATCGATTCGACGAACAGGTCCACCGGCAGTTCCGGCAGCGCCATGCGGCGGGCGGAATGCTGCAGGCGGCGGCCGTTGGCGTCGGGACGAAAGGTCCAGATGGAGCCGTCGGCATGGCGGAAGGCCTTCATGCCTTCGAAGATCTCCTGGCCGTAATGCAGCACCGCGGCAGCCGGCGAGAACGTCAACGGGCCGTAGGGCCGCACGTGGGCATCGTGCCAGCCGGCCTCGACGGTCCAGTCGATGGCGACCATGTGGTCGGTGAAGTGCGTGCCGAAGCCGGGATCGGCGAGGATCTTCTCGCGGTCGGCCTGCTGGCGCGCCTGCTGCGAAGGGACGATGCGGAAGGTGTGGATCGGCTCGGTGGTCATGCGGCGCGGCTCGGATATGGAGGGCGTGGACGGCTGCGGCGCCACCGGCGTCCTGCACGGCGTCGCCCAGCGTCGGGTGGACGTGGATGGTACCGGCGATGCCGCCCAGCGTCGCGTTCAGCGCCATTGCCGGGCATGCATTGGCGGCGTGGCGGGCGACGCGTGTCCGCGTACGGGCGGATGCCGGCGGTCGTCCACGCGGGCACGCGAGGGCAGGGCGGCAGCACAGCGTGGCCATCCACTGTGCGCGCACGGCCACGCTGTGCATCATGGCGGCGCTCCCCCGGCCGGGGGCTCCGGATCCGCCCATGGCGCCTACCCGCAATCGCGATTTCGCAGGCAACAAGTCCTATCTGCCCAGCAAGCCCTGCGCGGTCTGCGGCCGCACGATGACCTGGCGCCGCGCCTGGGCGAAGACCTGGGACGAGGTGCGCTACTGCTCCGAGCGCTGCCGGCGCAACAAGGCCGCGGCGGGGGCGGCCGATCCCGCACGCGATGGCTGAGCCTGCGGTCCGCCATCTGGTCGTCGTATTGGGCGACCAGCTCGACCCGTCGGCGGCCGCATTCGACGGCTGCGATCCCGCGCACGATGCGATCTGGATGGCCGAAGTCGACGACGAGTCCACCCACGTCTGGTCGACGAAGACACGCACCGCGCTGTTCCTGAGCGCGATGCGCCACTTCGCGCAGGACGCGCGCGCCGTGGGCTGGAGGGTGCATTACCGGGCCTTGGACGAGGCGGAGAATCGCGGCGCCCTGGGCGCCGAACTGGCTGCGGCGATCACCCGGCTGCGCCCGCAGACCGTCCGGATGACCGCGCCTGGCGACTGGCGCGTGCTGCAGATGCTGCGGGATACCGCGACGGCCGCCGACGTGCCGCTGGTCATCGAGCCGGACCGGCACTTCTACTGCGACGTCCGCGCGTTCGCGGCGTGGGCGCGCGATCAGCCGGAACTGCGGCTGGAGTCGTTCTATCGCCATCTGCGCCGCCGGCATCATGTGCTGATGGACGGCGATGCGCCGGCCGGCGGCCGCTGGAACTTCGATACCGAAAACCGCGCGCCGTTCGATGCGCAGGGGCCGGGCGCGATTCCGCCGCCGCCGCAGGTGGAGCCCGATGCGATCACCCGCGAGGTGCTCGATCTGGTGCGCACGCGCTTCGCCGATCATCCCGGCGGGCTGGACCACTTCGCATGGCCGGTCACCCGCGCGCAGGCGTTGCACGCGCTGGCACGGTTCGTCGACGAGCGCCTGCCGGCCTTCGGCCACTGGCAGGATGCGCTGTGGCCCGAGGCGCCCTGGCTGTGGCATTCGCAGCTCGCGTCGGCGTTGAACCTCAAGTTGCTGGCTCCGCGCGAGGTGGTCGACGCGGTGGAAGCCGCGTGGCGCGCGGGCCGCGTCCCGCTGGCGGCGGCCGAGGGCTACATCCGCCAGATCCTCGGCTGGCGCGAGTACGTGCGTGGGGTGTACTGGACGCAGATGCCGCGCTACGCGCAGGCCAATGCGCTGCAGGCCACCGGCGATCTGCCCGGCTTCTACTGGACCGGCGATGCGCCGATGCCGTGCCTGGCCGACGCCCTGCGCCAGACGCTCGACCTCGGCTACGCCCACCACATCCAGCGGCTGATGGTCATCGGCCTGTACGCGCAGCTGCTGGGGGTGGCGCCGGCGCAGGTGCATCGCTGGTTTCTCGCCGTGTACGTGGATGCGGTGGAGTGGGTGGAAATGCCGAACGTGCTCGGCATGAGCCAGTTCGCCGATGGCGGGCTGATGAGCAGCAAGCCCTACATCGCCAGCGGGCGCTACATCGAGCGCATGAGCGCGGGCAGCTACTGCCGGCGGTGTCCGTTCGACCCCGGCCAACGCACCGGGCCGCAGGCCTGTCCGTACACGCGTCTGTACTGGGATTTCATGCTGCGCCACGAAGCGCTGCTGGCGGCGAATCCGCGCACGCGGCTGCAGGTGCGCGCGCTCGAGCGTCTGGATGCGCACGAGCGCGCGACGATCCGTCGGGAATCCGACCAGTGGCGTGCGGACCCGTCGCAGCGCGGAGACGTGATGCCCGCGACGGCGGACTGAGATCGGGCGTGTGCGGTAAAGTCGCCGCGAGCGGCGGCGTGGTGTCGCGCGCCACGGCCTGCGGACCTCCTCGATGCCCCGGATTCTCGGTATTTCCGGCAGCCTGCGCGCTGCGTCGTACAACACCGGCCTGCTGCGCGCTGCCCGGGACGCGGCGGGCGAGGGCGTGACGATCGACGTGGCCACGCTGCACGGCATCCCGCTGTACGACGGCGATGTGGAAGCCCGCGACGGCATTCCCGAGGCGGTCGAGGCGCTGAAGGCGCGGGTACTCGGCAGCGATGGCCTGCTGCTGGTCACGCCCGAGTACAACAACGGCATCCCCGGCGTGTTCAAGAACGCGATCGACTGGCTGTCGCGTCCCGGCAGCGGCATTCCCGCGCTGTTCGGCGACCGGCCCGTCGCGGTCATCGGTGCATCACCGGGCGGCTTCGGCACGATCCTCGCGCAGAACGCCTGGCTGCCGGTGCTGCGCACGCTCGGCTGCCGGCACTGGGCCGGCGGTCGCCTGCTGGTTTCACGCGCCGGCCAGGCCTTCGATCCCGACGGCACGCTGCAGGACGAGAAGGTGCGCGGGCAGTTGGCGGCGTTCGTCGCGGCGTATGCCGCGGACATCCAGGCTTCGCGCTGAGCCGTCATGTCGTCGTTGCCGATCGCGCCTCCGTCCCCCGACCTCGAACGCGCCTGGATGCAGCGTGCACTCGCGCTGGCCGAGCGTGCGATGCGCGAAGACGACGAGATTCCGGTTGGCGCGCTGGTGATCGATGCCGACGGGGCGGTGATCGGCGAGGGCTGGAACCGCAACATCGCCGAGCATGATCCGAGTGCGCACGCCGAGATCGTGGCGATGCGTCATGCGGGGCGCGCGCTCGGCAACCACCGGCTGGTCGGCTGCACGCTGGTGGTGACGCTGGAGCCCTGCGCGATGTGCGCGATGGCGATGGTGCACGCGCGGATCGCGCGTGTGGTGTTCGGCGCGCATGACCCGAAGACCGGCGCGGCCGGCAGCGTGTTCGACGTGCTCGGCGATCCGCGGCACAACCATCGGGTCGAGGTCAGCGGCGGCGTGCTCGCCGACGTGGCGGGCCCGATGTTGACCAATTACTTCCGGCGCAAGCGCGGTCTGCCGCCGCGCTGACGGCGCGCTCAGATCAGCGGGCTGCGCCGGTTGGCCTTGCGGTGCGCGTCGTCCATTTCCTCGTTGACCGCATGCACCGCCATCGAGGCCTCGCGGGCCAGCAGCAGGCTGGCGGCGAACATCGCCAGCACGCCCAGCGCGGCGAGGATGGTCGGGGCGACGACGAAGCGGTGGTCGAGAAACGAATCGCCGGCGACGCTGAGGCTGGTGCCGACGAAACAGGTGATCGCCACGTAGAGCAACTGGCTGCCGCGCAGGATGATGCGGCTGCGTCGACGCTGCAGCGCGATGCGCGCTTCGAGAATCGTGCGGTCGTCGGGGTCGCTACCGTCGTCATCGGCGAGGTCGCGCAGCAGTGAACGCGTGCGGTCGATCACGCGCGCCAGCCGTGCGTTGGCCGATGCGAGCAGCGACGCGGTGGCGGTGAGGAAGAACGCCGGCGCGAGCATCGCCGTCAGGATCGCGTAGTGGTTCATCTCGGGACTGGACAGCATCTGGGCTGGGAACACTGCAGGGCCAGGCAACGGAATCGACTGGGATATCATGCGCCGTCACGACCACGAACGCGAACGACCATGACGGAGACACTCGGCGACGGCAGGCTGATCTGGATCGATCTGGAGATGACCGGACTCGACACCGATCACGACAGGATTCTCGAGATCGCGACCATCGTCACCGATGCGCAATTGAACGTGCTCGCCGAAGGGCCGGAGCTCGCGATCGCCCAGTCGCTCGACACGCTGGAGGCGATGGACGACTGGAACCGCAGCCAGCACAGCCGCTCGGGCCTGTGGCGCCGCTCGCTCGAAGAGGGCGTGGGTCTGGCCGAAGCCGAGGCGCGGACGCTGGACTTCCTGGCCCAGTGGGTCTCTCCGCGGCGCTCGCCGATGTGCGGCAACTCGATCTGCCAAGACCGCCGGTTCCTGCACCGGCAGATGCCGGCGCTGGAGAAGTTCTTCCACTACCGCAACGTGGACGTGTCGACGATCAAGGAGCTGGCGCGGCGCTGGGCACCGCAGGTGATCGGCGGCTTCACCAAGCACTCCGCACACACCGCGCTCAGCGACGTGCGCGATTCGATCGACGAGCTGCGCCATTACCGGCGCGCGATGGGGCCGCTGTCGGGGCTTTGATATCGCCCCGCCAGCGTGCGGCGGCGGCTCAGGCTGCCGCGTCGTTGGACGCCGGGACGTCTGCGCGCGGGGCCGGCAGTGACGCCCGCTCGCCGTCGCGATCGTAGAGATACAGGTGCGTGTCGCGCTGCGGATACGGGATGTTGATGCCCGCCGCGTCGTAGGCGACCTTGATGCGTTCGAGCAGCGTGGTCTTGGTGCCGAACCAGTCCGAGGCCTTGACGAAACAGCGGATGCCGAGATTCACCGCGTTGTCGCCGAGCTCGTAGACCACCGCATCGGCGCCGGGCTCGTCGAGCACGCGCGGATCGGCGCGTACCTGTTCCAGGGCGACGCTGCGCGCCTTGTCGATGTCGTCGCCGTAGCCGATGCCGATCACCAGCTCGACGCGGCGGATGCCCTGGGTCGTCAGGTTGGTGATCACCGCCGAGGTGATCAGGTTGTTGGGGATGGTGTGCAGCTGCTTGTCCGGGCCTTCGATCACGCTCTGGAAGATGCGCACTTCACGCACGGTGCCGGTCTGGCCGGCGGCCGTGACCACATCACCGACGTGGAACGGACGCAGGGTCACCAGCATCACGCCCGAGGCGATGTTCGACAGCGAATCCTTGAGGGCCAGGCCGATCGCAAGGCCGGCGGTGCCGATGACCGCGAGCAGCGGCGCGGTCTGCACGCCGAGCGTGCCGAGTGCGACCACGACCACGATCACCACTGCGGCGATGTAGGCGATGTTGCGCAGGAAGTTGCCCAGCATCGGATCGAAGCCGAAGCGGGTAAGGGCGGCCGGCACCATGCCGGTGAGCCGCCGCGCGAGCCACATGCCGATCAGCATCACGGCGGCCGCTTTCAGCAGCGTCGGTCCCCACAGCACCAGCAGCTGGTTCCAGTGCACGTTCTCGAATTGCAACACGGCCGTTCTCCGTCGATGGGTTGGCGGTGGGCCTGCGCGATGCGACCCGGAAAAACACGAAGCCCCGCCGGAGCGGGGCTCGTGGACCGCGTCAGACTGGCCGACGCGGCATTAAGCGGACGTCGTCTCAGGCGCCGGATTGCTTCGCCTTCGACTTCGCGAGCTTCAACCAGGTGTCGACGACGGTATCGGGATTGAGCGACACCGACTCGATACCTTCATCCATCAGCCACTGCGCGAGATCCGGATGGTCGCTGGGGCCCTGGCCGCAGATGCCGACGTACTTGCCCTTCGCGCGCGCGGCCTGGATCGCCATCGACAGCAGCTTCTTGACCGCCGGGTCGCGTTCGTCGAACAGGTGGGCGACGATCGACGAGTCGCGGTCCAGGCCCAGGGTGAGCTGGGTGAGATCGTTGGAGCCGATCGAGAAGCCGTCGAAGATGTCGAGGAATTCGTCGGCCATCAGCGCGTTCGACGGCACCTCGCACATCATGATGATCTTGAGCCCGGCCTCGCCCTGCTTGAGGCCGTTGGCCTCCAGCACCTCGACGACCTTGCGGCCTTCGTCCAGCGTGCGCACGAACGGGATCATCACCCACAGGTTGGTCAGGCCCATGTCGTTGCGGACCTTGAGCACGGCCTTGCATTCGAGCGCGAACGCGTCCGAGAACGAGGGATCGACATAGCGGCTGGCGCCGCGGAAGCCGATCATCGGGTTCTCTTCTTCGGGCTCGTAGCGCGTGCCGCCGATGAGGTTGGCGTACTCGTTGGACTTGAAGTCCGACAGGCGCACGATCACCGGGTTCGGCGCGACCGACGCGGTCAGCGTCGCGATGCCTTCGGCCAGGCGGTCGACGTAGAAGCTGACCGGATCGGCATAGCCGCGGGTCTTCTCGTCGATCTTCTTCTTGATGTCGGCATCCTGCTTGTCGTACTCGAGCAGGGCCTTGGGATGCACGCCGATGTGTGCGGCGATGATCATCTCCAAGCGCGCCAGGCCGATGCCGGCATTGGGCAGCTGGCCGAAGTCGAATGCGCGCTCGGGGTTGGCGACATTCATCATGATCTTCAACGGCGCTTCGGGCATCGACGACAGATCGGTGGTGATGCGCTCGAACTCGAGGATGCCGTCGTAGATGTAGCCGGTGTCGCCCTCGGCGCAGCTGACGGTGACGTCCTTGCCGTCCTCGATCAGGTCCAGCGCGTTGCCGGTGCCGACCACGGCCGGCACGCCCAGCTCACGCGCGATGATCGCCGCGTGGCAGGTGCGGCCGCCGCGGTTGGTGACGATGGCCGAGGCGCGCTTCATCACCGGCTCCCAGTCGGGATCGGTCATGTCGGCGACGAGGACGTCACCGGGCTGCACGCGGCTCATGTCGTCCAGCGAACGCACGACGCGTGCGACGCCGGCGCCGATCTTCTGGCCGATCGCACGGCCTTCGGCCACGACGTCGCCGCGGGCGCCGAGATGGAAACGCTCCATCTGCGTGGCCTTGGCGCGCGACTTCACCGTTTCCGGGCGCGCCTGCACGATGAACAGCTTGCCGCTGACGCCGTCCTTCGCCCACTCGATGTCCATCGGACGCTCGTAGTGCTTTTCGATCGTCAGCGCCTGGCGCGCGAGCTCGTGCACGTCCTCATCGGTGATCGAGAAGGTGTGGCGCAGCTCGGTCGGCGTGTCTTCGGTGCGCACGCGCTCGCCGGGCGAATCGGAATAGACCATGCGCAGCTGCTTGCTGCCGATCGAGCGGCGCAGGATCGCCGGCAGGCCCTTGGCCAGCGTGGGCTTGTAGACGTAGAACTCGTCCGGATTCACCGCGCCCTGGACCACCATCTCGCCGAGACCGAAGCTCGAGGTGATGAAGACCACATCGCGGAAGCCCGATTCGGTGTCCAGCGTGAACAGCACGCCGGATGCGCCGACGTCGGAGCGCACCATCAGCTGCACGCCCGACGACAGGAACACGTCTTCGTGCTTGAAACCGTGGTGCACGCGGTAGGCGATCGCGCGGTCGTTGTAGAGCGACGCGAAGACTTCCTTGACCTTGACCACCACGTCGTCGGCGCCGGTGACGTTGAGGAACGTCTCCTGCTGGCCGGCGAACGAGGCATCGGGCAGGTCTTCGGCGGTGGCCGACGAACGCACGGCCACGGCGACATCGCCGCCGCCGTTCTCTGCAGCCAGTTTTTCGTAGGCGGCGCGGATGTCGGCATCCAGATCGGGCTGCAGCGGCGCATCGATCACCCAGCCGCGGATCTCCTTGCCGGCCGCAGTCAACGCGGCGACATCCTCGACATCGAGCGGCGCCAGGCGGTCGAAGATGCGCTGGTGCAGGTCGTTGTGGGCGATGAACGCCTTGAACGCATCGGCCGTGGTGGCGAATCCGCCGGGCACGGACACGCCCAGCTTGGCGAGGTTGCCGATCATTTCGCCGAGGGACGAATTCTTGCCACCGACCTGGGCGAGGTCGGTCAGACGCAGGTCATGCAGCCACAGGATGTTGGCGCTCAAGAGGAAACTCCGTGTCGCGTGGATCGAGGGGATGACCGGGCAGGCCCGGTATGGAACGGTTATTTTAGCCTTCCCGGGCGCGAAGGCGCTCGTCGCACGACCGGAACCCGCATGTCCGCCACGCGCCCCGTGTTCTATGTCTCCGATGGCACCGGTATCACCGCCGAAACCATCGGCCACAGTCTGTTGACGCAGTTCAGCGGCACGCAGTTCAGCACCAACCGCATTCCGTTCGTCGACAGCATCGAACGCGCACGCGAGGTGGCGGCGTTGATCCGGGCGCGCGGTGAGGCGATGGGCGTGCGGCCGATCGTCATCAGCTCCTGCGTCGACCAGAACTTGGCGCTGGCGCTGGGGGAGAGCGGGGCACTGGTGCTCGACGTCTTCGCGCCGTTCATCGAGCCGCTGGAACGCGAACTGCTCGAATCGCGCGAATCACGCGTGGGCCGCGCCCACGGCATGGTCGATTTCGACACCTATCACCGGCGCATCAACGCGATGAACTTCGCGCTGACCCACGACGACGGCATGTCGGTGGACTACGACGAAGCCGACGTGATCCTCGTCGCCGTGTCGCGCGCGGGCAAGACGCCGACCTGCGTGTATCTGGCGCTGCATCACGGCGTGCGCGCGGCGAACTACCCGCTGACCGAAGAGGACCTGGAGCACGACCGTCTGCCGCCGAGGCTGCGTGCGCATCGCGCCAAGCTGTTCGGGCTGACCATCGATCCGGTGCGCCTGGCCCAGATCCGCCAGGAGCGCAGGCCGAATTCGCGTTACGCCAAGCTCGAGACCTGCAAGAGCGAGGTGGTCGCGGCCGAGGCGCTGTTCCGTGCCGAGCGCATTCCGGTGCTGAGCACCACCAACACGTCGATCGAAGAGATCTCCAGCAAGGTGATGTCGACGCTGGGGATCGAGCGCGTCATGTACTGAGGCGCGGTGCGCCCGCCATCGTGGGCGCCGCGGGCGGGCAGCGTCAATGCCTGCCGGGTTCATTCGCGGCGATGTAGCATCGGTCCATGCAGAACGTATTGACCCGCCGTCCGCGCCTGCCCGCCCTGGGGCGGTTCGGCTGGCTGATGGCGCTGTATGCGGAAAATCACGGCCGTCTCACCCGGTTGTTCGATCCCGGAAAATTGGCGCCTGGGCGCTATCTGTCGGAGGTCGACGGGGCGCTGTCGGTGCGCCTGGACGTGCTGGCCCAGCATGCCTACACCACCGAATTGCGCCTGAGCTACACGATGCTCGACCCGGCCACCGGCGAGCCGGACCCGTCCGCGTACCTGCGCCTGTACCGGGATGCCGGCCAGGTGGAGGCCACGCATTGCTATGTGGGACGGCGCTGGCAGGACGTGATCGGCATGTTTCCGCCGCCGACGGAAGTCGTCGATCACCGCATGCGCATGAACACCTTCCTCGGCAAGTGGCTCCAGTATCTGCACGACCAGGGCCATGGGCTTGCAACGTTGCGCGGAAATCCGGATGATGCGCGGCTCGATCGCAGCGAGGCCGGCGCCAACGGCTGACGTTCCCCGGAACGAATCGATGCGAACGTGGGAACCACGAAATTCTGTTGACGTTGCCGATACGGAACACTACAATTTCGCGCTCCCAAACGTGGGGCCATAGCTCAGCTGGGAGAGCGCCTGCATGGCATGCAGGAGGTCGGCGGTTCGATCCCGCCTGGCTCCACCACAATTTGTCCGATGGTCGTAACGGCCTGATCATCGGAATGACGCAAGACGGTTTTCTGCGTCCCCATCGTCTAGAGGCCTAGGACACCACCCTTTCACGGTGGACACCGGGGTTCGAATCCCCGTGGGGACGCCACTTTTCACGCAGACGGGCAGCTCGCAAGGGCTGCCCGTTTTGCGTTATGAGCGTTTGGAAAGCGGCGACGGGCCCGTCGGCAAGGTGGCATCTGTCCCGTCGGTACAGCGGATGCGAGTGATCAGGCGTCCATGCAACGCCGGCACGACCATTCGTGACTGACGCTTGCGGCGCCACGATTTCCCAGCCGAATGTCCGATTCCGCCTTTGTAGGAGCGCGCTGGCGCGCGACGGGTCGTTGGCGCGGTAACACCCGTCGCGCGTCAGCGCGCTCTTACGGGCGTGGTCTGAAAGGGCAGTAGTCGGCACACAGTGCGCGTACCACAGGTTGGACGACCACCTGCCGCTTGATCCGTTCTTGTGTAGGAGCGCGCTCGCGCGCGAACGTCTGGCACCGCGGCAATGCCCCATCGCGCGCGAGCGCGCTCCTACGGATCGGTGGAGCCATATCCGGGAGACACCGCCACGCGGCGGCCCCAATCGCTTGGCGGGTTGCACAGGTCGGAGCGGTCGACACGTGCGAATCGCGCTTCTGTAGGAGCGCGCTCGCGCGCGATCGGTTGGACGGCGCGGTAACGCCTCATCGCGCGCAAGCGCGCTCCTACAGAAGCGGTGGGCCAGCGCTCGACAAGCCCCGTCACCTGGTGTCCGCACATCGCCTCTGCGCGTTGCGCAGGTCGGAGTGGCCGAAACGGTCAAGCGTCGCGTTGCTGTAGGAGCGCGCTTGCGCGCGATCAGTTGGGCGCGGCGCAAAAAAGCCATCGCGAGCCAGCGCGCTCCTACTGGGAGCTGATCGCGGAGCGGGGCGGTTGGACGCGCACGTGCCACTGCATCCCGCGTCACCTCCGCATAGCCCCGCGCGCGTCGAATGTTATAGATTCACAGGAATACCCGTCGGTCCGCGATGTCGGATCGATACCACTCGAGACGTCCAGCTTCGGAGCAATACTATGGTTCTACGTGCGTGCCTTCTGTCCACCGCGATCGCGGCGACGCTTCTGGCCAGCAGCCTGCCGAGCGCAGCGCAATCCGTCGAAACACGTGCGGAACAGGCCGCCAATCCGCTGACGACGGCATGGGACACCCCCGATGGGGTGCCGCCGTACGACCGCATCCGGCCCGAGCATTACGAGCCGGCGTTCGACCTGGCGATCGCCGAGGCGCGTGCAGAGAGCCAGCGCATCGCCAACGATCCGGCGGCGCCGACATTCGAGAACACCATCGAGGCGATGGAGCGTGCAGGGCGCCAGCTGGCCCGCGTCTCGAGCACCTTCTTCACCGTGGCCTCGGCCGACGCGACGCCGGCTAATCAGGCGATCCAGAAGAACGTGGCGCCGAAGCTCGCGCGCCTGTCCAACGAGACCATGCTCGACCAGGCGCTGTTCCAGCGCGTGGACACGCTTTACACCACGCGTGCGCAGCTGGGGCTGACGCCGGAGCAGACGCGTCTGCTCGAAGAAACCCACCGCCGATTCGTGCGCGCGGGCGCGGCGCTGTCGCCCGAGGCGCGCACGCGCGTCGCCGCGATCAACGAGGAACTCGCCAACCTGGGCGTCGCGTTCGGTCAGAAGCTGCTCGCCGACCAGAAGGCCAACGACGTGCTGCTGAGCGCGGCCGAGATCGAAGGCCTGCCGGCCGACCAGACGAGTGCCGCGGCGGCGGCGGCCGAAGCCGCCGGCAAGCCCGGGCAGTACCTGTTCCCGGCGACGCGTTCGGCCGCCGAGCCGTTCCTGACCGCGGCGCCGAACCGTGAGGCACGCGAGAAGATCTGGCGTGCCTTCACGTTCCGCGGCGACAACAACAACGCCAACAACACCAGCGAGGAAATCACCAGGCTCGTCACGCTGCGCATCGAGCGCGCCGAGCTGATGGGCGCGCCGAGCCACGCGGATTACGTGCTCCAGGACTCGATGGCCAAGACCACCGACGCCGCGATGGAGTTGCTGACGGCGGTGTACCAGCCGGCCCTGGTGCGCGCGCAGGAAGAACTGCGCGACATCGAAGCGCTGGCCGAGAAGGGCGGCGTCACCGATGTCCAGCCCTGGGACTGGCGCTATTACGCCGAGCAGGTGCGCCGCGAGCGTTTCGCGCTCGACGAGGGCGAGGTCAAGCAGTACATGCCGCTCGACGGCATCGTCGCTGCGATGTTCGAAACCACGCAGAAGCTGTTCGGCCTGACCGCGCACGAGCGCACCGACGTTCCGGTGTATGCCGATGGCGTGCGGGTGTTCGAGATCCGCGAAGCCGACGGCCAGAAAATCGGCCTGTTCTATGCCGACTGGTTCGCACGGCCGACCAAGCGCCCGGGTGCGTGGATGAACAGCATCCGTGTGCCCAATGGTCTGCTCGGCGACAGCCCGATCGTCGTCAACAACCAGAACATCACGCCGCCGGCGAGCGGCGAACGGGCGCTGATCTCACTGGACGAGGCGCAGACCCTGTTCCACGAGTTCGGTCACGGCCTGCACGGCCTGCTGTCGACGGCGCGCTATCCGAGCCTGTCGGGCACGGCCGTGCCGCGTGACTTCGTCGAATTCCCGTCGCAGGTGTACGAGCACTGGATCACCGAGCCGACGATTCTCCGCGCGCATGCCCGCAATGCCGCCGGCGAGCCGATGCCCGAACCGATGCTCGAGGCACTGCTGAAGGCGCAGACCTTCAACCAGGGCTTCCTGACCGTGCAGCAGCTCTCGTCGGCAATTCTGGACATGCGCCTGCACCAGATGACCGAGCTGCCGCAGGACTTCGAAGCGCGCACATGGGAAGCCGCGCAGCTGCGCGAGCTGGGCGTGCCGGAGGAGATCGGCATGCGGCACCGGCTGCCGCACTTCAGCCACATCTTCGACGGCGGCTATTCGGCGAGCTACTACGCCTACACCTGGGCCGAGGCGATGGACGCGGACGGCTTCGACGCGTTCAAGGAAGCCGGCAACGTGTTCGATCCGGAGCTCGCTGCCAAGCTGCGCCGCGAGGTCTACGAGGTCGGCAACACCCGTGACCCGGCCGAAAGCTACGAGGCGTTCCGCGGCCGCATGCCGACCGCCGACGCGCTGCTGCGCAACCGCGGGCTGAAGTAACACCGGCGTTGTTCGCCGAGGCGTGAGGCGAGGGCGATCCGGTGAGCCGGATCGTCCGATGCTCGCCGCGCAGCAAGGTCAGCGGGTGTTGAATGTCGGGCCGGTCGAGCGTGGCCGGCCCGATTTTCAGAGGCGCCTTGTATCCGGTGACCGCGGGCTGATCCTGGAGTGCTGGATTTCCGCTGACGCCAGTCACCAGGGCGAAGTGCAGATGCCTGCGAACCATGTCGACCGTGAGCGCAGCAAGTGCGCGTAAGCGCGCAGGTCAAGACTGGATCGGTAGTTCGCTTCGCGAGGGTCATCTCTGACCAGAACCGACGCAGCGTCCGTTTCAAGAACTGATGAAGCCATCCAGGCGATGCGGCATACCTGTCGGGCAGACGCGCTCGTGCCAGGCTGACCAAGCTCTTTTAAATCAGTAGGTTGCGTTGTATAGGGATCGTCCGCCTCAAGTGTTCAGCAGCGTTTGATAGCGAAAAGACACGAACCTCTCCGTTTCTTCACTTCGGTGACACGATCTTTGGCTTAGACCTGTCTGCTCGTTCAGGTGAAGTGTCCATGCCTCCGGCCCGTGGGGTAAGCAGATCGCCGCCACCGATTCAGATACGAGTTGGAGAGGTTCTCGTATGTGATGGAAGGGCTGTGCGCGTGGCAGAGATCAAGAGCTCGTCGTGCATCCGTGCTGTGGTCTGTGGGACCAACGAATGCCTCTGGACAAGAGCGGGTGACCTGAGGCCTTTTGCAGGCGAGCGCTCCCAGAAGAAGCGAATCCCAGCTGCCGACGAAGAACAAGACAAGATAGCGCTAGCTTGGTCAAAGCATCTGGCGCTCCTGCCGGCACGAGGCGGAGCAACGCCTGCACAAAAGGCGTCCATTGCAGTTGAAATGGGTGTAAGCGTACGCACCGTCGCGCGCCGGTACTCGGCATTCAGGCAAAATCCATCGCCTGCCTCACAGATAAACTCGATCCCCGGACCGACACCTGGTACGAGATACCTAGGTCCTGAGATAGAACGAATTATAGATGAGGCCTATCTAGCGTTTTACCTAAGACCAGAAAGACCAAGCCTGAACAGCTTCCATCAATACGTTAGGGTCATATGTCAGAGAGCAGGATTAAGCGCGCCAGACCATCGTACTCTGGCAAATCGTATATCACACAAGAATCCGCTTGAGCGCCAACGAAAACGATTTGGAAATGAAGAAGGTGACGCGCTCCAGAAGGCTGCCGTGTACGGAATTACAGTTGAAGCGCCGCTGGAAGTAGTTCAAGTTGACCACGCTGTTGTTGACGTGATGGTGGTCGAAACTAGCACGCGGAAAGAGATTGGTAGGCCCTGGATTACGCTCGCAATCGACGTACTCACCAGGTCCATCGTCGGATGGTATCTATCACTTGATGATCCAAACCAGACTGCAGTTGACCTCTGTATAGAGCACGCATGCTTCCCTAAGGAAGAATGGCTCGAAGAGATTGGCGTCAAAAGCTCGTATCCGGTGTTCGGCGTTCCACAAAGTTTCCATTGGGATAGAGGAAAAACGTTTCAAGCGACCGGTATAAGAACGCAATGCGAGCGTCGCGGTATATCTGTGAATTCGAGACCGGTCCGCAAGCCACACTACGGCGCTTTCATCGAGAGATATATAGGGACATTTATGGGGCAGGTGCACTTGCTGCCAGGCACTACGTTCTCAAACTCGAAGCAACGTAGAGCATACAAGTCTCAGAAGCTCGCATGTATGAATATGCGGGAGCTCCAAAAGTGGGTCGCGAACGAAATATGTTGGCGATACTTCAACACTCCTCACAAAGGACTTGGAGATGTAACGCCTTCTAAGGCATGGTCGCAGGCTTGGTTGACCGAGGATGGACAAGTTGCGTTGCCGCGCATTGTAAGTGATCGGAGAGAGTTCGTCCTTGGATTCCTGCCATACAAGAATCGAGTGGTGGGTCGTCAGGGAATCGAGATCAATGGACTACGGTACTGGGACCCGGCACTGGTACCGCTTATAAACAGCAAAAATAAGTACAGGGTCTACTTCCGTCAGGACAATGTTTCGATTGTCTGGCTCGAAATCGATGGCGCCTTCATTGACGTCCCAACATCAGTCCGCGGCTTGCCATCTTGCTCTCTTCGTGAGTTGCGAGAAGCGAAATCTATACTGAGGGCGGGAGGTACAGATGCGAAAGCTTGCGCAGATCTTCTCGAAGCCATAGAGGCAAAGCGCCAGATTGAAGACGACGCAATACGAACTTCACGAAAGGCGCGAAGGAAAATTGAGTCTCGAAAGGAGGCAGTGACCAACGTAAAAAAGGCAATCGACTATTCCGTAGCCGCTCAACCATTGGATCCCAAGCTTGGGCTGGTCCGATGAACCATTCCGACTCTCTTTCTAGCCGGACCTCTGCCGCCTTGCAAATGGGCGTCGAGGAGCGTTGTGCAGCCATCAAAGAGTTCGAGTTCATTCCAACCTCCGAGGCGATTGCTGCGCTCCAGTGGCTTAGCTACCTGCGCAGGCACGAGGCCGGCTCTGATAGACCACGAGGAATACATATTGTTGCGGCGCCAGGCATGGGGAAATCAAGAATTCTACGCCACTATGCTGGTCAAAATCTTCCTAATAGTCGTGACGACCGCGGGATTCTACGGAAGTCAGTTGTACTTTGTGAGATACCTGAAGCAGGTGATCTGACGTCAGTGAGATACGCGATTATAAAAGGCTGCCTTCCTGGTATAGGGCAGAGGACATCGTTTCGCACTGTTGATGTGGAGGAGGCTCTCGCGGCCGTTGGATGTACTCAGCTGCTTCTCGATGAGTTCGGAAATGTTCTCAACTCAGGTAGATCCGCCCAACAGCGATCTCTAGCCCTTGTTAGACACCTCGTAAATATAGGGATAACTGTCGGAATAGCTACAACTGAAAGACTGCGTACAGCGATATCTACAGATGAATCTCTAAACTCCAGGTTCAAAGTCGCAAGAATAACTGAATGGGGTGAGGATGAGCAGTTCAGGTCGTTTTTAGCTGGTGTTGAGCGCCAATTGCCGTTTAAATATCCTTCGCGCCTACATTCAGAATCATTCGTCAGTTGGTTTTCCGGCCATAAAGTTTCTTCGACGGCCAAGATTCTTAACGTTATAAAAGATGCAAGTTGCAGGGCGATTAGAAGGGGCGCTGACAACCTGCATATTGATGATCTTAAGGAAGAGCCCCACCTGCGCGTGCCACCTGACGTGTTCGAAAAGGCAACGATGTGAGTACAATCGCTGATCTCCCAGTGTGGCCGGAAGCGTACCCTAATGAGTCGCGCAAGAGCTGGCTAGATGCCGCCCAGCATGCGTCAGGTCTTAACGTGAATCTTTGGGAGCACTGGTTGGGGGGGAGTGCGGAAGAGCCCGAAAAATCAAGATTATCTGGAGATCTTGAGTGGTTAGGATTTCCGGTGCTGCTAGGTGATGTAACAGGAATACCGATCGCCTGGCGAGTCGAAGCGCGGTACAGGCGCCTTACCTGCCCATCCTGTAAAATTTCCGAACTTTCTTGTACTAGATTTCCCACCAATACTAACTGGATTGATTGCCGGAATTTCATTTGCGAGACGCACCACCTCGTTCTGCAGGAATTTCATTGCGATACCACCTCAGAACCCACAGGCGAGATGCTCATCTCGGCGCAGATTGCGCGCGATTGGAAGAACTCGGTAGATGGTTCCCCAAGTGCAAATCTTAAGCGAGATCTGGCTCAACTATTCTATAGAAACTGGCATCCGTACCCCGATGTGCCTGCATGTGCCGAGCTTGCCTGGGAGTTAGCTCATGAATACAATCTAAGAAAAACGATTCCGGTGCTGCCCCCATTTTTACCGACGAGAATTGGCTCGCTACCGGCGGCCTGTCGAATCGCGGCATTGCTTCTCGCCTTTCGTGGGTATAAAGCTTTAATTACTGATCCAGCGTTTAGGCCGCCAGCTCCAGAGCTCGCTGTTAATTGGTTTAGGAGCAGGTGGCCGTCCATTCGGTTATCAGTCTTGGGCGGCATATATGATAAACACGGATGCCGTTAGGCGGTCTGCGCTGCCGTATTTAGGGGCAATCTCGGATGAGGAGCTTAACAAGCTTTTCGGTGAGATCCCTAAGTTTAAATGCATGAACTCTAGAATTAGGTCTCAGAGTGTGTACGGTAAATATCCAATCGACAAAATGGGGAAAGTGGCCTCCTCGTTATTGGTGCCTGCCAGCCTTGAAGTCGCATTGAGGGAAACTCAAGCTGAGTCGTGGCTCATATGTCCGACATGCGAGATCGCGATTCTCGCCGATCCTGATGGTTCCGCTATCTTCCGACCGTTCTCATCGTGGCGTTCGTGCTGTTCGACGCATGGACGTCTTTATGACAGAGCTCACTTCTGGATAGATGGGTTCAGCGGTCTGTGTCGCGCTAGAGAATGGTGTGCAAGTTCGCCGGGGTGCAAACATCCGTATCGATTAGGGTCGGACTGGTACGGATTTGTTTTTTATTTTGCTCTCTTCGGAAGCAAGAGAGCAGGAAGGCTCGAAGAGATGATGATTAAAGAGGTTGCGGAAGATACTCAACGGGTGTCTATCGTTTTTCCGTACCTTGCGATCACGCTGATGAAGCAATTGGATGTTTACCTTAAGTATCCGGTGTATGACTGGAATATCTACTGCAGTCTTCCGTTGGAGCATAGATTCTATATTTCGAATATTTGCGCCGCTGTTCTCGAGAACTGGATCCCAGGAGAGACAGGAGAGTCACTTTCTCGGAACGTCAAGAGTGACTGGCGAGCTAGCATGTTAGCGGCAATTCACGGGTTCTTTCCACTTGGGCCCGACAGGGCACATCTTTCTACGATAATAAGGGGGACTCAACCTAATGAAGAGGACCTCCGATTCTTCGCAAATCTAGCTGGCAACGCTAGAGCGGATAGGCTTCTTAGGGCATTGTTGGGTGAGCGGGATCACACTGCGAGCGGGTTTGCGCATCATCAGGTCCCTCGAATCTTCGCTGCGTCTTTGGGTCATCGACCTTTCGGGATCGTCAGCGATGTGCCTAGTCGAACTACGGATAGCAGGCGCTACTATTCTCGTTAAAAAGTGCTTGCTAAGTTATTTTTAAGTCACTTTTCGGCGTTTATGTCTTCACCTAAAAGCTTTTTGATAATCAATAACATAAGACTCAATTCGTGGCTCTGTTCGGCTGCTTCCATAACAGGTAAATTCATACGGCGCACCTCATAAGCGAATCGATCTGAGTTCGCTTAAGGGGCGTGTGCAGAGCGGGGGGCGATGCGATCGGATCTTCCCAAGCTTCGAAGGCTGCCTCTCTATCTCGGGTTCTCGGCTCAATTCAGCGATGGAGGGCGTAACGCACGCTCTTGAGCATTTTTACCTAAGTTGCTCAATCGCGAGAGAGATAAATACTCAGTTTTGCGGCACCTTATCGCGCGCGTTTTGAGGGTGCTCACGCGTTTCTACTGTACATAGGTGCCGCGAGGTGCGCTCACCTGTCCCCAAGAGCCGATTGAAAGCGTTCAGCGCTGTATGCAGTTCAGCTTAGGGCTGCGGTGAGTGCGTTCACGCGCCCCCAAACGGGCCTGAAGCCGACTTTTGAGAGCGCAACTGAATAGTGCAAGTGTGCCCTGAGAGTGCTTCGGTCAACTTCAGCAGGAAATCAGACGAGGTAAAGGGCGATGATGGCGAAATGAGCTTGTCAGGGAGCCTCTTTGAAAAAGTGCCGTTGCAACGCTGAGGTTAAGCGCTGTGGGGAACCCAGCCTGGAAAGCAAGAGGAGTTGTGCCTCGATCTAACTTCGGTAAGTGAGAGGTAGCGATTAGTCGGTGTTATCAAGGGTGCGGTGCATGTCCGCTTTCGGTCAAAAACGGGTGTCGTCAGAAGAGCATCGAGCCTGCTGGTTGCTACTCACCTAGTCCGGGAAGGTCTACCTCTCGGTGACCTAGGCAGTCTCTTACATTTGATCGCGATATCACCTGAAAAAAAAACTCCTGAGGGGATGCAATCTGACCCCACAGCACGTGTGCGCGTCGCGGCCCTGCACCTCTCCCCTAGGATGTCGCCGCTCCGCCAATTTACGCCCAGCGCACGTTGCTGCCCTCGCGGGGAGCGGTTCGATGCTGGGTAGAGCCTGTTCTCCAATCGAATTCGAAATGCGCGATGAAGCTGAGCTCGCGTGTGTAGCTCCCCCTATACCCCGCTTCGGCGAGCGCTGTCAGTACCTGATCCAGTTCTACGTCTGAAAGTTCGCCGATGTTGACACTCCATATCAGCCGCCGCGCCTCCCGAGCAGCACGGGTGCGCAGCTTGCCCTTCAGCTCTGCGATTACATTTCGCACGCTTCGTCGAAGTGGAGAGGCCTGGCGCCCCGAAATCGACATGGCCTGGCCCATAACTATTTTCCCATCTAGTGGTGGACAGTAATAGGGGCGCACGAGGGTGACGCCTGCGTCGGTGTTCCAGCCCTCGTCTCACGGCGGACTGCGCCCACTGCTCGCTGCAGCGCCTCGCCTGCGCTATTCGCTGCAGGGCTCGTCAGCTCGGGGCACCATCCCCTTGTCACGCAGGATGCACTGGAGGCGAGACCAGTAATGGTCTTGGTCCTCGTGGGCGGTGCGCGCTTCAATCTCGTCGGCGTGGCCGGCGAAGGTATCCATGTGGCAGTGTTCGTCAGTCTCGGCGAGCATCGCGGGCACCCAGGCGCCCAGAGAGTTGAGTTCGTTGTCGAGCTCGATGCGGGACAGCTTCGGCATCCCCGTCATGGGTCACCTCTGTTTTTCAGTTGAGCTTCTCGGGTGGGCGAGCACCCAGCTCCCGCATCTTCCGAAGGACGTTGCGCATGCCTTGGTGGAAAGCAGGAAGGGTATGTCGGGCCATCAGGTACTCACCGCCTTGCGAGTGCTCCTGGTCGGTGTTTCCCGCCTGCGCGAGAGGGCGCACGGAGAACCAGAGCCGCACGGCGCCCAAGTCGGCTTCGACATCCCGGTAGCCCAAGCCATCGCACATGTATCCGAAGGCCATGAGTGATGGGAGCGCCGGACCGGCATCCCACGCCGGCAGCGTTCTGCCCGCGGGGGGTAGAACGTCCCGAGTGGCACCGTTCTTCCGCATCGCGGTTATCAGCCGGCTCTCGCGTGCGATGAGATCTTCCAACATGCCGTAATGCACCAGCACCGGATCTCGCGCGCCGATGACAGCCGTCCCTTCCGCTGTGATCTCGCGCACCCAAACCTCCATGAGGACGGCGCCTGAGGCAACTTCCACATCTCCATACGCAATGGCGACGATCTCGGCGGGCAACGCAGCAGGGGTCATGTTCGATTCCAGGGGATAGGTCAAGCAGCCTCCCGGTACTCATAGAAGGGGTGCCGCTTGTCGTCGAAGATGGCGTACAGCGCGGCGAGGTTGGCCGGGTCCGGATTAAGCCAGGCCGCGAGGTGTTCGGGTTTGATGTTGATGATCGTCCTGTCGTGACCGGCGGAGGCCACCTCGGGCTCCGGCTCGTCGGTGATGGCCGCGAACGACAGCAGATCCGGCTCGACGCCCTTCGGGTCTTTCCACCGCGACCACAGGCAGGCGATCAGCATCGGCTCACCGGTGCTCGGCACGAACTCCAGCCGCTTGTTCTGGCCATCCTCGCCCTCGACGTTCTCGTAGAACCGATCAGCCACCATGATCCCGTGGCTGAAGCCGAACAGGCCACCCCAGAAGCCCTCGAGGTTGTCGCGCCTGGCGTTGTACGTGCCGGGGAACTTGGTGTCGTAGAAGGCAGGCTTGCCGGCCGGTCGGCACTGGTAGCGCATCGGCTTGAGCACGAGCTGGCCGTTCTCGACGATTAGCACCGGGGCGTAGATGCCCGGGAAGATGCGGCTGTCGGCAGGCTGGGCCTCGGTGCGCTTGAGCGCCGCAATGCGCGCCATCGCAAGCTCGACTTTGGTCGAGCCGATTCGCACGTCCTCCTGGGCCTTCTTAGTGACCTTGGTCAGCAGCTTCCGCTCGGCGTCGGCAACGCGCCGGCGCTGGGCGAACACTTCCTGCTCGAGCGCAGAGATGGCGGCCGCATCGGCCCGTAGAAGATTCGCCACAAGATCAGGTGGCCCGAGCTCCTGCAGCTCCCGGATCAGCGCCCGCGGCGCCTTTGCCATCGGATTCTTGCCGCGATCCCACCAGAAGGTCTTCACGTAGGTCTCGACGTCCATCTTCACCTCGGGGAAGAGGCGCTGATAGCGCTTGAGCTCGGCGTAGACCTGGGCGGAGTAGCACATGGGATCGGTCCTGATGGGGCTGAAAAGCAGGGTAGGGGCGCAGACATGGCGCCGTGGTCAATGCGACAAGCAATCAGCACTTGATGAGGGGAAGGTCGCTGGAACGAGTGGTGTAGTTGGGCGAGAGCATGTTCTGACGCATGCCCCAATCGGGCCGCTCCTTCCAGCCCGTGGCGCCCAGGCCGGCGACGCCTCGGCCGAACTTGCGGTTGATGCCGTCGAGCGTCTCCATCAGTTTCGAATTTCCTGCCGACCCTGAGGCAAACAGGTCGGCTTGCCGCTGCTCAGGCCGGCCGAGGTCGAGCAGTGCGACGCCCGCTTTCTTGTAGCCGACTCCCCGCTTGAGAGCGCCATGAAGGAGACGGGTGACGATAGACAGCACTGCTCGGCTATCAGCGGTCGCGACCGGTAGGCTGATCGATCGGTTGACGTGGTGCTGCGGCAGCTCTACGCGGAACACATCGCTGTGTACGAAGATCCACACGCCGCCGGCGACGAGCCCGGCCTTCCGGAGTTTTTCGCAGGCGCGCACCGCGAAGGTGGCGAGTGCCTGTGCGACGGCTTGGTGGTCCTCGACGCGCTCGGCGAACGATCGGCTCACCATGATCTGCTGCTTGTCGGGGGCCACGTCTTCGAGTTCGATGCAGACGTGGCCCTGCAACTCGCGCTGCGTTCTCGCTAGCACCACGCCGAACTCGCGCAGGATCGTGTCGGGCGGTGCGTCGCGCAGCTGCGCTGCTGTGGTGATGCCCATGTTGGCCAGGCGCATGCCCCACTTGCCGCCGACGCCCCAGAGATCTGTCGTGGGAAAGGTCGCCAGCACCTGCGCGCGACGATCTGGCTCCGTCAGGTCGACAACGCCCGCGCCGGACTTGGCCGCCTTGTTGGCCGCTTTGGCCAGCGTCTTGGTGGGGCCGATCCCGATACAGTTGGGGATGCCCGTCCAGCGGTGCACCTTCGTGCGCAGTCGATGCGCGAAGGCCTCGCGATCGCGGATGCCGGTCATGTCGAGGAATGACTCGTCGATGCTGTAGACCTCCACGCGCGGCGCCTCATCGCGCAGGATGGTGACCACGCGGGCACTGATGTCGCCATAGAGCGCGAAGTTGGCGCTGCGCATCTGCAGGCCCTGGTGCTTCACAAGTTGCTTCAGCTCGTGCGCGGGCTGCCCCATCTTGATGCCGAGTGCCTTGGCTTCGGCCGTGCGCGCGATCGCGCAGCCGTCGTTGTTCGACAGGACCACCAGCGGCACACCGCGCAGGCGTGGCTGGAAGATGCGCTCGCAGCTTGCATAGAAGTTATTGCCGTCGACCAAGGCGAACATGTCAGGCTGCCAGCGGCACGATGCGATGGGCGCCGTCGAGGACAGGCGCACGCAGGATCCGGTAGGCATCGCGATCGAACTGGCCGGTCGAGCTGCGGATGCGCCGCGCGGCAGTGAGCGTGGTTGCGCTGCCGATGTACTGCCAGTCGCGCACGACGTGGTACTGGCGCATGTCCTCGCCGCGCTCTTCCAATGCCACCGCGCCCTGGTACGGCCAGGCCGACACCTGCCGGTCGTCCAGCACCAGCCGCAAGCGTTCCTCGTGCTCGCCCAGTGTCTCGGCACCGTGGCAGGCGCCGGCGCATTGCTTGAGCATCGCGCGGAAGCACGGACGGCCCGGTACCCCGCGCTCGATGCCGAGCAGCGTGTAGCAAAGGCGGTTTTCGTCGGCGAGGCGGCGCAAGGACGTCATTGCCGCCCGAGGGCTGGAATGCAGCCCGTAGAGCTTGGGTGCGCGTGCCGGGTCGATGTCCGCTGAGTTGACCACAGTGACCTTCCCGCGGTGCAGTTCAATAGAGAACTGCCGCGTCGTGCGGCGCAGCTTGCGGTTGTAGAGCGGGTGGCTCGCCTTGATCATCTGCGCCTCGAGCAGCTGGGCGCCGATATCGCCGGCGGTGCGGATATGGCTGATCCGCCGGGCCTGCCGAAGCAGCCTCGCTTCTTCGGGCGTTCGAAGGTGATCCATCACGCGGTTGCGGATGTCGATCGACTTGCCGATGTAGAGCGGCAGCACGTCCTCTTCGTTGCCCAAGAAGGTGTAGACGCCCGGTGCGCGCGGCAGCGCGTCGATCTCGGGACGCAGGTGTTCCGGGTATTCGTAGAGTGCGGCGGCCTCCCGCCGGCGGTCACGAACGGGACGCACGGGGCACCGCAGCGCGCTTGACCTGGCGAGCGATGCTCACCACGGCGAACAGTTCCACCTCGGTCCCTGGCTCGATGATGATCGGCGGCACCTCAGGGTTGGCCGAGTGGAGCTCGATGTGGTGCTCGGCAATCAGCAGGATCTTGCAGGTGGGCTGGTTGCCCTCCCAGACCGCCATTACCAGGCTGCCGGTGCGGGGTTCGACGGAGCGATCGACGATCAGCAAGTCTCCGTCGAGGATCCCGGCGCGTGCCATCGAGTGGCCGCTGGCCCGGTAGACGTAAGTGGCCGGCGCGTTGCGAATCAGCAGGCGATTGAGGTCGAGGCTGTCTTCCTCGAAGTCCTCCGCCGGGGAGGGGAACCCCAGACGGGCAGTAGCCGCGCCGAGCGGCAGCGGCACCAGGGGCGGATCGATTGCGGCATAGCCAGCGAACGATGCGGGTGGGTCGAGCAGGGTGAACATGGGAAGGCTCCAGCGACGGTGCGCACCGTGCCGGTTGCGAGTCTCACCGTCTGCGATGAGTAGTAATACTACTAACTCACCAGGACGGGGCGTCTGAACGCGCCAGGAGCCAGTCGCCAGGTCAAGATGTTGAGGAAGCTAAGCTCCGTCAGCAGGCGCCCCCCGCCGCATGTGGGCATAGCGGCCGCTTTCGGTTGGCGCGTCTTCCTAAGGGGGGTGGAGGACGCAGCGTCACTCCAAGCTCGGCGCAGTCCGTAGTGCAACCTAGTCCATGTTGAGGATGAAATCTGCGTTTTCGGCACCGACCAGGGATGTTTATCGGGGGTAGGGAAGTGCGGCTTCCGACCCAAAGCGGACGTCTCGTTGGAACATCGCGCACCACTTCGTCCCACGGATCACTCAGGCAGCCAAGCCCGACCGCATGACCTCGTAGAGCGCAGTCCGGGTATTGCTGTCTGCCATCGAAGGGCTAGCAGCCCATGCAACGGCAAGAGCCCCCAGGAAGAGACTGAGCCGGGGCATCCCGGCGGCTCCCGGCGAGGTCAGTGTCCCCGCGCATGAAATCGAACCGCTGCAGCAGGCGCACCAGTTCCTGGACACGCACTGTCGTCGGGGCTGCGCGATCACCAGCCGTGCCAGTGCGGCAGCGGAAACAAGTACAAGCGGTGCCATGGCCGACAACTGGAACGCGCCTTTTCCCTGTAGCCCTCTCGACGCATTCAGCGGAATTGTATAACCCCATCATCCGCAGGTACCCTGCGCGGCCATGACCCGCCTGCATCCCCGCTTCTTGTTGCCGCTCCTGCGCGTCGTCGTGCTGGGTGTGCTTGCGTTGGGGTTGGCGTTCCAACCGGTGATGACAGCCGCTGGCGAAATGCATGAGCTCGCGCACGATCCGTCGGGCGCGCACAGCCACGGCCCGCATGCCAACGATCCGGGCGCGGAGTTCGCCGCGGCGGACGCGCACGATCAAGACGGATCGGAGACGTTGCACCTGTTACTGGATTTCGCCCATTGCTGTGGTTCAGCCGCGGCCGTGTTGCCGGTCCTGGATTCATTTTCTACTCGACCGGTCGCCGGTCGAATGGGGGTCGAAAAAGCATCGCCCCCGGCCGCCTTGCGTCTGCCGAGCCTATTCAAGCCTCCGATCTTCGGATGACCGCGCCGTCGGCCTGATGCCGACTCCCGTCAATTCGATTCATCGGAGCAACCCCCATGCGTTTGCGATCAGCGGCCCTGGCCGCGTTCGTCGCCGTGTGTGCCGTGGCATTCCCCACGCACGCCGCCGACCCCCTCACCCTGGACGACGCTTTCCTTCGCGTTGCCGACGCCCATCCCGATCTACGCTTGTTTGGTGCCCGCCATGAGGCCCTGAAAGCCGAACTGGATCGCTCCTCGTTGCGCCCGGCGCTGGTCGCTGGAGCCGAGGTCGAGAACGTGCTCGGTACCGGCCCGGCCAGCGGCCTGGATGGCGCCGAGATCACGCTGAGCCTCGCCTCCGTGCTGGAGCGCGGCGGCAAGCTCGATGCCCGCCGCACGCTCGCGCAAAGCCGGATCGACGCGCTGGCCATCGAGCGCGAGGCGCAGCGGTTGGATCTCCTGGCCGAAGTGGCCCGCCGCTACCTGGCGGTCGTCGGTGCGCAACGCGAAGGCGAGCTTGCGCAGTTGGACGTCGACCAGCGCGAACGCACCGTTGCTGCGGCGCGCCGGCGTCACGAGGCCGGCGCTTCGCCGGAATCGGTCGTACTCACCGCCCAGGCCGCCCTCGCGCGGTCGGAACTGGATCGCGCTCGCGCCCGGCAACGTCAGGCGGCCGCCCGCCAGCATCTCGCGGCCCTGTGGGGCGAGCGAAATCCCGCATTCGAGATCCTCGGGGGCGATCTGCTCGCCGTGCCCCAGATCGCGGACTTCGCGGTACTCGCCGACTGGTTGCAACGCACTCCCGAGCTCGCGCAGTTCGTCGATCAGCAGCGCATTGGCGAGGCACGCCTGCAGCTGGCACGCAGCGAAGCGACCCCGGACTTCGACTGGCAGGTGGGCGTGCGACGGATGGCGGACGGCGATGACTTCGGCTTGGTCGGCAGTGTCTCGATCCCGCTGGGCACCACCCGCCGGGCACAACCGGGCATCCGTGCCGCACGCGCCGAGTTGACAGCGCTGGAAATCGAACGGGAGGCCGTGGGGCTGTCGCTCTACTCCACCCTCGCTGAGGCGCATGGCCGCTTCGGGGTGGCCCGCCTGGAAGCACAGCGGCTGGGTGAGGACGTGCTTCCACGTCTGGCCAAGGCCGAAGCAGCGGCCGCCACCGCGTACCGCGCAGGCGCCGCCAGTTATCTGGAGTGGTCGAGCCTGCAGGCGGAGCGCGCCGCCGCACGGCAGCAACAGCTGGCAGCTGCGCTGGAAGCCCAGCGCGCCCTGATCGAGATCCAGCGGCTGACCGGCCAGGCATTCGTCGCCGGCCCGGGCCCGCAAGACAACCAAGGAGCAACCCCATGAAGCCTGTCCACCTGATCCCGGCATTGGCGCTGGCCTTGAGCCTGGCGGCTTGCAGTGGTGAGCCGGACCAGCCTAGCCAGCCGGCAAACGACGCCCATGCTGACGAGGCCGCCGACCACGGCACCGAGGCCGACGAACACGGTCATGAAGCGGGTGAAATCGCCAGCACGGTCATCCCTGCCGAAATTGCCGAAAAGTCCGGTATCCAGACGCGGCCGGTCGGCCCCGGCGTGATCGCCGACGAGCATGAGGTACAAGGCCTGCTGACCCCGGTCGAAGGTCGGGTCGCGCAGGTCACCGCCCGCTTCCCAGGCCCGATCCGCTCACTGCGCGCCAATGTCGGAGACCAGGTTCGCGCCGGCCAGACACTGGCGACGATCGAGAGCAACCTGAGCCTGAGCACCTACAGCGTCGCCGCGCCCATCTCCGGCGTGGTCGTCGAGCGCAGTGCGTCGGTCGGTGGCCTGGCCAGCGAGGGTGCGCCCCTGTTCGAAATCGCCGATCTTTCGCAGCTCTGGGTCGACCTCCACATCTTTGGCGCGGACGCCCAGCACATCCAGCCCGGCGTGCCGGTGGCGGTCACCCGCATGAGCGATGGCGAGACGGTCCGAACCACGCTCGAACGCGTGCTGCCGGGCATGGCCACCGCCAGCCAGAGCACGGTGGCCCGCGCAACGATCGACAACGCCGACAACCAATGGCGGCCGGGAACGGCGGTCAAGGCGCGGATCACGGTCGCGCAGGAGCCGGTGGACCTGATGGTGCCGTTGACGGCGCTGCAGTCGATGGATGGCCGGGAGGCCGTGTTCGTACGTGAGGGCGAGACCTACCTGACCCGACACGTCGAAACCGGCGCCCGCGATACCACGCAGGTGCAGATCCGCGCGGGCCTGAGCGTGGGCGAGGATGTTGTGGTCGCGGAGAGCTACCTGATCAAGGCGGACATCGGCAAGGCGGGGGCGTCGGATGACGACTGACGCCGCAGCCCACCAGTCCGGCCTGCTGGAGCGGATCGTCCGGTTCTCGATCCGGCATCGCTGGATGATGCTGGTGCTGACCCTGGGCTTGATCGGAGTAGGCATCTGGAGCTTCACCCGGCTCCCGATCGATGCAACACCGGACATCACGAACGTCCAGGTGCAGATCAACACCGAAGCGCCCGGCTACTCGCCGCTGGAGTCCGAACAGCGGGTCACGTATCCGATCGAGACGGCACTCGCCGGCCTGCCGCGGCTCGACTACACGCGCTCGCTGTCACGCTACGGCTTGTCGCAGATCACCGTGGTGTTCGAGGACGGCACCGACCTGTACTTCGCCCGGCAGCAGGTGGCCGAGCGGCTGCAGCAGATCCGCTCGCAGATTCCCGAGGGACTGGAGCCCGAAATGGGGCCGATCTCGACCGGGTTGGGCGAGATCTTCCTGTACACCGTCGACGCTGCACCCGACGCGGCCAAGCCGGACGGTACGCCGTGGACCGCCACCGACCTGCGCACCCTGCAGGACTGGGTCATCCGGCCGCAGATGCGCAACATACCGGGAGTGACCGAGGTCAACACGATCGGCGGCTTCGAGCGGCAGATCCACATCACGCCGGACCCGTCCAAGCTGGTCGCACTCGGCTTCACGCTGCAGGACATCGTCGACGCGGTCGCCGCCAACAACCAGAACATGGGTGCCGGCTACATCGAGCGCAACGGCCAGCAGTACCTGGTGCGCGTGCCCGGCCAGGTCGGCGGCGTCGACGAGATCCGGAACATCGTGCTGGACCGGCGCGAGGGCCTGCCGATCCGGGTGGCCGACGTGGCGCAGGTGGGTGAAGGCCCGGAGCTTCGTACCGGCGCGGCCACCCAGAACGGCGAAGAGGTCGTGCTGGGCACCGTGTCGATGCTGGTGGGCTCCAACAGCCGCAGCGTCGCGCAGGCCGCGGCGGCGAAGCTGCAGGACGCGAACGCGAGCCTGCCGGAAGGCGTGACCGCGACGGCGGTCTACGACCGCACCGTGCTGGTCGAACGCACCATGCAGACCATCTCGAAGAACCTGATCGAGGGCGCCCTGCTGGTCATCGTGGTCCTGTTCCTGCTGCTGGGGAATGTCCGCGCCGCACTCATCACCGCCGCCGTCATCCCCCTGGCGATGCTGTTCACCATCACCGGAATGGTGCGCGGCGGCGTCTCCGGCAACCTGATGAGCCTAGGTGCACTCGACTTCGGCCTGATCGTCGATGGCGCGGTCATCATCATCGAGAACGTCCTGCGCCGGTTCGGCGAGATGCAGCATCGGCTTGGCCGGGCGCTCACACGCGACGAGCGCAATGAACTGACCGCCACCGCCACGGTCGAAGTCATCCGGCCCAGCCTGTTCGGCATGTTCGTCATCGCCGCGGTGTACCTGCCGATCTTCGCGCTGACCGGGATCGAGGGAAAGATGTTCCATCCCATGGCGATCACCGTGGTGCTGGCCCTCACCGGCGCGATGGTGCTGTCGCTGACCTTCGTTCCCGCATCCATCGCGATCTTCATGGGCAACCGCGTCGAGGAGAAGGAGAACCGGCTGGTCCAGTGGACGCGCCGACGCTATGAGCCCTTGCTTGCGTGGTCACTCCGTCGTCAGAACTGGGTCCTTGGCGGGGCACTGATACTGGTCGTCGTGTCCCTGCTGGTCGCCACGCGCCTGGGCAGCGAGTTCATTCCCAGCCTGGACGAGGGCGACCTCGCCATGCAAGCGATCCGCATTCCCGGAACGGGCTTGGAGCAGTCGGTGAAGATGCAAGTGGCCGTGGAGGAACGGCTGGTGCAGGTTCCGGAAGTGGAGCGGGTCTTCAGCAGGGTCGGCACGGCTGAGGTGGCCACCGACCCGATGCCACCGAACGTGGCGGACTCCTACCTGATGGTGAAGCCACGCGGGCAATGGCCCGATCCACGCAAGCCCAGGGACGTTCTGATCGACGAAATCGAAGCCGCAGTGGCCACGCTGCCAGGCAACAACTACGAGTTCTCGCAACCGATCGAGATGCGGACCAACGAGCTGATTTCGGGGGTGCGTGCGGATGTGGCGATCAAGGTGTTCGGTGACGACCTGGACACGCTGGTCGAAGTGGCCGAACAGGTCGAGGCGGCTGCCAGGCAGGTCGAGGGCGCGGTCGACGTCAACACCGAACAGGCAACCGGCTTGCCACTGCTGACGATCGTCCCGGACCGCGCGGCGCTTGCGCGCTTCGGCCTGAATCCGGGGATCGTGCAGCAGACCGTTGCCACTGCGGTCGGTGGCCAGGTGGCCAGCCAGCTGTTCGAGGGCGACCGCCGCTTCGACATCGTGGTGCGACTGCCGGAACAGATGCGCGTCGATCCGACCGCCCTCGAGGATCTGCCGATCCCCTTGCCCGACGTGGCGAACGCGGACCGGTCGAGCCTGGAACCCAGTTGGGCGAGCGCGCGGACCGTGCCGCTGCGGGAGGTCGCGCAGATCGAGAGCCTGCTGGGGCCCAACCAGATCAACCGTGAGAATGGAAAGCGCCGGGTGGTGGTCACCGCCAACGTGCGTGATCGCGACTTGGGTAGCTTCGTCGAAGAGCTGCAGCAGCGCGTCGGGCAGCAGGTGAACGTACCCGAGGGCTACTGGATCGACTACGGCGGCACGTTCGAGCAGTTGATCTCGGCCAGCCAACGGCTCGCAGTAGTGGTACCAGTGACCTTGGTCCTCATCTTCGGCCTGTTGTTCATGGCCTTTGGCTCGGCCAGGGACGCGGTGATCGTGTTCAGCGGCGTGCCGCTGGCGCTGTCGGGCGGCGTGGCCGCACTGGCTCTGCGCGGTATCCCGTTGTCGATCACCGCAGGTGTCGGCTTCATCGCGCTGTCCGGCGTGGCCGTGCTCAACGGCCTGGTCATGATCGCCTTCATTCGCAACCTGCGCGAACAAGGCCAGTCGCTGGACGACGCGGTCTTCAACGGCGCGCTCGGGCGGCTGCGGCCGGTCTTGATGACTGCCCTCGTGGCGTCGCTCGGCTTCGTCCCGATGGCGCTCAATGTCGGCGCGGGCGCGGAGGTGCAGCGTCCGCTCGCCACCGTCGTGATCGGCGGGATCGTGTCTTCAACGCTGCTCACCCTGCTTGTCCTGCCCACCCTTTACCGTCTTCTGCATCGCGGCGACGCAGCGAAGCCGCAACTGGAGGCCCACTGAGTTGAGTGAAGAGAAGATCGAGATACACGACGCGCACCAGCGCCGGATCCTGTTGATCGTCCTCGCCCTGAACCTCGCGCTTGCCGCGGGGTTCGGGGTCACGGGCGTCGCCGCCGGCTCAAGCGCTCTGATCGCAAATGGACTGGACAATGCGTCCGACAGCGCCGTCTACATCATCACCCTGCTCGCACTCAGTCGCTCACAAGCCTGGAAACGGTCGGCGGCCAAAGTGTCCGGCTGGCTGCTGATCCTGTTCGCCGCTGGGATCCTGGTCGACGTGGGCCGTCGGTTCCTGGGTGACGCCGAGCCCATTGGTACGACGATGATGGTGATGGCGCTGGGGGCCGGCCTGGTAAACGCGACATGCGTGTGGCTGCTCAAGAAAATCCGGCAGGCCAATGTGAACGTGCGTGCCGCGACGACCTTCAGCACCAACGATTTCATCGCCAACGCAGGCGTGCTCGTGGGTGGCGGACTGGTGCTGTGGACCGGGCGGGCCTGGCCCGACCTCGTCGTGGGGCTCGCAGTGGCGGCGATCGCCCTGAAAGGGGGCATCGAGATCCTGCAGGATGCCCGTGGCGAAGAGGACGCTTGAGTGCCGACCTAGGATGGCGGGTGGCGCAGCGTGTCGAGGATGGCGCACTGGCCGCGCTCGCCGCCGCTGCAACTGCCAATCACCCGTTCGAGCTCCGAGGCCATCCGCTGAAGGTCGTTTAGCCGGTTCCGGATGTCCAGCAGGTGCCCGCGGGCAAGACGGTCGACATCCTGGCAGGACAACCCGTCGTCTTCGGCCAGGCCCAGCAGGCTGCGGATCTCCTCCAGCGAGAAGCCCAGTTCGCGTCCGCGGCTGATGAAGCGCAGCCGATCCGCGTCGGCGGGACGGTAGTCGCGATACCCGCCCGCCGTGCGCGGCGGGGCAGGCAACAACCCGATGCGCTCGTAGTAGCGCACGGTTTCGGGATGGCACCCGCTGCGCTCCGCGACCTCTCCGATCTTCATGGGCTTGACTCTGTAGCGACTCCGGGGTTTAGGATCGCCGACCTGGAAGCGGGCCGCAAATCCTCGGACGCCCGCTCGACTCGGAGACATGATCATGAGTGATTCGTGCGGCTGCGGAAGCACGGTGGATATCCGCGCCCTGGAGGCGGGGCAGCGGCGCGTGTTGATGATCGTGCTGGCAATCAACATCGCCAGCTTCGTGATGATGATCACCGCAGCGATCTACAGCGGCTCGTCCTCGTTGCTGTCGGGCAGCCTCGACAACCTCGGTGATGCGTTGACCTATCTGCTGAGCCTGGCAGTGATCGGCGCGAGCCTGCGCGCCAAGGCCAGGGTGGCGTTGTTCAAGGGATTGCTGATCCTCGGTGCCGCGGTTGCGGTCGCCATCCAGATCGGCTGGCGCCTGGCCCACCCGGAGGTGCCGATCTTCGAGGCCATCGGCATCGCCGCCGTGATCAATCTTGCGTTCAACGCCTTGTGCCTGTGGCTGCTTACCCCGTACCGCTTTGGCGACGTGAACATGTCATCGGCCTGGGAGTGCTCGCGCAATGACCTGTACGAGGGTGTTGCGGTGCTGCTGGCAGCCGCCGGCGTGTGGCTGTTCGATGCCGGCTGGCCCGATCTGGTCATCGCCGGTGGACTGTTGCTGATGTTTCTGCGGTCCTCCGCTCGGGTACTCCGCATGGCTTGGCGGAGTTACCGGGACGAGGTGAAATAACGAGTTACGGCCCGTTGTCCGGTCCTCGAAGAAGAAATGCTCCGTTCTGACGCGTGGCTGGAGCGGCCAAGAAAGTCAGCTATGACAGGCAGTTAGCTCACCTTTGGCCGTTTTTTACACGAATCCCTGCCGACCTTCTGAAAGAGTGGATTCGAAGCGGCAGTTCGGGTCAGCCAGAACGTCCGCTTCTGGCCGAAAGCGGTCGGTGGGCTAGGGCACCTGGGCCGATCTGGAGGGCGGAAGAGTGCCGCCCAAGGGCGAGAGACCCGCAACAGGCATGGTGTCGTATCCTGTATTGACCGCCAGGATGCGCAGGGCAGGGGGCCCACGTGCCAGACGCCGCAAGTACGGAAGCAGGATCCCAAGCCCAGGCTGCGGCTGAAGCCTTCATCGCCCGCTGGCAAGGTGTCGCGGCCTCGGAGCTCTCCACCTCCCAGAGCTTCCTGATTGACCTCTGCCGCCTGCTCGAGGTCGACGTCCCGCATCCCACGGCGGAGCAGGACTACATGTTCGAGCGGCCGATCACCTTTCTCCACGGTGACGGCAGCACCAGCGCTGGGCGGATTGACCTGTACCGGCGCGGCGCCTCTGTGCCTTTGGGTCGAGACGGTCCTGCGGGAGCAGTTGCAACGCGGTGAGCGCAAGCGGGTGACCAGATCCACCACAGCCGCACAGAAGACGAACGTGAAGCCGACGAACTCCGTCTACTGGAGGGAAGACTTCGAAGAGCGCATGCGGGGTCACGGTCAGATTCAGGACGCCGTCAAGCGTGGCGCGGTTGATGCTGGGTGGGGTGACCAAGGTGGTGATGATCGCCCCTTGGAATGGGTGCGCGTGCGTGACGTGGATGCGCTGGCAAGTCTCCTCGGGGTGGCCACCAATCTGGATCAACTGCAAGTTGCCAGCGTTGAGTTGGCGCCGTGGCTGGATAGGTACCCACGACTGGGTGAGGTCCTGGAAGCTTGGGCGGCGCTTCGGCGCGTTCGCTCTTTGGGGCCGGACTCTTGGCACTCCTGGCAGGATGCCTTGAAAGTGCTCGATGCACTGGCGGCCAGGCCCGGGGAGGATCAGGTCCTTCGTGTCCTCAGCGGACATCTGTTCTCGGATACCAAGCGGATCGAGCAACTCCTTCCACAGCTTGATGTCTTGTCCGGTGAGGGGCTATCGAGCCGCTCGCGCGGCAAGTGGGAAGTGCTCAGGACGCTCGGTCTGGTCAAGCAGCCACTCCCGCTGATGGTCGCCGGCGTTGGTGCCATAACGATGCAGGAAGGTCCTGACTGCACGATCGTGCGGCCATATGTGGGCGTGGCACCACAGAGCGTGCGAGGGTTGATAGCGAAGCCAGCATGGGTGCTGACGATCGAAAACCTGACGACGTTCCACTTGGCTGCAGAGGCGCTGAAGGGGCGGGATGATGGAGTCGTGGTATTCACCGGGGGTATGCCATCGCCCGCATGGGTGGCAGGGTTTCGTCGTTTGACCCGAGATCTTCCTGCGTCGACAGTTTTCTATCACTGGGGAGATATCGACCTTGGAGGATTCCGGATCGCAGCGCGACTGAAAGAAGTTGCGCTGCCGGCTGATAGTTTCCTTCAACCATGGCTGATGGATCTAACGATACACGGGCAAGGCAAACATGTATCGGAAACAGTGGGAAATGCGATGAGGTCGTCGGCAATTCAAGCGGGGTGGTTGAATCTACAGGAGTTGCCAAACAAGGCATTGGAGCAAGAAAGAGTCGAATTGACGCTGCCGCAGTAAATCAGCATCGAAAGATAGCGGAGGGATTAGATTGATTTATCAATGGTAGGCTGGGCCTAAAGTCTTGAACCCCGGTAAATATCTTGCGCATCCAGCAGAGGCTATCCGACAAGGCGTACCGGATCGAAAGAGAAGACGTGCTCCATCGGCGCGTCATGGCAACGGCCCACGAGACGGTCCGGGAACGCGGTCTGGCCGTAGTCAAGATCCACCTCCGCATCGACTTCCGGGTGCTCGATCACCCTATCGTTGCCGGCACTGGCACGACTTCGATGGCGGCCAAGGGTTGCGTCTGATGATTCGCCTTGGTCCTAGGTCAACGGCTCATACCATTGCTGGCACTGGGTGAGCTCAAGGAACTCGCTGCCAGGATGGAGCACGACGCGACGCACCATGGAGGCTTCCAAGGTTTGTATGGAGTAGTCCTCAAACTTGTCCGGGTACTCACTTGACCCGATGCCTTGGTGAATCAGGTCAAGCCGTGCTACGGCTAATGCCAGGCCATTCGTCGTGGAAAGGAACGCCACGGGCACTACCGCTTCAACCAGTGCAGGGCTTCCCATGGATTTAAGAACAGGGCCGAGCTCCGGGTCTTCGGCGTTGAAGTTGTAGAGTGCTTCACCGCCCCAGAGTTCGAGCAGGTAGCGAACGCCATACTCTCGGACTTCGTGCGCTGGGTAAAAGCAGAACCACGCCTTGCCGGACCGGTTGCTATCGCGCACCTGGTTGTTCGCAAGCAAACGTTGCGCGTGCTCTTCGGCAAGCTTGCCTCGCGTGACTTGGGCCGCAATGCGTCTTTCCAGCAACCCGATGCTGAGCACCTCCAGCCCGTTTTCGCGAATGTGCACCGCTTCTTCTTCGGTCAATCGGGTGAAGTGGTAACCACGTAGGGCATGCGGCATGAGAGCTTCGCCAAGCGTGCGAATAGCTGCATCGAACGCGGGCGCGGCGCGGTCTGGTAGCTTCAACTCCCACGAGCGGAACAGCGGGCGCAACTCATTGAGGACCTCGCGCAGCTCGCCAGCCCACGTAGCAGGTTGGGAAAGGTCGAGCGCCGCCATCAGTCGTAAAAGGCGAGCTGAAACACTTCGGGATGCGATGCCATGGCCAAAAACATGACATCGATGGCGGCGCGTGCCAGCTTATCGTCATGGCCTGGGTATCGCTGTTGCCGAGGATGCTCCTTGCCGCCATGCACGAGGTTGTTGCGCACCCGGCGAGCAGCATCCATCAAACGATCGCCCTCAGGCCCGTCACCCAATGGGGCATCCACGAACTCGATACGGCGCTGTGCGCTGACCTGCATTTTCATCGGGGGCGGGTCATTGGAGCCGGTGCCCAACAGAAGGTCCTTGTTTTCCTGTGACAGTTGATTCTGGATGTGCCGGCGCACATGGACGTAGAACGCTGACCATTGCGTGTCCGGCGTCTCGCCGACGGCGCCATTGACGAACTCCGGGATTTGCTTGAGGGCAAACTCGATTCGGGAGAACGCCTTGAGAAGTTTCAGCGTTGTGTGAGGCTCCACATTCATGGGCTTACCTTGTCGAAAACGATGGTGAAGTTGTCCCCATCGAACGCTGTCATCTTGCCCACCCACTCAGGCCGCGCCTTGAAGGTGTTGTTGGCCTTGGAGCCGTCCCCACCGCCCTCGATGAGGGGCACGTTGTCGGTGGTGGCCTTGACGATGCGCACGGGCCGGCCTTCGGCCACGGCCTGGGCCAAGTGCTCGCCCATGAGCTTGGTGCCGTTGCCCGTCCACCGGGACAAGTGGTCCTGGTAGACCCATTGGCCGCCCACGACCTTGATGCGGTGCTCCCACAGGCTGGCGACCAGCTCGGTATCCGTTAGCGCAGAAACGGCCCAGAAGTGGTTGGCCAGCTTGGCCTTGTAACGAGCGAACTCAGCGACGATCCCCATGCAACCCCCTGTGGCACTAGGGGTCCAGTCTACCGGTGGCCAACCGAGGCAAGAACGGTTGGCTCAGTCGAGAGGGAGGCGATGCGCGCACAAGCACTTCTTGTGGCTGAGATTGGCTGGGCTCCAGCTGGAAAGACGTTGAATATCATAGGTTTGTGAGGTTGCTGGCGATGCCGTGCTGGCCTGAATTGGGCCAATTTGGCGCCGAGGACGCGTGAGATGCTGGCGGAGCATGGCAGGGTGCTGGTCAGCGTGCAGCGCAAACTTCTTGTTTTCCTTCCTCAAATGAGGTAGGATTATCGGAAGTCCCCCGAGGCAGGCCCCCGATGCTCCAGAACATCCTTTACGACGCTCCCGAAGAAATCGTCAGCCGCCTGGAACAGTTGGGGGTCACCGAGGTGGCGCTCCGCGAAGCCATCTATCAGGGGCACCTGCAGCGCACCCGGTTGACCTTGAACCACCCCCGCAACTTCCCGGGTTTGGTCATGTGGGGCGAGGTTGTTGCCGCCCTGAGGGACCAGCTGAGGCCTTTGGACTGGATCCGGCAGGATGTCGGCAGCTTCCCGGTGACCGTGAACGAGTCGTTGAACCTGGCTATCGCGGTGGCCTCGGGCGACGAGGGGACGGGCAACCCGTATGCCCATCCGTCGAACCGTTCGAAGAAGGGCCGCAACACCGTTGAGGCCATCGAGGCGAATCGTCAGATGGTGCTCTTCGAAGAGTTCATGCAAGAAATCAAGGACGACGCCGAGGGCAACCAGACGTGGATATTGATGCACCACACGGATACGTCCAAGGGTGAGATCCGCTTTGAACTGTCATTGCCGGCTGAAATCGGTAATGACGGCAAGATCACGTCGTGGTCGGAACGCATCGTGCTCGGTAGCATTTCGTTTGACGATGACCTGGTGGAAATCCTCCAGCCGGGTGGTCCTGACATCGACATTGAGATCCGCCGCAAAGCGTGACGAGGCTGCTATGTTCAATGCTCTACGGCTTACCCTCGCCCGCAAACGGCGAGGGATGAAGAAGCGTGAGTTGGCCGAAAAAATTGGGGTAACAGAAAAATCCGTCTCCAACTACGAGACGGGCTCCCAAGAACCAGAGGCCAATACGCTTAGAAAACTTTCAGAAGCGCTTCGGTTCCCCGAAGCCTTTTTCTTTGGTGTGGACCCGGAAGTTCCTCACCCTGATGTGGCGAGCTTCCGTTCGCTTTCGAAGATGACAGCCAGCCAGCGCGACACTGCGCTTGGTGCGGGCGCTGTTGCCCTGCTGTTGAACGAATGGATTGAGGCGCGGTTCGACCTGCCAGACCCGGACGTTCCGGATTTGGGGCGCGAGGGCGGGGACAGTCGCCCCGTTAGCGTGCACGAGCACGCTCAAGAGCCAGAAGCCTATCCGACATCGTCTTCTTCCCAGACCCCGGAGACGGCGGCAGAAATGCTGCGCGCTCACTGGGGCATCGGCGAGTTGCCGGTCAAGAACATGATTGCCCTGCTGGAATCCAAGGGCATCCGGGTCTATTCCCTGGCAATCGATGCCAAGGAAGTGGATGCCTTTTCGATGTGGAGTGGCGGCCGGCCCTACGTGTTCCTCAATACGTTCAAGTCAGCCGAACACTGCCGGTTTGATGCCGCTCATGAGCTGGGCCACCTGGTGCTGCACCAACATGCCCAACCCCATGGTCCCGACCTGGAGCGCGAGGCAAATGCCTTCGCGTCCGCTTTCCTCATGCCGCGGGCGAGCGTGCTTGCCATGGCGCCGCGTGCCCCGACGCTATCGAGTCTCATCCGGCACAAGAAGCACTGGGCAGTCTCCGTGGCAGCGCTGAACTACCGGATGCATGCCCTTGGCCTGACAACTGACTGGACCTACCGCACGCTTTGCATCCAGCTGGCGCAAGCGGGCTACCGCAAGTCGGAGCCTGAAGGCGTGCCGCACGAGAAGTCATTAGTGCTTGAAAAGGTATTCGGTGCACTTCGCGAAGAAGGCTTGTCGAAAGCGGACGTTGCCCAACAGCTAGCGATCTTTTCTGACGAGATTAACGAGCTTACGTTTGGGCTGATGCTCAATGCATTGAAGGGTGGAGCGCCGAGAATGGCTGAGCCCGCTGCGGGAAGGGCTAACTTGCGTTTGGTCAAGGGCTAGTATCAGGGGTGCGACTTGGGCGGGTCCCTCGTAGCGCATGCTTGTGTTTGGATTCGCTAAGGGGCATTGGTCGATGGCAGCTGTGCATGAGGAATATGGACGTTTCTTGCAGTGGCTGCGAGACGCTCAAGCAAGTGAAGACGCCAGGCGCATTGCCAAGATTGTGCATGCGAACCTGGACACCATCATTCCCACCGTTAACAACGGCGGGCAGCGTGCAACCACGCTCACGCCAATCCTTCGGCGAGATCTCGCAGGCACCACGGATGTCATCGAGGAGACCCCTGCAAACGGGGCGGCAGCGCCGCTTCCTTGGACGCGACTGAAGAAGCTCTCGGTTGGCCCCTTCCGGGGCTTCCGACGGGAAGAGCAGTTCGACTTGTCCAAGAACATTGTGTTGTTCCTGGGGCCCAATGGCAGTGGCAAAAGCAGCTTGTGCGAAGCCATCGAGTTCGCCCTGCTGGGCTATGTCGAGGAGGCCACCGCCAAGCGCATTGAGGACTTGGACGGCTACTTCAACAACTTTCATGCTGGTGAGCACGTCGCGCCGCGGCTGTGGTCTGCCGGCGCCGACGATGGCGTGCTCGTGGAACCCAATCCCGAGCCACTGCGCTTCACCATCATCGAAAAGAACCGCATTGAAGGCTTCGCACGCCTAGCCGCACGGCCACCCGCACAGGCGAGCGCGCTCATTGCTGCGCTGTTCGGCTTGGACGGCTTCAACAGCTTTGTGGGGAACTTCACTGGTGACCTCGACAGCAGGCTTCGTCTGGCGACGCCCAAGGCCGGCGAGCTGGCTCTCAAAAATGCAGCGTTGGAGACGGCAAGGCTGAAGATCAAGGGGAACGGTGCCGCGCTTCAGGTGTTCAACGAGGAGCAAGAAGCGCTGGCGCATGGTTTCGAGGCTGGATTGACGTGGGCTCTACTTCTAGAGCGGTTGGGACTCCATGGGAAAGATGGGCGCTTGCAGCAAATCCATGCTGCATTACAAGAACAGTTGCTCGCATTGTCTGAAGCTGACGCCAGTGGCGTGGCCATGCTCAGAAAGTCTCTGCGGTCGCATCTAAAAAACCGCACCCAGAGTGCAGCCAACTTGGCGGGCAGAGCGGAGCAGGTGTCCTTCCTCGAGCTCTATCGAGCAGTGCACGCCCTCCAAGGTGAGCACGCCGCATGCCCCGCGTGCGAAACACCGCTGGACAATGTCACCCGCAACCCCTTTGAGAAGGCAGCAACTGGCATTGAGCTGTTGCGCGACTTGGCTCAACTCCAACAAGAGCAGCGAGACCTTGCTGAAAAGTGCACGCAAGTCTCAAAGTGGCTTCGCGACCAACTGAAAACTGCCCATAGATTCAGGCCATTTACCGGTGACGATATGGCGGACCTGGTGCAATGGATTGAGCAGGAAGAAGAGGTGCCTGTCTGGACCACTGTACTGATGACGCCAGCCATCTGGCGGGCAGTGTTGCGACACATCCGGGCACTGGAAGATCGTGATGCGGGTATCCGTCACCGGCAGAACCAAAGAGCGCTCCTTCAAGCGGAAGTTGAGCAGCTAGAAGAAGTGAGAGAGCAGGTTGAGGAACTGCGCACCCGCAGGCGGCTTCATGATGCCCACGTGGTGGAAGAGCAAGCCAAGATTGACGGGTTCGCCGAGGCCAACGCTGAACTGATTGCGGAAGTGGGAGCAGAGGCCACGGCCCTCGAGCTCGAGGTGCGTATCCAGGTGAGCTATGAGCACTACCTAACTGCCTTAAGGGCGTATCGCGATGGGTTGCCTGCTGGATTGCTTGCGGACTTGAGCGATACCACCAAGGAGCTTTACAACAGCTTCAACCCTCAAGACCACGCGAATGACATCCTGGCAGACCTGACGCTTCCACAACGCGGCGGCGAGCGAATCATGGTCTCTTTCGCTGGCACACCTGCAAAGAGCCACGATGCCTTGGCTGTCTTGAGTGAAGGACATCTGCGCTGCTTGGGCCTGGCTATCTTGTTGGCCAAGAACATCAAGCTGAACTTGCCGCTGCTGGTCTTCGATGACGCGGTGAATGCTATCGATCACGACCACCGCGAAGGCATCCGCGACACGCTTTTCGGCGATGCGCGTCTGCGTGAGAAGCAGATGGTCATTACCTGTCATGGCAACGAGTTCATCAATCAAGTCCAACAGAGGTTGGGCCAAGGCGCCTCAGCGCTTTACATACTCAAGCATCATGACGGTGATCATCAACCCCGTGTGTTTGGGGGCACAGATCGGCACTATTTGCGACGAGCTATCGAACGCTTGGAAAATAACGACGAGCGCCAGGCTCTGGCATCAAGCCGACAAGCATTGGAGAACCTCACGGCCAAAACGTGGAAGTCTTTGACCAATCGGGACGCTGACCTAGGCCAGCTCAATCTTCTTCTACGCGGCCCCACTGGCGAGCCTGAACTCAGGAATCTGGTGGATGGCTTGTCTAAGGCCGTCGCCACTGGTATCGAACAAGCGCGCCTCCCTGGGGAGGCATGGGCTCAGCGGCAAGAAGCTTTCACCGAGCTATTGCAACTACCGTGGCGCTACTTGAACAAAGGCACTCACGACGGAGACGGTGAAGATTTTGAGATTGCCATCGTCCAGGGGATGGTCAACTCATTGGGCAAGCTCAGCGCCTCCTTTCCCGGATAGGCAGGCTATTCCTCCCATTCCGAAGAGCTTCGCTCTCGGAGGAATCGCGAAGCCTTAAAAGGCTGCACGGGTGGCCCGCTGCGAACATGATTCACGAGCTCCCGGCGTCCCCCTCCCCCAAAAGCTGAAAAGAGCTTAATTGAGGGTCGGCAGGGATTCGTATAAAAACGGGCCGAAAGTGAGCTAACTGCCTGTCGCAGCTGGCTTTCTTGGCCGCTCCAGAAAATCGAGGGTTGGGCAGCACTCTCCCGCCGGCACTTGGGCGCACCGCGCTATTTTCTGTTCGAGATCCCTCTCCAGCTGTCGCAGCTCGCGGATTCGTAGACGGACATCGACGAGCTTTCGCTCGGTCAGCTGACGGGTCTGCTCGCAAGAACGTTCGCCTGTGATCTCTAGCAGGCCAGCGATCTCGTCGAGGCTGAATCCCATCATCTGAGCGCGCCGGATGAACTGAAGCCGATTGACATCGTTTTCGTCGTAACGACGCACGCCTCCTATGGGTCGCTCGGGTTGACGCAGCAGCCTACGTCGCTGGTAGTAGCGCACGGTTTCGACGTGCACATCGGCAGCCGCTGCCAGCCGGCTGATCGTAAACGTGTTCGGACGCACGGCTTGACTCCGTACCTAGGTACAGAGGCTAGTATGCTCTGATGCAAACAACCCCGACCAAATCGTCTGTTCCAGCCATCGTTGGCGCGAGCATCGCCGCCATTGGCGCATCGGTCTGCTGCGTCGTGCCGCTGGTGCTGGTACTGCTGGGCATCAGTGGCGCCTGGATCAGCACCCTGACAGCTCTCGATCCCTTGAGGCCCTGGTTCAGCGCCGCCGCCCTACTGTTCTTGGCCGTGGCGTTTTGGATGCTGTATCGACCGGCGGCACGGTGCGGTGTGGATGGCAGTTGCATCGCCCCGGACGCTCTGCGACGCAGGCGACGTTGGCTCTGGTTGGCGACAGGCCTCATCGTCCTGTTGCTGCTGTTTCCCTATTACATCATCTGGATTTTGTAGGAGGCACGATGCACAAGTGGATACTGGCCCTGGTGGCTGCTCTGTCGGTCGGTGCCGCTCTTGCGACGCCCGCAACCGTAGTAATGCTCGATGCTGAGAACATGACCTGTCCCGCCTGCGGCATCACCATCAGGAAGGCGCTGGAGAAGGTGCCGGGCGTGGCCGATGTGAAGGTGGACACCCGGGCTGAAACAGTCACGGTGACGTTCGAATCGAGTCAGACGGATGCAGCCGGAATCGCGCGTGCAGTCACGGAGGCAGGCTTCCCGGCCAAGGTGCGGACTGGCGGTGAGTGACATCAAGCTGGAAAGCATCTTGACCTGCCCGGAGTGCGGCCATCGGGCGACCGAGACAATGCCCATCACAGCGTGTCAATTCTTCTATGAGTGCACGGGCTGTGGAGCGGTTTTGCGTCCGCATCAAGGCGACTGCTGTGTGTTCTGCTCGTTCGGAACAGTGCCATGTCCACCGATCCAACAGAACAATCCCTGTTGTGGTTGAACCGCGGACTCCGGTAATAGTTGGACAGACAGGCTGCGAGATCGACTGTGCCACCCTGGAAAGCGCGCCGCTCAACCAGCGGTGTGCATGCGAAGTGATCGACATCCTCCGTCTGCACGAGTCGATCCGGGGGTGCCTTTCCGGAGTTCGCGACTGATCCCGCCGTGCACGCGCACCTCTTTTCACCCTATGCCCGTTTGTTGACCGGGCTGCGTTGGACGCCATGGGGCGTGTCGCAGCGGCGGGCGGTCTTCGTAGTTTGCAGGAAACCCGCGATATCGCCATTACATCCTGTAATGGGCTCTCGACATCGCAACCCATGATCCGGGCTCGACGGGCGGCGTCCTGGGTTAGGACTTTCACTTGACCGTCGACGGCCCGCGGTTGATCGAGGTCAACATCAATCCCGGCGGGCTGCTCCTCAATGCAGTGATGCTCGATGCCGTGCGCTCCTGCGCGCCGGCTGCGTGGAGCAGCTGGACCACGGCGGCGAAGGCCCGCAACGCGGCTGTCGCCGCCTGGCTCGACGATGCCCGGCAGCAGTCCGGCCGCACGCCTGCGAGTCTGGCCATCGTGGACAGCGCCCCGCGGGAGCAGTTCCTTTATCCAGAGTTCGAGCTGTACGCGGCCGTCGTCGGTCCCGCCGGGACCGACGCGGACTTCGCCAGGCGAAGGGCATTGGCCACCACCGATACCGAGCTCAGGCTCATCGCAAGCGCCGCGACCATCGGGCTCAGCAGGATCCCGAACGCGGGGTAGAGCACTCCTGCCGCGACCGGAACGCCCAGCGCGTTGTAGACAAACGCGAAGGTCAGGTTCTGCTTCATGTTGGCCACGGTGGCTTGGGAGATCTTGCGGGCGCGCAGGATGCCGCGCAGGTCACCCTTGACCAGGGTGATCTGCGCGCTCGACATCGCGACGTCGGTGCCCGTGCCCATGGCGATGCCGACGTCGGCGGCGGCCAGCGCCGGCGCGTCGTTGATGCCGTCGCCCGCCATCGCGACCCGCCGGCCTTCGCGCTTGAGGCGCTGCACCAGCTCGGCCTTGTCCTCGGGCCGGACCTCGCCGTGTACTTCGTCCAAGCCCAGCTCGGTGGCCACGGCCTGGGCAGTGGTGAGCCCGTCGCCGGTGGCCATGATGATGCGCAGCCCGGCGGCATGTAGCTCGTTGATGGCGGCGGCGGCCGAGTCCTTGATCGGGTCCGCGACCGCGACCAGGCCCGCCAGGCGCCCGTCGACGGCCAGAAACATGGCGCTCGCGCCCTCGCGGCGCATCCGCTCGGCCACCTCGACATGCACGCTGGGGTTGGCACCCAGATCCTCCATGAGCGCGGTGTTGCCCAGCGCCAGCTCGTGGCCGGCCACGGCTCCACGCACGCCCATGCCGGTCACCGAGTCGAAGCCCTCCACGCGGTCGAACTCGAAGTTCCGGCGCCGGGCCTCGGCGACGATCGCATCGGCTAGCGGATGCTCGCTGCCCTGATCCAGGCTGGCCGCAAGGTGCAGCACCTGGTCGGCATCGAAGCCCTTGAAGGCCACGACCTCACGGAAAGCGGGACGTCCTTCGGTGAGCGTGCCGGTCTTGTCGACGATCAGGGTGTCAATGCGGCGCATGTGCTCGATGGCCTCGGCGTCGCGGAACAGCACACCGACCTGCGCCGCCTTGCCCGTCGCGACCATGATCGACATCGGTGTGGCCAGGCCCAGCGCGCAGGGGCAGGCGATGATCAGCACCGAAACCGCGTTCAGAATGGCGTAGGTCCAGGACGGTTCCGGACCGAAGTTGCCCCAGATGAAGAACGTCGCCACCGCGATCGCCAGTACCGCGAGCACGAACCAGTACGCGACGGTGTCAGCCATTCGCTGCATGGGCGCGCGCGAGCGCTGCGCCTGCGCGACCAGCTGCACGATCTGCGACAGCACGGTGTCGGAGCCCACCTTGCCGGCGCGGATCACCAGCGCGCCGGTGCCGTTCTGGGTCGCGCCGATGACCTGGTCGCCTGCGGTCTTCTCGACCGGGATCGGTTCGCCAGTGAGCATCGACTCGTCGACGCTGGAGCGGCCTTCCACCACTTCGCCATCCACCGGCACCTTCTCGCCCGGACGTACGCGCAGATGATCGCCCACATGCACGTGGGTCAGCGGGATGTCCTCCTCGGTGCCGTCGGCATTGAGACGCCGGGCTTCCTTGGGCGCCAGGCCCAGCAGACCCTTGATTGCTGCGGATGTTTTCGAACGTGCCCGCAGCTCCAGCATCTGCCCCAGCAACGTCAGCGACACGATCACCGCAGCCGCCTCGTAGTACACGCCGACCCGGCCATGCTCGGTAAACGAGGCCGGGAACAGTCCGGGTGCGAGGGTGGCAACCAGGCTGTAGCCAAAGGCCGCCGCGACGCCGATCCCGATCAGCGTGAACATGTTCGGGTGCAGGTTTCGGATCGACTGCACGCAGCGTTGGAAGAACGGCCAGCCGGCCCACAGCACGACCGGGATGGTCAGGACCAGCTCGACCCATGTCTGCACATCGATCGAGAGCGGCAGGACCTGGGCGCCGCCCAACGAGACACGCGGGAGGTACTGGCCGAACATGGCCAGCACCAGCGTCACCACCGTTAGCGGGAGCGTCCACCAGAACCGCCGCGAGAAGTCGCGCAGTTCGGGATTGTCATCGTCTTCCAGGCTGGGCATTTCCGGCTCCAGCGCCATGCCACAAAAAGGACAGTTGCCTAGGCCCTGTTGTCGGACTTCCGGGTGCATCGGGCAGGTATAGATGGCGCCGGGCTGTGCCACCTCGGGCTCGTCCCGGGGTGACAGATAGCGTTCGGGATCGGCCACGAATTTCGCGCGGCATCGCTCCGAGCAGAAGTGGAACGCGACGCCCTCGTGGTCCGCGTGATGCGGCGTGGTCGCGGGATCCACCTGCATGCCGCAGATCGGGTCGGTAACGTGCTCGGCCATTGTCTCAGCAGCGTTGGTCGCGCCATCAGGGTGGGAATGGTGATGGGAAGACGGTGGGTTCATGCCTGATGCTCTTCAAATTGGAACGGACTGCGAAGGCCACGCCAGGCTGGGACACAAGCCACCCATCAGTCGCCTTCAGACACAACTGAACAACGTCTTGGTTTACACACCTACTCAAGACGGGATCTGATGCTCTCCATCTGGTCGATCTCGGAGCGCTGCGCTTTGGTGATGTCGTCACACAGCGCGAGCAATTCGGCGTCACTCAGTCTGGCTTCCCGGCACATGAGGATCGCACCGGAGTGATGGGGGATCATCGAGTCGATGAACTGGCGGTCATCTACAAGCGCCTGCGCGCGCGTTGCGCCGAACGAGCCGATCGTCAATGCGACAAAGATCGCGTGAAGGGCCCTGTTCAAGCGCTTCCTGGGGAACATGCCAGGCATGGTGGCGAGCATGAAGATCCCCATCGGAGCCCACATGGTCACTGCCATGTAGAACATGTTCAGGTTGTTTCGGAAGTCGCGGACACCATCGATCATCGAGAACATGACGATGTACATCACGGCGAGACCGAGCGCCATGTTGATCCAGAACAACAGATACGGACGACCCTTGCCATCGGCGTGCTTGTGATCGGTCCCTTGAACAACGTGTGCCATTTCGCTTCTCCTAGCATTGAAGGATCAAGTCCAACCCCGACATCCACCATCCTGAAAAGCTTGCACCGCGACAGTTACGGCAACGTGTGCGGTCAGGACCTTGTTATCGGGTGCATCGGACGCGTACAGGGGCTATCAGTCAGGCCTGCCAGCGAGTCTCATTGAAAGGTATGGTTAAGTGGGCTGAGCGTGCCGAGCACTGAAACAACGGTGAGGATCAGGATGGCCAGCGCAGCCTCAGCTGCAACGCTCTGCCGCAAAGCGCGCACCTCCTGTGCGGGATTTCCGCTGGCCAGCGCCCGGTCAAGGCGCGGCACCAGCGTCCAACGGTGCAGCGCTCCCAAACCGAGCATTCCACCGAACAAGGCAAGCTTGAAGAGCAGCAGCTTTCCATAGGTGCTCTGGACCAGCGTCGACAATGACCACCCGGTGAGATCACCGTAATGCGCGATGCCGGACACGATGAGCGCAGCAACGAAGATCGTTCCCAGCGTCGAAAATCCATGCAGGAAATCATGGGTTGATCGCAGACGCCCGTTGCCCGTGGCGTTCTTGCCGCGCAGGAGCATTCCCAGGAACATCAGCACCGCCGCGATCCAGCCGCCTGCAGCGAGAAGATGGACCAAGCCCGCAGCAAGCCGGACTGCGCCGGCCACGCCCTCGCCAGCGGCGGCGTGGCCGTTCCATGCCAGCGACGCGAGGGCGCCGCCTGCCAGCACTGCGGCCAGTGGAAAGATGGACGTCACCTTTCCGCGGCGACGATGCCAGCCGAGCCCAGACACCATGGCGAGGAGCAGTGCGCCTCTCGCCATGGCTGCGCGGCCTGCGGACGTCTCGAGCAGATACCAACCAAGCGATTCGCGATCAACCTCGCTGACCGGCATTCCCATGATGCCGGCGGTCTTTAACACCACATCGGCTCCAGTGAGCACGAGACCAAAGGCGGCACCCGCCAACAGAACGTCCAGGAGCGGCCAACCGGCCAGGGCGTCGACGAGTGCTGGCCGCCGCGCAGCATACCAACCGAGCAGTGGAATTCCGAAGAGCACCATGAGAACCAGGTATTCAAGGAATCTCAGTGCATAAGCCGACAGGTCGAGCATTGCGAACCCTCAACGCACCGTGAAGTCGAAGCTGCCGGGCATCGGGTGGTTGTCGCCTCCAACAGCGCGGTACTCGACGGTATAAACGCCCGGATCCAATGGACGAGGCAACGTGGCACGCAGGGTCTTGCCGTCGTTGACGATCTCGGTCGTGAGATTCCCGATCGGCATGGTGGAACTGCCGTGCTTCATGAGCAGGTTGAGACGAGACGCGCGCGGAATCAGCGTCTCGTTGAACACGAGATCGATCTGGCCTGGGGAGGCCACCACCGCATTTGCTGCCGGTGTGGACTGCTGCAACGCCGCGTGGGCGTGCGCGATCTGCAGCGAAAACTGCCCTGCCGCGATTGCGAGTACGAGCGCGAAAGAGCGAAAGACGTTTGAAGACTTCATATGGACCTCTTTGTGGATTGATGCAAAGCCCCGTTCGTGGGCGCCGTGCCTTGTGAAATCGGAGGTGAGGATCCCGCCATCGCGGGCGGGACCCTCGATGCATCAAGCTGCCATGGCGCTGCAGCTTTCCGCGCATCGACGACACGCTTCAGCGCAACGCGTCATCTCGGGGTCGTTCATGGCATCGCATGCATCCGCGCACTGGCGGCAGATCTCCGCGCAGGCACCGCAAATGACGTTATGAACGCTCGTACCGCGCAGCATCGCGTCGGCGCTGGTGGCACAGATATCGGCACACGTCGCCAGCAGGGCGATGTGCTCCGGTGCTGCGTGGGCGCCGCCCTGGACCAGGCAGTAGTTGATGGTCTCCAGGCAAATCGCATGGCATTGCGTGCAGTTGTCGATGCACGTGTTCATGGCCTGGGACCGGTGGTCTTCGGAATGGTGAGTCATGTGGATCTCCTGCTTCATCGCGGACGAGAATCGGCGCGCCCGCAACACCGCCCCCTCTTGCTCTTGCGGATCAATGCTGTGCGAAGGATTCGGTGGTTCCGTCGTGATGGACCAGCTCGACCGTATACGGCTGCTGGCGTCCTTCCGGGACCTCCATGCCCGGCGAACCGAGCGGCATTCCGGGCAGGACCAGGCCGCGTGCGTCCGGCTTTTCTTCGAGGAGGCGCTTGATGTCCTCGGCCGGGACATGGCCTTCGATGACGTATCCGTCGACCTCGGCCGTGTGGCAGGAGCCCTTTGCATAGGGGACACCCAGGCGCTCCTTGACCGGACCCAGGTCATCCATGTCATGCACATCCACGGTGAACCCCGCCTTCTTCACGTGGTCGATCCAGCTACCGCAGCACCCGCAGGTCGGGGTCTTGTGGACGGTCATGCGTGGCAGGGCGGCTGGAGTCGCGTCGGCTGTTTCCGGGACGACCTGTGCAGTGGGCGCGATGGTGGATTGCGCAGGTGTAGCCGCTTGGGTGCAGGCACCCAGGCCGGCGACCGCAAAAGCCGCCCACGCCAGTCGGTTCAATCTGCAGGTTTTCATTTCTGGTTCTCCGCTCAGCGCTTGGTCCGCGAAGACCAGTGGATGTGGGCGATCCGCCAACCGTCGGTGGTCTGCTTCAGCACCATGGTCTCGGTGCTCTGGACGGTCAGTGGCTTACCGTCTTTCTGGGCGTGCAGCTCGCTTTCGGTTCCGACCCATGCGAACTCACCAGCGGTGCGTGCACGCTGACGGAGCAGCTGGCGATGGGCGCCCTTGAGGAATGCCGCATCGCTGACTGCGTGATGACCCAGATATTCCTCGCGGCTGCGCTCGGCACCCCCGGACTCGAGGATGAGGACGTCGGGAGCGAGCAGGGATCCGACCGTGGCCAGGTCGCCGCTGGAGAGGGCGGCGTTGAAGCGCTCCGCCACGTCGACGGCGGCCTTCGCGGCGGCCGGCACGTCTACGTCCGCCGCTGCCGCAGCGGCGGGGTGATGTGCATGCGACTGTGCCGTCTGCGCCATTGCGGGCGACACCATTGCCAGCATCAGCGCGAGGCCAGACGAAATTGCTGTTGCATTCATTGTTCAACTCCAGGTTTTCAGTGAGTGTGCGCAGGGCCGTCTTCGGCCTCGGTCATATGGGGTGAAGGTGGAGACTGCACTTTGCCATCGGCATGGCGATGCTCTACCGCGCGGACTTCTGTGTCGGTAACACGCTTTCCGTGGTCATCGTCCATACCCGGCGACTGCGCGTGCGGCATCGCGTCGCTCCCGGCTGTGGGCTGGGCAGGGTGATCCTCCGTCGCCGCCTCGTCATGGTCGTCGTCGTGTGTCTCGCCGCCGCCATGCGCGTGGCCTTCGCTGCTGTCGACCAGTTCCGTGTATGCAGCCGCGTCGAGCGTGGGCAGCACCTGCAGGAACGCGGCCATGTTCCAGATGTACTCGTCCTCCATGTTCTTGCCCCAGGCGGGCATGCCGCTGGCCTTGATCCCGTGCTTGATCACCCAGAACGCTTTGGCTGCATCGACCTCGTGCTTGCTGAGGTCGGGCGGGGCCGGATACAGGCCCTGGCTCATCTCGGTTTGGGCCATCGATGGAGCCAGGTGGCAACCTGCGCACATCGCTGCGTAGTTGCCCGCGCCCTGCACGATCCGCGCAGGATCGTCCAGGCCCGACGGGACGTCCAACCTTTCCGCACGCGCCAGGATGGAACGCTCGCGGGCAGTCTCGAGCACGAAATACACGGGCCTGGTGTGAATGTCATCCGCGGCGACGTTGTACACGCCGCCCCAGATGAAGCCCGCCGCGCCCACTGCGACAACCAGGGGAACTCCGATCAGCCAGAGACGCTTGCGTGTCTTCGGTTGCATATGAGTACTCCGGTCAGAACCAGATTCGAACGCCGGCCACGATCCGGGTGTCGTCGACATCCCCGGTCTCCGCGCGACGAAGGTCCGCCGTGCCTCCGTAGGCGCGCTCCCAGACCACGCCGACATAGGGAGCGAACTGCCGATGGAACTCGTAGCGCAGGCGGAAACCGGCTTCGACCTTGCTCAGTCCGCTGCCGATTCCCACCGCCGGATCGTCCTTGCTCCAGGCCTCGCCTTCGACCAGCCACTGGCCGATCAGCCGGTTGGTGAACAGCATTTCGTATTCGGCTTCCGCACCTACCCCGAGCTGACCGGACTCGCCCAGGTAGGCCGTCGCGGAGACTTCGAATTTGTACGGCGCAAGACCGATCACACCGAGCGCGGCATAGGTACGCGACGGCCCGCCGCCGAAGGCGAAGTCATGGCGGACACCGGCGACTGCGTCCCACCATCGGGCGATCGCTCGGCCGTACAGCACTTCCACATCCGCCGACTCGGTGGATCCACCTGCACGCTCGCCCTCGCTGCGCAGCCAGAGCCGGTTCAAGTCGGAACCCACCCAGCCTTGTGCTTCCCAGGCCATGCCGGTGCCGTCCTCGTCCGCGTCCCACGCCTCTAGCCGGTCAAGCGCCCAGTAGGAATTGATCGATTCACCATGCATCAGGTGCTCGTCGAGGTCCGGGAACGCCGCAGCCCGATCTGTCGGCGTGACAACCGGGATTGGCTCGCGCGGCTCGGCCGTCGGCGGCAGGTCCTCGCTGACACCAGGTTGATGGCCCATGGAAGCGTGATCCATGCCCGAGTGATCCATGCCGGAGTGATCCATTCCGGAGTGATCCATCCCGGAGTGATCCATCGTGGAGTGGTCCATCCCGGTGTGTTCGCTGTCGGCAGGATTCGCAGCTCCGTGCCGCATGTTCCCGTGGTTCATCGTCCCGTGATCGTCGGAACTCTTGTCCGGTGAAGTCGGTAGATGGCCGGCGTGCGGATCCGCGGGCCTTGGCGACGATGGTGACGCAGCCGGCTTGGCTGCCGGATGGTGTGCGGCGTGGTCCGTCTCCTGCGCCCACGCCGGGGCGCAACCAGTTGCAAGAACGAGTACGGACGTCAGGCCGATGGCTAGGGAGTGACGATTGGAACGGCTCATGGCGTTCATTCCTCCACCCGCACTTCGCGGAACATGCCGGCTTCCATGTGGTAAAGCAGGTGGCAATGGAACGCCCAGCGACCCAGCGCGTCGGCGCGCACGCGAAAGGCCCGCTTCGTACCAGGCGGCATGTCGATGGTGTGCTTGCGCACCATGAAGTTGCCGGACTCGTCCTCGAGGTCGCTCCACATGCCGTGCAGATGGATCGGGTGCGACATCATCGTGTCGTTGACCAAGACGACTCGCATGCGCTCGCCGTACTTCAGACGCAGGGGTTCGGCGTCAGCGAACTTCACTCCATCGAACGACCATGCAAAGCGCTCCATGTGACCGGTCAGGTGCAGCTCGACCGTGCGGCCGGGCGCGCGCCCGTCGGGGTCGGGGAACGTGCTGCGCAGATCGCCGTAGGTCAGTACGCGTCGGCCGTTGTCGCGTAAGCCAATGCCCGGATCATCGAGTCTCGGCACAGGGGCCATCGTCTGCATGTCGACCAGCGGGTTGCCGGTTTCAGTGGCTGGGTGCGCCTGCATCCCGCCGGCACCGTGGTCCATTCCGGCCATGCTCCCGCCGGCGGCCGTGCCTGCGGCCATCGACGACATGTCATGGCCGCTGTGATCCATTCCGACCATTGCACCGCCGGCCATTGCACCGTGCGACATCGAAGACATGTCGTGACCGCCGCCGCCCATTCCGCCGTGGCCCATATCGGCCATGGTGAGGAGTGGCTTGGGGTCGACGTCCGGCACGGGCGCCCGCAAGCCTTCCCTGACGGCCAGCGTGCCGCTGATGTATCCGGTACGCCCACTGTCCTGGGCAAAGATGGTGAACGCATCCTGCCCGGTGGGTTCGACGATGACGTCAAACGTTTCAGCGGTGGCGATGCGGAACTCGTCGACCGCGACCGGACGGACGTATTGTCCATCGGCAGCGACCACGGTCATCTTCAGGCCCGGAATGCGCACATCGAAGTACGTCATCGCCGAGCCGTTGATGAAGCGGAGGCGGACCTTCTCTCCCGTCCGGAACAGTCCGGTCCAGTTGCCAAGCGAGGTCGTGCCATTCATCAGGAAGGTGTAGGTGTTGCCGTTGACGTCCGAAAGGTCGGTCGGCGTCATCCGCATCTGGCCCCACATTTTGCGGTCTTCGACCGTGGCAGCCAGGCCGTTCTGCTTCACGTCGTCGAAGAAGTCGCCGACCGTCTGCTTGGAGAAGTTGTCGAAATCCGACCGCTTCTTGAGCCGGGCGAACAGGCGGGCCGGATCCAGATCGGTCCAGTCGCTGAGCAAGACCACGTAGTCGCGCTCATAGGCAAAGGGCTCGGGCGCCAGCGGCTCGATCACCAGCGGCCCGAACAGGCCGGCCTGCTCCTGGAAGCCGGAGTGGCTGTGGTACCAGTAGGTACCGCCCTGCACGACGTTGAAGCGGTAATGGTAGGTCTCGCCGCGGTGGATGCCGTTGAAGCTCAGCCCGGGCACGCCGTCCATGTTGGCCGGCAGCAGGATGCCGTGCCAGTGGATCGATGTCTGGTCGCCATGGATGGAACCGGGCGGCAGGGCATTGCGGACCCGCAGGTTGACGGTGGTGCCCTCGCGCCAGCGCAGCAGCGGCGCCGGAATCGATCCGTTCACCGTGATCGCAGGGCGCGTGGCGCCGGTGAAGTTCATCGGCGTCTCGCCGATGGTGAGGTCGAAGTCGGTGCCCGAGAGCACGTTGGGTACGCCTTCAGCCTGGACGGCCCAGCTGGAACGGGGCCACAGGCCGAACGCCGCGGCAGCGCCGCCGAAAGCAAGGCCCTGGACGAAACGACGACGGGATGGGGCAGACAGCCCCTCGGCACGGCCGAGAGAATCGGATGACATGGGAACTCCGGGAAAGGTCGGGGGCTCGCAATGCGAGCGCTACCCTGTCGGTGCGACAGCAGCAGACAGGGTCCATCAGCGCCCTGGCGGGCGCGAAACGACACTTAGCCGATCGGAGGTCGGAAGAGATTGGTCAGTGCAGCGGACGCGTGCACCGACAGGAACGATTCGGCAGTTTGCCGGTACCGGACGGTGAAGTCGGCGAGTGCCGACTCGGCGAGTGCTGCAGAACAATGATGCATGCACGCACAGCAGTTGTCCGTCTCACAGCAGTCGTCCAACGGCGGTGCTGTCCCGGTCTGGTCAGCGGCCTGCGGGTGATGGTCGTCGTCGGTCACCGGAGCGATCGCTCCGGCCCCGTGGCAGGCGGCCGTAGCCTCGGACACTGTCTGCGACGCCGTCACAAGGTCGGCGTCGCCCGTCGAGTCGCGCAGGTGCTCCATGTGCATGGACGCACCAGCGATGCCCGGACCGTTGGCCAGCAGGGCAACGATCAGGAACAACCGCATCAGGAGTGCGCGGAGAGGCATGCACTCAACTATACAGGCACATGTAAACTGCAGATGAATACACTCGGCAACGCGTGCGTATAGATAGCGGGTCGGCAGTATTCGTGGGATGCCGTGTTTGATAACTAAGCCGCTGGCGGCGACGTTTATTTCGCCGTCGTGCGCGGTGGCTTGCGGCGCTGCGGCTCGGCCGCCGGGCTGAAGCGCTCGAGCAGCTCTTGCGTCGCTTCCAAGCGTGCGCTGACTCGCGCGGCCTCGGCCTGGACCTGCTGCCGATGGGTGCGTTCCTGCTCCAATGCGTCGCGTGCGCCGGTTAATTCGCCCCGCAGCGTGTCCAGGCGGTGTGTGTCGTCGGCCCAGCGGGTCTGCAGCGCGGTGTGTTCGGCGGCCAGCAGCTTCAGGCCGTCCAGCGCCTGCTGCTGCCCTGTAGCGTCTTCGCGGGCTTGGCGCAGGTCCTGTTCCAGCCGCCCGTTGAGCTCGAGCAGGCGCCCGGCGTCGCGGTTGAGCTGCAGCAGCTCGTGGTTCTTTGCGGTCAGTGTCTCGTTGGCCTGGCGCAACGCGACCTGCAGTTCCTGCACCTGCTGCTCGTGCCGACGCTGCTCCTGCTCGCGCTGCTCCCGCACCGAGGTGCGGTAGTGCTCCAGCGCTCGAACATTGCCAGAAGCTCGTGTCCTTCGACCAGCTCACCTTCGACCAGGGCGGGCAGCGCGCTTACCTCGTGGACACGGATGCGATCGAGGCGAACCTGAAACGCCAGCTCCAGGGCCCCGCGTTGAGCGAGCAGCTGGAAGATTTCTGGCTTTCACGCGTGCAGTATCAGGGAAGAGCCATGCCCGGGACCGAGGCAATGGATGCGCGATGGTCAGCCCTACAATCGGCCTTCCAGAAGAAGGGGGCTCATCTGCAGGGCACCTGGTCCTACGCCCAGCCGGGCATCCTGCTTAGCATCCTGTATTCGGCCAAGCACGGTGCACCCGTGGGCTGGGGATATGAGAAGTTCTGGGATGTCGCCCACCATGTCCTGACCAAATACGGGCAATTCGGGTGGGTCTTCTATGCGGCACTTGAGTGCTATGGGCGCTTGGCCGACCTGGAAGCACAGGACAAAAATGGGAAGTGGCGCACGAAGGTCTCAGATTGGCGAGCGCACGGCCCGGCCGAAAACCACGAGTTCGATCGCCTGATCATGGAGGCGTTCCCAGAACTGGGACGAAATATCCAGGCGCAGCGAGGTAGCGTGGACGAGTGGCAGCCGTTGCCATTCTAGCTAACGTGAACGGATTAAAAGGGTCTGTCAGAGAAGTGATGCAACGCAGTCGTTCAGATGGTTGCCCGCAAGCATGATCTGGGTCTCCTGACGCTGATATTCTGCGTTGAGAAGTGGTTTGACCCATCGTTGCGGGTAGTCGGTGCCTTCGTAGGAGAATGCGTTGATCCGCATTCCATGGGTATCTTCGACGGCACTGACGGTGAAGCCGATATCGACGATCCCACGATGCTTGCAGTGGTTGTCCAGCGCAGCTAGATACTTGAAATCTTCATGGCTGTGCAGGGCATCGAGGTCTCTACGGACTCCCAAGGCCCCCAAGCTTTCCTTGACCTTGTTCCAGCTGATCCGTCTTTCTTCAATGCAAGTATCCTTGTCCAGGTTCATGCCGATGGCGAAGTAGACCAAGTGCACGAGATTGTCGGCCACTGCCCTCATGTTGTGCACGCTAGCTACGATGTGGAGATAGGCCGTGAACCTGGCATCCTCGAATGAGCCGGTTTCCTTGTCGTAGGCGCCCATCATCGCAGCCATGACTTCGTAGTCCGGCCTGCCGTCAATCTTGGCGGCGATGGCGCGCATCGCTTCTCGATAGTGGTAGCGGCTGAACTCGCGACGATCCACAACGGACCGGATGCAATTGGATACGATCCTGCGTTGATCATCGCCAAACAGCCGCTGCACATTGTCGCGAAGAGCAGCCAGATCCCAGCGCATGCTTTCAATCGAAATGCTGTTGTTGCTCATAGTTAGGTCACCCGCGATAACGTAGGTCACGTCCGCCTCCTTCTAGACGCCGCAAGACTCTTAGTAGGTGCGCTCCAACCATTCTGCAAAGAGTTTGCTATTTCAACAGCCGTGCCGCGGGATTGTCCTCTGCCGCGCCTGCTTGAAAATACCCAATCACGCTCGCCACAGACCGGTGCTCGGTCATCGCCATCACCGCCGGCAGCGGCACGCCTTGTTTGCCAGCTTCGGTGACAAATCCTGACCGCAGACTATGGGCCCCAAAATCCCCTTCCAACCCCGCCAAAAGAGCCCGGCGTTTCACGATGGTAGCCACCGAGCCAGGGAGTAGGGCGGGGCCCACCCGATCCTTCCAGATCCGCCTGAAGATCGCCCCTTCATGGATACCCGCCGCTTCCAGCCAGGCAGCGAGCGCATCGGCGCTGCGCCCCAGGATTGGCTTGTCCGGCGTCGAATCCGCCTTCACCCCAGCCTGCTGGGTCTTCGAGTACTCAAGCCGATAGATGTAGCCGTCGTCGCCCACCTTGCGCATGTCACGCATGTCCGCCGCGGCAATTTCGCTGCGGCGGCGTCCGCCGCTGGCGAACCCGAAGCAGAGTAGGGCACGGTCACGCAGGCCTTCGAGGCTGTCGTCACAGGTCGCCAGCATGGCTTCCAGTTCGGCCCGGGTGATGGCGGTCTTCTTGGTGGGGCGTTCACCGCGTTTGACCGCCGCACGCCGGGCTCGGCTGAGCAGCGTCCTGACACTGGGCAACTCACAGGGGTTGGCCAAGCGCTTGAGCTTGTGCGCGGTGGACAGCACGGCCACGCGTTGAACCAGGGGTTCTGCCGAGATACGTGTAAAAGTGCCCCACAGATTTCAAATAATTCTTTATCGACAATGGCTTAGCCAGTTTTTTTCTTCTCTGCCGGTTGCGCCAGCAGATCGAGCGTCGGGCAAGGTGCGCCGGTCACCACGTGACGACATTCATCCACCAAGTGCTCAAGATCGGCTTCCAATTGTCGTAGCTCACCGAGCCGCCGCCGCACCTCGGCCAATTTCCGTTCGGTCAGCTGACGTGTCTCCTCGCAGGCGCGCTGGCCTTTGACCTCCAGCAACCCCACGATCTCGTCGAGACTGAACCCCATTGCCTGTGCTCGGCGGATGAACTGAAGCCGGCCGACATCGTCGGGTCCGTAGCGACGCACGCTGCCCATCGGGCGCTCAGGCTCCAATAGCAGCCCTCGCCGCTGGTAGTAGCGGACCGTTTCCACATGCACGCCGGCGGTCGCGGCCAGCCGGCTGATCGTCATTGCACTGGCAGCCATCAACTTGACTCCGTACTTAGGTACGGAGATTACCATGCGGGTATGGCCCAACGTCCCGCACAGTCTTCATTGCCTGCCCTCTTGGGCGCTGCCGTCGCGGCCACTGGCGCGTCCGTGTGCTGTGTCGTGCCGTTGGTGCTGGTCTTGATGGGCATCAGCGGCGCCTGGATTTCCAACCTCACCGCTCTGGACGCGTGGCGCCCGTGGTTCAGCGCGGCCACGTTGGTCTGCCTGGGCTGGGCGTTCTGGATGCTCTACGGCCCGGCAGCTCATTGTCGCACCGACGGCATCTGCGTCGAACCAGCGCTGTTGCGACGCCGGCGGCGCTGGCTGTGGTTCGCCAGTGGTCTGATCGCTCTGTTGCTGCTCTTCCCTTACTACATCGGCTGGCTTCTGTAGGAGTCCCACATGCGCAAGATCCTTCTCAGTTTGGTGCTCACGGCATGGATGAGCCTGGCTTGGGCTGCTACTCCCAAGCAAGTTGTTCTGCAGGTGGAAAACATGACCTGTCCGGCGTGCAGCATCACGATCGAGAAAGCATTGGACAAGGTACCGGGCGTCACAGCGAAGCGTATCGATACACATGCCGCAATCGTGACGGTGGCATTCGATACCGAGCGCACCAACACGGCCGCCATCGCGAAGGCCATCACCGATGCCGGCTTTCCTGCCACCGTTAAGGTGGGCACAAACGGTGGCTGAAGTGCAGTTGCAGAGCACGCTTACGTGTCCGGCATGCGGACACCAGGCAACCGAAACCATGCCTACCACGGCGTGCCAGTTCTTCTATGAGTGCCCCGCCTGCCATGTCCTGATGCACCCGAAAAAAGGCGATTGCTGCGTGTTCTGTTCTTACGGCACGGTGCCGTGCCCGCCCATCCAGCAACACAGCTCCTGCGGCAGTACTGGCTGATCCACGCTACGCCGCCAGGGCCAGCTCGATTTCGTACGGTTCCGGCAGCGCGTCCACGTCGATCAGGTAATCGCCGAAGCGCTTCACGTGGCTGGTCACGTAGGGACTGAGTGCGGCCACGTCCTCTTGAGTGATCTTCCAACCTGCTCGCATTAGCGTCTTGATGATGCGAGTCTGCTCGACCACGTTATGGAAGATGACGGCATTGGCAACTAGGTCGTTGTATTTGACCGCCTTCTCCTGTTCAAGTGGGTCGTTGTCGGCGATCACGCCCTCTCCGCCGAAGAAGAAGTACTTCGAAAACCCGTTGTAGGCTTCGACCTTGTTGGTGGAGGCCGTGATCTGCTCGCGCAGTTCGCGGTCGGAAATGTACTGCAGCAGGAACAACGTGCGCACTGCCGCACCGAGTGCCCGGAAGGTCTGGTACAACCGATTCTTGCGACTGTAGTTGCCTAGCTTGCGCAACAGTGTCGAGGCGGCAATCTTGCCCGACTTGATCGACAGTACCACCTGCATCAGATCCTTCCAGTGGGTCTCGATCAGGTCCCAGTCCACGTCTTCCCGGAACAGCGCGTCGATGTGCTCGTAGCGGCTGTCTTCATCCGGACGGAAGAACCGATAGTCGCGCCAATTGCGGATGCGCGGCATCAGCTTGATACCCAGCAGATGCGACAGTCCGAATACCGGCAGCGACTGCCCCTGGGTATCGGCGTGAACGGTGTCGGGTTGGATGTCGGAGGTGTTCTTCAGCAGTCCATCGATGATGTACACCGCTTCCCAGACGCCGCACGGGATGAAATGGCTGAACAGCGCCACGTAGGTGTCGGACACGTGGTGATAGGCAATGCCGCCGTAGCCGCCATAACGGATGTGATACGACGCCAGTAGGTTCTGGTCGTACAGGTCGTATTTGGTACCGTCGGCCGCAGCACGCTTCCCATCCCCCCAGAACTTTGGGAGTTGCAGGCCGGCATAGCTGTTGATGATGTCGCGACAGGCTGCAGCCAGCTTGTTCGCATCCACATGACGGCGATTCACGAACGACAGCATGTGTGCGGAAACGGCACCACGCAGGTGCCGTGCAGCCTGGGCCGGGCCAAGGTTGCAGCCGTAAGTGAACGCCGTCAGCACGTAGCGCTCGGTGGGCTGATCGATCTTGGTGTCGGAGCCCGACAGCGGGCCGAAATGTCGCGGCCAACCGGTCCAGTGGGCCACATCGCACAGGATCTCGATGACGCTACGCTCGCGCAGGCGGTCGAGGATCGCGGTCTCGAGGGCGCGCGCACCACTACTCATGTCCTTGGCCTTGTGGCGCTTGAGCACCGGAAACCCGTCGTCGCCGATGATCACCTGGCCGTTCTCCAGATAACCCTGGTCGGTCAGATCAGCGACCTGCATCAGCTTGCTCTGCAGCGTATTGACGAATCCCACCGCGGAGGCCGGCAAGCCCACTTGGCGGCAATAGTCCTCCAGCAGCGGCTCGCACTGCTCCCAAGGCAGCAACTGCTGGCGATAGTCGGCATAGGTTTCCGAGCCGCGTACGGCCACGTCGCCAGACTTCAGTTCGTTGGCCAGTGAGGAGAACACGCACACCTCAAATAGCCGGCGATGGATGCGCTCCTCGCCCTGTTCGGTGCGGTGAGTGATGGTCTTTCGCCAGAGCTGGGTCGTGAACGTCAGATCGATCGACTCGTCGAGCCAATCGCCGCGGGCGCGCTCCTGCGACAGAATCAGCTCAATTGCATCCATCAACGAACGGTCTTCGGTGGTGGATTCCAGGTCCAGCATACGCACCATGCGCAGAATGGTGGCGCGGTGACTCTTGTAGAACGGCCACAGCAGCGGTAAATGGTTGTCGCCACTATGGGCGACGATGGCATCGCAATCGGCCTGCATGGCCTGGACGCCCCCGCGTGTGCTGACCAAGCGCCGGATTTCCCGTCCCGCGTCGGTGTCGCCCGGGTGGCGATCGAGCACCTGGATCACGTCCGACATTGTGGCGACGATGGCCTCGGTCTTCTCGCGGTAGCGTGCACGCAGCCGCTCCAGCTCTTCTTTTCCGCGGTTATGGATGTTCCCCATGCGTTTGATGAACATCTCAGCCAGGTCGTCGCGGGTTTGGACCCGGGCACGATGGATCAGACACAGCAGCAGCGCGTGTCGTTTGGTCGGGCCAAAATCGCGCAACTCGGCGGCATCCAAGGCTCGGGCTTCGGCGGCAAAGTGCTTGCGCTTGAGTTCGGGGATATCTGCCAGATGCTGCTCATCGCCCACCAGTTCACCCAATTGCCCAATGTGGTCGATCAGCTCCTGGAAATGCTGGAGGGAGGAACGCTTGGGCAAGCGCTTGATGGCCTGCAGTGGGCTCTTCATGCGGGCATCGGTGACGACCAGCAGCTCGTCGAGCCGTTGCTTTTCATCCGCCGTCAGGCGCGCGTCAATGAGGGCAAAGTAGCGGCCATTGACCAAGGTACGAATCCGGCGAGCCAGGCGGTCCAGAGCTGAGAACGCGGGCAGCTCGATACGGTCGCGGACAAGCTGTTCGATCGCCACATTGATCAGGTCGGCCGGGTTGTCCATGACGGCCGCGGCTTCATGGATGGCGCGGGCCGCCACGTCGAGGCCACCGTCGGCATAGGCTCGGACCTGCAGATAGTTCCGGATGCGCTGGAAATAGCGGTAGCGCTTGTTTGGTGCGATGTCGGCCGGCTTGATCTGGACTCGGTAACGCAGAGCGTTGCTGAGGTGCCGGACGACCGCGGCGGGCACGTCATCGATTGCCGGGAAGTAGCCCAGTCGCTGGAAGGATTTCAGCAGCATGGCCAAGGTCAGGCGATGGCCGGGTTGCCGGGCACTTTCGGTGATGAAGGCCAGCTCGGCGTCGGTCGGCGTATAGGCCGCGACCAGTTCCCGGACGACTGGATTACGCTTGAATTGCGGATACGCGGTCCGTTCGATCGACGCCATGCGGGTTCTCAGTCAGTCATGGGGGTGGAAGCGTCGGCGATTTCAGGCCGACTTCGATACGCTGTCGTGCGAATGGATCACCGCCATCGAGATAGCGCATGGCCGAGTGCATGTCACGCCAGCCGACGTACTCCATCAACGCCTTTACGTCCCAACCGTTCGCGTTGGCCCATCCGGCGAAACCGCGTCGCAATGAGTGGCTGCTGTAGTCCCCGGCATTCGGGAGCCCGGCCGCGGTGAGCAGGCGGCGCAGCAACGGGATCAGACTGCTCGGATGAAGTGGCGTCGCGTTCACGCGGCCCCAGCGGTCGATCCCGCGGAACACAGGGCCCTGCGTCAATCCAACCGCGTTCACCCAGCCCCAGGTTGCTGTCACCGGGCACAACCGCGACAGTGCCGGCACCTTGTAGGTGGTGCCCAGAGCCTGGCGGTCACCCTTGCTGCGCGGCAGGAAACAGGTCATGCCTTCGCCGGGAATCAAACGCAGGTGTTCGACCTGCACGCGGATCAGCTCATCGCCGCGGAAGCCGCGCCAGAAGCCCAGCAGGATCAGCGATCGGTCGCGGCGATGGCGCAGTTCGTCCGCGCGATCGCCGCGTTCGCGGGCGACCGAGATCGCAGTGCGGAGCCAGTCGTCGACCTGCGTCAGTCGGGTCAGTTGTAAAGGCTCGGCCTGCTTCTCCACCGAGGGGTGCACCGTCTGGATGCCCTTGAGCACTTTGCGCACCAATGGCGCGCGGGTGGGATCGACGAACCCGTGCTCGCGATGCCAGGACGCCAGCGCAGCTAGCCGCTGTCGGAGCGTGTTGTTCGCCAACAGCGCGGCGTGATCGGCCAGATAACGGGCCACGCTGTCCGGCGTGGCTGGCAGGTGGCCGCCCCATTCGACCTCGAAGTGCCGCAGCGCCGAGGCGTAGCTGCGCTGCGTGTTCTCGCGTTCGGCGGCCTTTAGGTACCGTTCCAAGGTCATGGGCGGCACCCCGGATCGGCGCACGAAGTCACATCGTGGCCCGTGTGCCGCAGTGCCCCCAGGATGGTGCATGTTCCGCGCTCGCCGCCAGCGCACTGGGCAATCACTCGCTCCAGTTCGCCCGCCATGCGGGTCAGCGCCTCGATCCGCTGATGGATGTCGGCCAAGTGCACGCGCGCCAGCGCATCGACGTCGCTGCACGACAGCTTCGGATCGTCGTTCAAGCGCAGCAGGCTGCGGATCTCCTCCAGGCTGAAACCCAGTTCGCGCCCGCGGCTGACGAACCGCAACCGCTCCACGTCTGCCAGGGTGTAGTCGCGATAGCCGCTCCCGGTCCTGTTCGGCGATGGGATGAGTCCCACGCGCTCGTAGTACCGGATGGTTTCCAGGTGGCAGCCGCTGGCGGCGGCGGCTTCGCTGATCTTCATGGGCACCCCGCTTGAGTCTGTAGCGGCTACGGACTTTACCCTGAGTCGACCCTCACTGCCACCAGACCAGGGAATCCCGGGAAAAGGGCGCGCTGTGGATTGCACTGGTGCCGAATGCCGCGATGGCCTTCATTGGCTGGAGGATTGCCTAACCCTGTGGCCTGGCCGCCAATGGACTGGATCTGCTAGTGGACGCAACCGGTGTATGCGATCGAGCTGATCGCGATTGAAGTCTTGATATTGGCTAACGGAGTTGGTGATGTCTGATTGCGGCGACTGTGGAAATATCGTGGATGTGGCGTCGATGCAAGCCTCACAGCGACGCACCTTGAAAATCGTGCTGGCCATCAATCTCGCCACCTTCGTCATGATGATGGGCGCGGCTTGGTTCAGCCGTTCTTCCTCACTGCTGTCAGGTGGGCTGGACAACCTTGGCGATGCCCTCACGTACGCGGTCAGCCTGGCCGTCGTTGGCTCGTCCCTGCAGACCAAAGCCAAAGTTGCCTTCCTCAAAGGGCTGCTGATCCTGGGCGCAGCAGTTGCGGTCGCGGCCCAGATCGCGTGGCGGCTCAAGAACCCCGGCGTGCCTGTATTCGAGGCGATGGGACTGGCGGGGGTGCTGAACCTGTCCGCCAACGCATTCTGCCTCTGGCTGCTGACCCCGCATCGAAACGGCGACATCAACCTGTCCTCCGCCTGGGAGTGCTCCCGGAACGATATCTATGAAGGCTGCGCGGTCTTGCTGGCGGCTATTGCGGTGTGGGTGTTCGGGGCGGGCTGGCCAGACTTGGTAATCGCCTCCGCCTTGCTGCTGCTGTTTCTGCGATCCGCCGTTCGAGTGATGCGCGGTGCGCTGCAGGAACTCCGGGGCACCAGATGCGTGCCGTGCCAGGAAGAGAGTGGCGGGCCTGCAGTCGGTTGAGGTCTTCGACCGGCGTTGTAATTGTATCCGGATACGCGAGACTGATATTTTGCGAAAGATGTACCGCGCCCTTCCCCGACTGAGAGGCTTTATCGCCGCGCTGCTTGTCGCAGTGATGGTGATCGTGCCTGTGGCCGATGCTTTCGTTTGCTCGTTCGAAGTCGACACTCACGCAGCGAGCGATCACGCTGGACCTGCGCCCCAGGATGAGGCTGGTGAGGGCGACGCTCCGGAAAGCGCGCATGGTGGTTGTGTCCACAACCATTGCCATCATTCGACAGCCAATTTCTTTGGCAGTGCCGCCGTTGTTTACCCCGCCGCGCACGTCGTTCAGCACGCACAGCATGACCCAGGTCGTGCATCTGCGCTGTCCGAAGGACCGATGAGACCTCCGCAGAGCTGACGTGCCGTGCCCGTCATGACGGGCTCCCACGTCAACTTTTGCTTCTGGAGTTCCCATGCTCACGCAACTTGTCCGACCGCTCCTGGCGGTCGGGTTGCTGGTGACTGCCTTGCTGTTCGCCTCGCCATCGGTGGCGGTCGAACCGGTCGTCGACACCGCCCCGACCTATGAAGATCTGATCGCTCGACTTGACGCACTGCCGTCATCGCTCGAGGCCGTTGCCCGATACGACGCGGCCGTCGCTCGCGCCGACCAGGCGCGCGCCTTGCCCAACCCCTCCATCGCGTACGACATGGAGAACGTTTACGGCACCGGTCCGTACAACGGCATCGGCAACGCCGAAACGACCCTGTCGATCAACCAACCTCTCGAACTGTTCGGCCAGCGAAGCGCCCGGGTCCAGGCGGCGCGCTCTGACGCCGATGCTGCGGGCCTGCGACGCGAACAAGTCCGCTGGCAGGTCGCAGCTCAGGTGGCGCTGGTCTACGCGGAGGCCGAAGCCGCGGCACGGCGACACGAGCTCGCGGCCGAGGCCCTTTCCCTGGCCGAGCAGGATGCGCGCGGGGTCGCCGCCATGGTCGAACAAGGGCGTGAAGCCACCCTGCGGGACATCCAGGCGCAGAGTGAGGTCGCGTCCGCCAGGGCTGCGGTTGATGAGGCCAGCGCCCTTCGGGACGCCGCCTTTGCGCGGCTGTCGGCGATAGCCCTGCTCGACCGGCCGGTCCAGGCAATCGGCGCGAGCCTGCTTGATCGCGCGCCGGGGACGCCGCAAGCAGGCGACGCCGATCCGTTGGCGGTCCAGGTCGCCCAGGCTGAACTCGTCACCGCCGGTCGGCTGGTGACGGTCGAAAGGCGCCGTGCCCGCCCGGATGTCAACGCCTCTCTTGGCATGCGCCGATATCGTGACACCGGCGATGAGGCGTTCACGGTCGGCATCGAACTGACCGTCCCGCTGTTCGATCGCAACCGGGGCGGTATCCGCGCTGCCTACGCTGAGGAGCGAGCCGCCGAAGCCCGACTGATCGCGCAGCAGCAGGAAGCGCGAGCAGGCCGGTTTGCCGCCGTGGCGGCGCTTGCCGCGTCCGGCAGCCGCACGCGCGCCGCCGACAACGGCGTCGCAGCCGCCGAAGAGGCCTATCGCCTGTCCCGCATCGGCTTCGAGGCCGGCCGTATCTCGCAGCTGGAACTTCGCAGCACACGTGCGGCGCTGATCGCCTCGCGCAACGCCGCCGTGGACGCGCGGATCGCGCGAGTCCGTGCCGAAATCGACCTGGCGCGCCTGGAAGGCCGCGCCCCGTTTGGAGACTCCCGATGAAAACCGATACCAGGCGACTGATGATGTTCGCTGCGGCGCTCGTGTTCGCCGTCCTCGCAGGCTACGGCCTTGCGAAGCTCACCGGCGGGCAGGACGCTGGCCCCAGCCCTGCGGGCCATGTCGATGGTGGCGGCCAAGGCGAACATGGCGATCAGGGCGAACATGGCGATGAAGAGGCCGAGGGCGAAGAAGGCTTGGTGGTCCTCACGCAACCGCAGATCGAAGCGTCGGGCATCCAGGTCGTGGCTTTGGGCCGCGGCGGTGGCGGCGAGACACGCCTGAGCGGTCGCGTCGAGTCCGCCGTTGGCGCCCGCGCTGCCGTTGCCGCCTCCGTTGGCGGCCGCGTTGAGCGCGTCGTCGTGGCGCCTGGCACCCCCGTGCGCGCCGGCCAGCCGCTCGCCGTGATCGTCAGCGGCGAAGCGGCGACCATGCGGGCAAGCGCCGATGCCGCACGCGCGGAGGCCCAGGCGGCCCGGTTGGTGTACCAGCGCGACCAGTCCCTGGTCACCCAGGGCGTGGTCGCACGGCAGGAACTCGAAGCCTCGCGCGCGCGCTCGCTGGCGGCCGATGCGACTGCCCGGGCTGCCGCGGCGCAGGTCGCCGCGGCCGGCTCACCGGATGCAGGCGGCCGCGTGACCATCACCACTCCCGTGGCCGGCATCGTCGGCGCGGTGCAGGTGACGCCAGGCGGCTTCGTCGCCGCGGGTGACCTCGTGGCGAACGTGTCCGATCCTGCGCAGACCGAACTGGTCTTTTCCGCGCCGCCCGCGCTCGCCGCGCAGATCGCGCCTGATGCGCGCATCGAAGTTACCGGGGCCACCGGGAGCTTCAGCGCCGTCGTGATCGGCGTGGCCGCCGACGTACGCGAACAGGGCGGCATGGCGATCATCCGTGCACGCCCTGAATCCGGGATGCTGCCGCCAGCGGGTTCACCGGTGTCCGGTGTCGTGGTGGCGGCAGGCCAGGACGACACGCTGACCGTGCCGGTCGATGCCGTGCAGACGGTGGAAGGTCGCTCGGTTGTGTTCGTGACCGATGAAAAAGGCTTCCGCGTAACCCCTGTGCTCGCAGGCCGCCGCGCAGGCGACCGCGTCGAGATCCTCAACGGGCTGTCGGGCGACGAGCGCGTCGCTGGCAGCAACGCGTTCCTGCTGAAAGCCGAACTCGCCAAGGGCGAGGCCGAACACGGCCACTGAGGACCCGACATGTTCAAGATCATTATCGAAACAGCGGTCCGTTTCCGATGGGCCGTGGTCTTCGCCGCGGCGGTCATCGCTGTCTACGGCTTGTTCCAGCTCGGCAGGCTGCCCGTCGATGCGGTGCCGGACATCACCAACCGGCAGGTGCAGATCAACACCATTGCGCCCGCGCTCGCCCCGGGCCAGATCGAGCGCCAGATCACCTATCCGCTTGAAACCGCGCTGGCGGGCATCCCCGGACTGACCAGTACGCGCTCGCTCTCGCGCAACGGGTTCTCGCAGGTTACGGCGATCTTTACCGACCAGACCGACATCTACTTCGCGCGCCAGCAGGTGGCCGAGCGCATGCGCGAGGTGCAGGAGGATCTTCCCGAGGGCGTGACGCCGATGATGTCGCCGGTCACCACGGGCCTCGGCGAGGTGTTGATGTGGACGGTGGACTACGTGCCGTTCGACCCGGCGAACGTCAGTAAGCCGAACGAGCCCGGCTGGCAGGCCGAAGAGGTCTACCTGACTCCGGAAGGCAACCGGCTTGCGACGGCACAGGAGCGCGCAACCTACCTGCGAACGGTGCAGGACTGGATCATCGCACCGCAGATGCGCTCCACCGCCGGCCTTGCCGGTGTCGATACGATCGGCGGCTACGTCAAGGAATACGCCGTCCGCCCGAATGCCGAGCGGCTGGCGGCCTACGGTATCGGCCTGGGCGAGCTGGTGCAGGCTCTGGAACGCGCCAACGTCCAGGCCGGTGCGGGCATCGTCCAGCGCGCTGGCGAGGGCCTGATCGTTCGCGCAGATGCGCTGGCGCAGACCGTCGACGATCTGGCACAGGCGCCGGTCGCCAACCGCGACGGCCTTGTGATCCGCGTCGCGGACGTGGCCAGCGTCGGCATCGGACAGGCGCCACGGCTGGGTGCCGCGACGCGGGACGGCCACGAAGCGGTGCTCGGGACGGCGTTGATGATCGCCGGCGGCAACAGCCGCACGGTGGCACTCGCGGCCGCGGAGCGCCTGACCGAAGTCAACCGCTCACTGCCCCCGGGCATCGTCGCCGAGCCGGTGCTCGACCGGAGCGTGCTGGTCAATTCCACGGTCAGGACGGTAGCCAAGAACCTGACCGAAGGGGCACTGCTCGTCATCGTGGTGCTGTTTCTGCTGCTGGGCAACATACGGGCGGCGGCGATCACCGCACTGGTGATCCCGCTGTCGTTCCTGTTCGCGGTGATCGGCATGAACCGCTTCGGGATCAGCGGCAATCTGATGAGCCTGGGCGCACTCGACTTCGGCATCCTCGTCGACGGTGCGGTGATCGTGATCGAGGCCACCCTGCTCATGCTCGGCCAGAAACGGGCCGAACTGGGACGCGCACTGTCCGCAGGCGAGCGAGTGGGCGTGGCGATCCGGGCAGCACGCAAGATGGTGCGACCGGCGGCGTTTGGTCAGCTCATCATCCTGCTGGTGTTCGCGCCGATCCTCACGCTGGAGGGCGTGGAGGGCAAGACGTTCCAGCCGATGGCCGCGACCTTCATGCTCGCCCTGGTCGGCGCGTTCATTCTCTCTTTCACCTTCGTGCCGGCGATGGCCGCGCTGTTCGTGCGTGATCCCAAGCCCCGGCCCGCGCAAGCAGCGCCGCGTGACGAAGGCGAGCACGACGGCGAACACGAGACCCGAATCATCCGTTTCGTGCGTGGCAAGGCCGAACCGGTCATCCGCGCTGCGGTGATGCGGCCGCGCCGCGTGCTGATCGGCGCCGTCGCCATGCTTGTCATTGGCTTCACCGCATTCGTCTCGCTGGGCCGCGAATTCATGCCGACCCTTGACGAGGGCAACCTGGCGATGCAGGCCTTGCGGGTGCCTTCTGCTTCGCTGGAGCAGTCGCTGGCGATGCAACTTGCGCTGGAGAAAGCCATCACCAGCGAGCCGGAGGTCGAGACGATTTTCACGCGGACAGGCACGGCCGAGGCCGCAATCGATCCGATGCCGGTCAACATCTCCGATAGCGTGATCGTCCTCAAACCAAAAGCCGAGTGGCCGGACAGGTCGCTCGACAAAGAGGCGCTGCTCGGCCGACTTGAGTCCATTGTCGACAAACAGATCGGCAATGCATTCGAGTTCAGCCAACCCATCGAACTACGCTTCAACGAGCTGATTTCCGGCGTGCGTACCGACCTTGCCGTGATGGTGTACGGCGACGACTTCGACGTGCTGCAGCCTGTCGCGGAACGCATCTCGGTCCAACTGCGCGGCATCGACGGCGCAGCCGACGTTCGCGTGGAGCAGGTTTCTGGCTTGCCTACGTTGACCGTGCGGGTCGATCATGCGGCCGCGGCGCAGTACGGCCTGAGCGCGGCGGACATCAGCGAGGCGCTGGCGACTGGCGTTGGTGGTACCACGGCCGGTCAGATCTTCGAGGGCGATCGCCGCTTCGATGTGGTGGTGCGGTTCGAAGAGGACGCACGCAACGATCCGGCGCAGCTCGCCGCCTTGCCGGTGGTCGCGCCCGACGGCACCGTGGTTCCGCTGTCCTCGGTCGCGCGCATCGATGTCAGCGAAGGTCCCAACCAGATCAGTCGCAACAACGGCAGCCGCCGCATCGTGGTCCAGGCCAACGTGCGGGGTCGGGATCTGGGCGGCTTCGTCGAGGAAGCACAGGCTGCCGTTGCGGGCGTTTCCTTGCCCAGTGGCGTCTACCTGGACTGGGGTGGCCAGTTCGAGAACCTGCAGCGTGCCGAAGCACGTCTGGCTCTGGTGATCCCCATTGTGTTCCTGATGATCGGCAGCCTGCTCTACATGGCACTCGGGTCGATCCGCGAGGCAGCGCTGGTGTTCCTCTGCGTGCCGCTGGCGCTGGTCGGCGGCGTCCTGGCACTGCTGGTGCGCGGCATGCCGTTTTCGGTGACGGCGGCGGTGGGCTTCATCGCCGTCTCCGGTGTTGCCACGCTCAACGGCCTGGTTCTGATGCAGGCCATCCGCGAACGGCTCGAGGCTGGAGATGCGCCACTGGAAGCGGCGACCACCGGCGCCGCCAACCGTCTGCGCGCCGTGCTCACGACGGCGCTGGTGGCCATCGTCGGCTTCATTCCAATGGCGATCGCGGTCGGTGCCGGCGCCGAAGTGCAGAAGCCGCTGGCCACCGTCGTCATCGGCGGGCTGATCACGGCGACCGTGCTGACGCTGCTGGTGCTGCCCACCTTCGCGGCGCGGGCCATCGCGCATCGTCCGAAGCGGCACGCGACATGACCCCGAATCTGGCCCGGCAAAGGAGTGTTCTACGGCAGGTCTTGCTGTGGAACCTCGCGCTGTTCGCAGGACTGGGAGTGGCGGGCTGGGTGGCCGATTCCAGCGCGCTGCTCGCCAATGCCCTCGACAACGGTTCGGACGCAGCCGTCTATCTGCTGAGCTACCTTGCCCTCGAGCGCCGACCCGCCTGGAAGCGGGGAGCGGCGAACGTGTCGGGGGTCCTTCTGTTGATCTTCGCGGGTATGGTGCTGGCGGACGTGGTCCGGCGATGGATGTATGGGGCCGAGCCGCTCGGCCCCGTCATGATCGGACTGGCGCTCGTCGCCGGAGCCATCAATCTGTGGTGCCTGGTGCTGCTGCGCCGCCTCCGTTCCGACGACGTGAACATGAAGGCGGCCGAAACCTTCAGCTTCAACGACTTCATTTCGAATGGCGGCGTAGTCGTGGCGGGTGTTCTGGTGCTCTGGCTCGGTTCGTCCTGGCCGGATCTGGTGGCGGGTGCATTGATTGCTGGTGTCGCGTTCAAAGGCGGCATCGAGATCCTGCAAAGCGTCCACGAAGACAAGCGATCCGATGGATAGAGTTCGGCTGCGCCGTCGTTGCCTGCCGACGGGTGTATGCACAAAACGCTTGCGCAGGCAAGACACCAGCCCTGGAATCGAGGGAGAACGATGATGACCGGGAAGCTCCGCATCGACCTGCAGATCCTGCTACCGCAGGTGCCGGACGAGTCCGACGCCTGCGTCAGGCGGCTGATCCACGATTTGGAAAGCCGCGATGGCATTGTGCAGGTGCACTTGCGCCCGGGATCGGACGGCACGCCGACGCAGTTGTGCGTCCACCATGACCCGGACGTCGTGCCACTCGCCCGCATCCGCGAGGTGGTCGAGCGTGCCGGCGCGGCGATCAGCGAACGCTACGGTCATGCCCTGTGGGAAGTGAAGGGCATTGGCCACCAGCGTCGTGCGCGCACCGTCGGCGAGCAACTCAGGTCGCTCGAGGGTGTGCTGGAAGCCGAGGCCAGTGCGGCGGGCATCGTCCATGTCGAGTTCGACCGCCGAGAGGTGTCCGAAGCGCGCATCCTGAAGGTGTTGGCCGGCATGCAGGTCGTTCCGGTCAGGACCCCGGGTGAGGATCAACCTGCACATGGAGGAGATGACGTGCGCCACGCGCACCGCGAGGGCGGTGACCATGTCCACGGCACGGGTGGCGGGGCGCACGCACATGGGGGGCTACTGGGCCCGAACACCGAGCTGATCTTTGCGCTGACCTGCGGCACCTTGCTGCTCGCCGGCTTCCTGGTGGACAAGTTTGTTGCTGGCGCGCCCGCCTGGCTGCCGTTGGCCTGTTATGTCGCGGCGTACTTTTTTGGCGGCTTCTACACGCTGCGCGAGGCGTTCGACAACCTGCGCCTGAAGCGTTTCGAGATCGACACGTTGATGTTGGTGGCGGCGGCAGGTGCGGCCGCGCTCGGCTCGTGGGCCGAGGGCGCGTTGCTGTTGTTTCTGTTCAGTCTCGGACACGCCCTGGAGCATTACGCGATGGGCCGGGCGAAGCGCGCCATCGAGGCCCTGGCCGAACTCGCCCCGCCCACCGCGACCGTACGACGCGACGGCCGGATCCAGGAGATCGCGGTCGAAGAACTGCTGGTTGGCGATGTGGCTCTGGTCAAGCCGAACGAACGCCTGCCCGCCGACGGCTTTCTCGTACTCGGCACCTCCAGCGTGAATCAGGCGCCGGTGACCGGCGAGAGCATCCCGGTCGACAAGCGGCCCGTGGATGATCCCGCGACCGCGCGCACCCGACCGGATAGCGTGGATGCGGCCTCGCGGGTGTTCGCGGGGACGATCAACGGCAGCGGCGCCATCGAGGTGGAGGTCACGCGCAAGTCCACCGATTCGGCCTTGGCGCGCGTGGTCCAGATGGTCAGCGAGGCCGAGACACGTAAGTCGCCGACCCAGCGCTTCACCGACCGGTTCGAGCGCATCTTCGTACCTGCGGTGCTGGTCTTGGCCTTCCTGCTGCTGTTCGCGTGGGTAGTCGTCGACGAACCCTTTCGCGACAGCTTCTACCGCGCGATGGCGGTGCTGGTGGCCGCCAGTCCCTGCGCGCTGGCCATTGCGACGCCCAGCGCGGTGCTGTCAGGCATTGCCCGCGCGGCCCGCGGTGGTGTGCTGATCAAGGGCGGTGCGCCTTTGGAAGAACTCGGTTCGCTCAGCGCGATGGCCTTCGACAAGACGGGCACCCTGACCGAAGGGCGTCCGCGCATCACCGATGTCATCCCCGTTGACGGAGTAACGGAAGAGGAACTGCTCACCGTTGCAACCGCAGTCGAATCGCTCAGCGACCATCCGCTGGCCGCAGCGATCGCCCGGGATGGCCGCGAGCGACTCGGCGGACGTGAGATCCCCTCTGCCAGCGACCTCGAAAACCTGGTCGGACGGGGCGTCACCGCCACCTTCGACAGTGAGACGGTGTGGATTGGCAAGGCCGAGATGTTCGGCACCGAAGGCGTCGCTCCGCTGGGGGAATCGGCGGCTGCCGCCATCGCACAACTTCGCGCTGCAGGGCGCACCTCGATGGTCGTCAGGCAGGGGTCGCGCGATCTCGGGGCCATCGGCCTGCTCGATACCGCGCGGGCGGGTGCGCCTGAAGCGCTGAAGGCACTGCGTGAACTCGGCATCACCCGCATGATCATGATCTCCGGCGACCACCAACGGGTCGCCGAGGCGATCGCCTCGGAAGTCGGCCTTGATGAAGCCTGGGGCGACCTGATGCCCGAGGACAAGGTTGAGGCCATACGCAAGCTGCGCGCGCAGGACAAGGTCGCGATGGTGGGTGACGGCGTCAACGACGCGCCGGCGATGGCCAGCGCCACGGTCGGCATCGCGATGGGCGCCGCTGGTTCGGATGTCGCACTGGAGACCGCGGATGTCGCGCTGATGGCCGACGACCTCCGCCACCTGCCATTTGCGGTGGACTTGAGCCGTCACACGCGCAAGGTGATCCGTCAGAACGTGTTCGTCAGCCTGGGCATTGTCGCATTCCTCGTGCCGGCAACGATCCTGGGCTTGGGGATCGGACCAGCAGTCGCTATCCACGAAGGATCCACCTTGCTCGTGGTGTTCAATGCGCTACGTCTGTTGGCGTACCGAAGCCACGTTGGCTAGACGCGGCAGGGCTCATGAAGAGAGCCTGCGCGCCCTTGACCGCTTTTGCTTCTCGTCAGCACGCTGCCGGCCATGATTCTGACAACCGGAAATGCAGCGCTTACCGTGCGCTAGCACGTGGCGGCACATTCCAGTTTCGTACTGAATGACACCCCTTGGTGCAGGTCTCAGGCAGCTGACACGGGATAAACCACAATTATCCCGCTTTAATTTACAGCCACAACTCGAGCATTTCTGCAATTGAAATAGCATGTAATTACGTGGTATGTAATACATTACGAAATTGTCCGAGGAGGCCGTCATGGCCCGTGCTGGGTTGTACAAGAGCGATGTGCAGAAGGCCCGCGACGCGCTGCGAGCGCAGGGCAAGCATCCGTCGGTGGACGCGGTGCGGGTGGCATTGGGCAACACCGGCTCCAAGACCACCATCCACCGCTACCTGAAGGAACTGGAGGAGGAGGAAGGGCAAGGCCTCGGTGCCAAGGTCGCCGTCAGCGACGCACTGCAGGACCTGGTCGGCCGACTCGCTGGGCGCCTGCACGACGAGGCCGAGGCCGTCGTCGCGGAGGCCAAGCAGCAGTTCGACGCGCAGTTGCAGGAGCGCGGACAAGCACTCGAGCGCGCTCAGCAGGAAGCGGCGGCCCTGAGCGCCCAGCTCCAGGGCACCGAAACGGCGTTGCACAACGAAAAGACCTCGCATGCAGCCAGCCGGCAAGCACTGGCCGACCGAGCTACCGAGGTCGCCCAGCTCGGCGAGCGCATCGCCGGCCTGACCGCCCGACTAGCCGAGCACGAGGCGCACGCACAGTCGCTGGAACAGAAGCACCAGCACGCCCGCGAGGCGCTGGAGCACTACCGGACCTCGGTCAAGGACCAGCGCGACCAGGAACAGCGCCGGCACGAACACCAAGTGCAGGAACTACAGGTCGCGCTACGCCAGGCCAATGAGGTGCTGACCGCCAAGAACCACGAGCTGGTACAGCTCAATCGCGACAATGGGCAGTGGCTGGAGCGCCATAGCCGCTTGGAGCGGGAGCTGGCCCAGGTGCGGCAGGATGCAGACGACCAGCGGAAGGAACTTGACGCGCTACGGCTCACGGCCACCGAGCACCAGACCTTGCAGACGCGCTGGGCGCAAGATACCCAGGCGCTGGAGGTTGTACGGGCAGAATTGGTCGGTGCTCGCGCCGATCTAGCGAAGGAGCTGGAGCGTCGCGAACAGGCCGAAGCCGACGCGTTGCGGGCCGGTGTGCGCAGTGACACGCTGGAGCAGGTACTGGCGCAGTTGCGCCCAGCTCAAGCTGCCGGTTCAGTCGGCAAGAAAAATCCGGCAACCTGATGATTTCACGAAAGAAATCAGATTCTATGGGGCATTTTTACAGGTATCTCGGCTGAACCCCAACCACGGTTGAGAGCTTGAGCGGCCCGACCTTGGCTTTGAGGCCAGCGGCCACTAGGGCTTGATCCAGCGCCGTCGGCAGTTCGCTGACCAGCCCGGTCTTGTTTTTGCGCTGGATGTGGTCGACCAGGAACTGGATCACCACGGCTTCGCTGACCGGCAAAGAGAGTTCGACGCCGTAACGACCTTGGTGCCAGCCAGCCCAGTAGCGTAGGGCGGTCGCATAGCTGCGGGTGGTGTTGGCCGCAGCCGCTTCGGCGAGCAATTCGCGTACTGCATCGGCGGCTTGCTGGGCCAGTTGTTCTGGCAGCACCAAGCTGGTGACCGTCGCTGAGGTGGTCGGCAAGGCGTTATTTCGCTTCATACTATGTAATGTGTGATATGAAATAGGGTGTCTACTAGCGATAATCATCACTTATCGCGAGTATGCAATCAACAGAGTAGGGCGGTCGCGTAGGAGGCATTTCCATGGCTCGAGGCATCACTGAATCCGACGTTCACACGGCTGCCGACGAGATCGTCGGCGTCGGAGAACGACCGACCGTGGAGCGAATCCGTGCGCACTTAGGCACCGGATCGCCGAACACGGTCACGCGGTGGCTGGAGACCTGGTGGAAAGGACTCGGCCACCGGTTGGAGACTCACCATCGGGGTCTTGCGGTTCCTGATGCCCCCAAAGCAGTCGTGGACCTCGCAGGAAAATGGTGGGCGTTGGCTATAGAGCACGCGCAAACCGAGGCGGAGAGTGCTTTGGCAGACGACCACGCAACTCTAGAACGTCAAGTCCAGGCGTTAGAACGTGATCGAGAAGCCTTCTCCGCTGAGGCCGATACTTTGCGGGCTCAAGTTTCAGATGCGAGCCATAAGTTGGAGCTCGCTAGGGCCCAGACTGCTGAATTCCAGCGCTTAGCCGCTCGCCTTGAAGAGCAACTCTTGGAAGTCGGTCGGCAGCGAGATGCGGCCATCTCCCAGGCCGCAGATGGTGAAGGTGCCCGACAAGCACTGGGGTCACGGATCCAGTCGCTGCAGGACGCCGCTCAGTCTGAACGCGAATCGCTTGGCCTCCATGTTCGTGCTGTCGAGGATCGTGCCCTGAGGGAGATCGATCGAGCTCGTCAGGAAGCGAAGGAGTTGCAAAATCGACTTCTAATGGCCTCTCGTCAAGCCATTGCTGCCGAGAAGTCGCTGCGTGAGCTAATCGAACAAGCCAACCTGAAGACGCTTGAGGCGGTACGAGAAGCCTCTGCTCAGCGGGCTCGAGCGGAGGCGCTTGAGGTTCATTTGGGCGTTCTAGGTGATCTGCCGGCCGCGCTTGAGGCGGCGATTCGCCAGTCTGATGCTCGCCCTACGGCCGGGAAGCCGCACCGTCGAGCCAAGGTTGCGTCCTCGAAGCAAACCAATACAAAGCAGCCGAAGTCGCCAGGCCTACGCCGACATCGCGTCAAAGTGGCTGACTGATCCTTCAGTCTCGGATGCTTCGTGGTGGCGACGCATCCACACCTAAGGCAAAAGACTAGACGCAGAAGGCGTCACACGACTGCAGCCATCGATTAGGGTGGCATTAGGGGCGGAACCCTAAAATTGACGCTCTGATCCTGAAAGGGCTCTCGCTCACCCTGAAAGGCAGCTCAAGTGGCAGCCCGTATGTGAGCACTCACACGTTCAATCCAAGCCATTGATTATTAACGTCCTAAGCCACTCACTTCGGGCGTCAATGCGAAGGACCGACCTCATGGACACTAATTATGGCTAATTATGCATCGATGCATAATTAAGCATATTTGTGAACTCCGCAGGGGTCCGAGCGGAATTTCACACGACCAAATGCCCGTTTGTGAGGCTGCAGCCGACTCGGGAAGCTTGAAGAAGTTCCGTCCCCCGCACAGCGCAATTTCGTGACAAGCCTATTCGCAACGCCGAGACCCGGGAGTGGCGTGCAAATTTTCGGCTTCAGACAGCCGTGGGATCTGTGGGCACCGAAAACTGCGTGGATCGCACGAGTGCGCATGCATCTGTGCACTAGATATTCGCTGTACACCTGTGAGTGCGTGGGATGTACACGGAAAGCGCGGGCGCGGGGCATCAAAGAATGCGGTGCCCATCTTGAAGAAGCTCCGTCTTTCGAGTCGGATCTTCGATCGTCAGGCCATAGTCGTACATGTATCGTGTCAAATTCTTAGGAAAAATTCCTTTCAAATCAAATAGAAGCACGATCTTTTCCGTAATGACACTAATTGTTCCGTCTGACAATACCGGAGCACCAGACCCGTGCTCTGATAATTACATAATGTACATTATGCGAAGTTATGGATGGGTCTGTCGAAAGCCAGGACTCCACTCCAGCGCCAAGGTTCGTCCGTGACGCAGCATTGCACGGCCGGTCCCATCCCGGCTCAACTGCCCGGGCCTCGCGCATGATGGGCACCGCACTTACGAATGCTCCGCGTACGCACTTAACGTGTACATCTGACGCAGTTAGAGGTGTACATCGAAGCTCCCGACGCACAAGAGCGTGTACCCACGTGAGACTTCCGCAGGTTTGGGTGACCACTTATCCCTGAATTGATTTGCTTGCCCGTCGCGAACGACGGAAAGCCTCTTTGGCCTCCAACTCGCCCATGATGGCATCCATCTCCCGAGAGACCAAGCGCCATAACGCGATCAACGGAGCGAAGAAGACAACGGGACCTTTTCGCCAGCCCTGCTTGAAACTTGACCACAGTTCGTTTTCCGGCACGGGACACCTCCAGTTAGCGCGATGGGACAGTCGCTCCGACTCTACGGGTTCTTAGTCTTCCCAGATGAGACTCGGCCACGCAGTCGAAGACTGAGCGTCGGGTGGAGCCAGCGCTCCTTGGCGCGGCGAGCCGAGCACTAGGGCCGGGCCGACTCTTTCTTCTTCCCAGGATTGCGGGCTTTCGCGGTGGGAGATCGTTGTCGCCACGCTGCCTCCAGCGCAGCTGGCAGATCCTTGAGTTTCGCGAGTTGCTTCTCGAGGGCGTCCGCACGTGCGCGCTGGGCACCCGCTTCCCGACGTGCTTCGACGGCCTCCGCCTTTGCCCGCTCGGCGCTCTGGAACGATGATTTCTCAGCAGATGCGTGTGCACGATTGGTGGCTGCTACCTGGCCCCTCAGTTCTTTGGCCTCCTGGCGAGCGAGATCGACTTCGCGGTGAGCACGATCCTCGATCGCACGAACGTGCTGCGCCAAGCCTTCGCGCTCCGCCCGAGCCTCGTCGGCCATAGCTTGTAAGCGATTTTCTGCTGCTTGGCGGGCGACTTCAGCGTCTGACGCTCTGTCGAGCGCGGCATTCCGTTGACGCTCCTGCTCTTCCCACCGCTCCTGCAACAACGATTGCGGGAAGAGTTGGAATACCTACTGCGACCAGCGCTCCTCCAGCTAGTAAGGCTGACTTCCCCCCTACATACCCACCAACAAATAGACCCAGAAATTTACCAAAGTCCCCGTTTTTCGCAGCATCAACGTATTCGGGGATAGAAAGAATCAGATTTCCTCTCTTAAGCAAGTTAACCACTCGCCCGTCGCCGGTAACGCCACTAAGTCCATACTCTAATCCGCTTGATGATTGGGTAATAAAATAGGCTAGTTTTTCAGCAGACGAGACGCTAGGATCACTCAGGTAATTCGCCTGAACTTGCAAAGAGGATTTCCACAAGTTGACGGCAGCCAGCCACTGGGGATCGCCATTCGCCCCAAGCACATTGGCGAAATACTCGGACATCTCCAAATTCTGATTAACTGCGCTTGACAATGCCTGCGCCAGGATATCTTCATTCATCTCGGACGCGTCAGACAAAGATATCCTGGCGTCTTCGAGTGCACGATAGTAATTACTCATGAATGCAATCGTCATTTCAGTGACCACGGTCGCAACGTGCTCAGCGTTCAGCGCATTACTCATGTTAAAAGTCCCTTTATGATGGCTTTAATTTGTATGCAAGTCATTTCAGCTTTCGAAGCAACAAGCGAACAATCCCAAATCCACTGAGAACACCAACTGCCGCCCCAACCGAAGCCGCAAACAACCTCTCCTCATAAACACCAGGAAACTGGCTATTTATCTTTTCGTAACTAGACATTAAAAACAAAAAGGAAATAAAACAAAATGCCAATATTGATTTATTAGCGGCAACCGCAATCTCCTGCTTTGTTGCACCTGATAGCGCCTTACCAGCAGCAGTGCGCACCCACTCACTGGGTGTCACTGAAAAGCCAAGTATTGCTTTACTATTCAGCGATAGACAGTACACAAGCATAAAAACCAGACTAGATATAACTGAGTATTTCAGATTACCTTCAACATATAAATCAATAATTAATACCTGAGCTACTGCGGCAATGAGAAGAAACAATGCAATTGCAGCCACTGTGCTTAATGAAGTCGCCCCAGCAGATCCTGTTTTTTTCACTTTGCTATACATAGCAAACTCTATTCCCTTGAATTACCCTAGTGAGGACGGCGCATTCATCTGATGCGCGCCAGGTTAATAAAAGCTCACAATTTATATCAAGGGGCATAACGCAAGAAAGTTATGCCTGTAAAGTCACCCAATAGATGCCTTGTTCTTTTCTCGAACTAAGAATGATTCTTCATCATAGATAAACGGCAAGAATGCGAATCGACTGCCACTACTAACTGGCGTAGCTTCGTGCAGCAAGGAACAAGAAAAAACTACTGCGCCGCCCGCAGGCGCCTGATAGAACTGACGTCCAAACGTAAGCTCCCCCGTCAAGCAGACACTTCAAAAGTAGAGCTTTCGGCGTGGTGTCTGCGGTACTCGAGCGGGGTCATTCCGCCGAGCGAGTCGTGGGATCGTTCTTCGTTGTAGTCGATCATCCACCAGTGGGTGGCTTCCCGGACGTCGTCGAGACGGACGAAGAGATTGAGGTCAAGCACTTCCTCGCGGAATGTGCGATTGAAGCGCTCGATGAAGGCATTCTGATTTGGCTTGCCGGGCTGGATGTACTGCAGCGCCACGCCGTTCGCCTTGAGCCAGTTGGTGAACGCATCGCCCAAGAACTCGGGACCGTTGTCCGAGCGCACGACCTGCGGCAAACCATGATCGCGTTTGATCTGCTCGAACACACGGACCAGCCGTTGCGAGTTGATCGACGTGTCCACTTCGATGTGCAGGGCTTCTCGGTTGAAGTCGTCCACGACGTTGAACGTGCGAAACCGTCTGCCGCAGGCGAGCGCGTCGCTCATGAAATCGACAGACCAGACCGTGTCTGGCAGCCTCGGCACATAGAGCGGCACCCGCTCGCGCTTGGGCAGGCGCCGTTTGGCGGCGCGGCGCAGGTTGAGTTTCATGGCCTTGTACACGCGATAGATTCGTTTGGGATTCCAGGCCGGCTGCTGCTTGCGAAGATGGTTGCTGCACTTCCAGAAGCCGCGGCTGGGGTGCGCCTCAACGAAGCGCGCGATTTCAGCGATCAGCTCGGCATCGCGCACCGTCCAATCCAGAGGCGGCGCGTACCACGCCCCTCGCGACAAACCGACGCATGCGCAGGACCGGCGCAGCGGCCGCGCGTGGACCTCGACGAGGAACCGCACGGCCTCGCGCTTGCGCGCCGGCCCTAGAGTTTTTTTGCGATCAGGTCCTTCATCGCTGCGTTGTCGAGCGCCAGCTCGGCATACATCCGTTTGAGCTTGGCGTTCTCGGACTCGAGCTCCTTGACCCGCCGAAGCTCGGAGGCCTCCAGGCCGCCGTACTTGCTCTTCCACTGGTAGTACGTCGCGGTGCTGATGCCGACCTGGCGACAGATGTCTTTGACCGGCACGCCTGCGTCGGCCTGCTTGAGCGTCGCGATGATCTGCGTCTCGGTGAACTTCGATGTGCGCATGGGACCTCCTGGCTGGGAAACGATGCCAGAAAGATCTACTTATGCGGTGTCTGTCAGACGGGGGAGCTTACGGACGCATCACTCTTTGTCCCGAGTGAGCGGCCTTTTGAGCCGCGCATGTACAAGCGTCGCGAGTTCGAAAATCGCGACGTCTACGGCTTCCAGTCGATTAAAGAGGCCCGCGTCGTCGAGGTAGACGGACTCGCCTCAATCGCGGTGGCCCTCGCGCTCGAAACTGATCCGCGCGTGCAGGCCTACACCGAGCGTCCGCGCCTTCTTCAGTCTGGCGACATTCAGATCGAACTCGATTTTTGGGTCCAGCACGCGACAGGCTTTGCTGAGTTCTTGCTAATCGTCGCTGACGGTGATTGCGTAAAAGGGGGGGGCGGAACACTTCGCCCGCGTGAAGCTGAGCGGCTTGATTTCGCTGCTCGCGAGCAAAACGTGCGCCTTCGCTTCGTTACTGAGCAGGACGTGCGCCTGCAGGGCTGCGCGGTCAGCCAGCAAATGCGTCTTCTGGGGTTCGCTCAGCTAGCCCAGAGCTTGGGTAATCGCTTAGCACTGCGAAGTCGAATTCTGGAACATCTGAACAAGGTCGAGCGCTCACGCATCGATCAGCTTGAGAGCGCGCTTTCCCCATTCCACCCGTGCGATGTGCAGGCGGTCACTTGCGAGCTGATTTGCCTGGGACTTGTGGATTTCGATCGCGCCGCGCGTTTGGGGCGCGATACGCTCGTGTCGCGGAGATCGCCGGCATGAGCTACTTCACCGATGAAGATGTCGCACGGCTTCTCGCGCTACCGCGTCCGGATACCATTGCGATGGTCGATCTTGACGAAGATACACGCAAGGCAATCGACAACCGTGTTATAGCCCTCGCCGCCCTGATAGAGGGTGAACCGATTAGTCGTGTTTCCAAGCTCTACGGGCTGCATCGAAAGACCTGCAAACGCATGCTTGCGCTCGTCAATGATCCGGCATCTAACGGTGGCGTTCACGGGTTCGCAGTTTGTATACCGCGGTTGCGCCTTGTTGATCCAGAGCCGGTCAAGAAGAGCACTCCTTTACTCAAGCGTCCGCATGCTATGACGCGCCTGGTGAACTCGCTTCCCGAGCTCAAGGCTTCGCTCGTGAAGTTCAAAGGCCCCCTCCCCTCCCGCCGCCAGACGAGTCCCGCGTTCAATCGTCTTTGCGAGGAGATGAAGCGGATTCTGAGCCGTGCCGGCATCGGTGAAGACGACTATCCGCTCAACACTCGTGACGGAGGTCGTCGCGCCTTGGCCACCTTCATCGAGCGCCTGCGCTTCCGTGCTGCTGAGCTTCAGATGATGTTTGTGGTCGGTCCGACACTATCGAAGTGGACCGAGCTCTCCACGCTTGAGCCGTTCGATGAGTCTCAAGTCGACGGTCACTACATCGATCTCAAAGAGCAGTGGTGCGCGGTCCCTCTCTCGGACGGCACACATCGTTTGACGCGAGTGTCCGGACTGATGCTCTTGGCCGAGCTCGACGTTGCCTCGCGGGCCTGTATGGGCTGGACGGTGATCGTTGACGAGGCCTATTCGCAGTTCGACTTCTTGCGAACCCTGAAACGAGCTCTGATGCCATGGTGCCCCAGAGATCTGACGGGGCGTCAGATGCAGTACTTGCCCAATGCGTGGATGCCTAGCGCGATCGACGGCCCTCCCCCTCGCGGCCTCCGCATCTCGGTAGACAACTACAGCAGTCATCTGGCCAAGCACGCCAAGCAGGCGCTTGCACAGGTCCGCTTGGGGGTCTACCGCTTCGGCCACGCAGGGATCCCCGAGACCCGGCCGCACATCGAGGCGTTCTTCAAGTCAATCGAGGTACAGGTCCTTCGGTACTTGGCTGGCGGCTTTGAGCCGGAGACCAAACTACGCGAGGAGCAGCGAGTTTCCGCGCAGAACAGCAAAGCACACCCGATCTTCCTTCATCTCATGGAAGACATGCTGGACATCGTTTTTTCGACCTACAACGTCACCGCCCATGATGGTCTTCAGGGGCGCAGCCCGCGTGAGGTGATCGAAGCGTACCTTTCCAACGGCGGCATGCCACTCCGTTCGAGCCGGACGACAGAGGACGTTCGGGACCTCGGCCGTTTCAGTGTCCGCGTGACGATCCGCGGAGGGAAAGGAGAACTGCCCCACGTCACCTTTGGCTACGGAACCTACCGCAGCGAGAAGCTCAGCACGCGCCCAGATCTGGTCGGCAAAACGTTCAACGGCTACATCGCCGAGGACGCGCGCTTCCTTCATTTGCTCGACGCGAATGGTCAGCCTTATCTGGAGCTCAAGACGTTGCCGCCATATGCGCTCACTCCGCATTCTCTCGACGAGCGGCGGCGAGCACATCGATGGCGCAAGAGCCGCGGGCAGCGTTGGAACGGCATCGCGGACCTGATCGACGCGTTTCATGCCGAGGTGCGCGATGCCGCCCGGCACTTGCGCTGGGCGGCTGACGACGTTGCCTCAGGGCGCATCCCAAAGATAAAGGCCCCTGAACCTGCGCGCAGCGGCGCGGCCCGCACGCTTGAGGGCTTCGCCCCGCGTGGCGGTGTCGTCTCGTTGCGCCGCCGCTGATCAGTCACGTCCCTGTCTCGAGTGCGGTTATTCATAAGCACGGAGTCCTTCCTAATGCCTTCTGACCTTCATCCGCTTGTTCGCTACAAACGGCCCCTGATTTTCACCCGTCCCGCCGAGCGGCTCGCCGGTGCCACCCGCGCAAGTATCGAGATGGGTTGCGACGCCCTATGGATCGAGGGCCACGGCCGGGTGGGCAAGACCTTTGGTGCGCGCCAGCTCGTGCAGACCGATAGCTGGCGACCGTTTTCGATGTACATGGCGGAGTTCACGTATAGCAAGCCGCAGAAGTCCACCGAGGGCTACTTCATGACTTCCCTTCTCACGCAGATGGGGCAGTCCGTCGCCGCGAGCGCGAGCAGCAATATGCTGCTCGCGCGCGTGGTGCATACGCTCAACGAGCAGCGCGTAAAGCGCGGTGCAGAGATGATTGGTTTGGTCTTCAACGAAGCCAACCGCTTTACCTCGGAGGAGTACGAGCACGCGATGTCGATTGGCAACGAGTTCGAAAAGACCACGCGCGTGTTCTACCTCTTCATCAACCAGAGCGATGCCGGACGGCTCGGCCGCGGCGACACCGACGCTCGACCGCCTCGCCACATCTTTGGCCGTTACTTCATCAACTCGCACCATTACACGGGACTGATGTGGGATGTCCCGCCGGCTGATCGTCCGCACCAGACGATGTCGGACGTGGCCTTGGCGTTCTTGGAGTATGACAAGGAGCTTATCTGGCCGGAGGGTTCTGGCGTCACGTTCACTCAGCACTGCGCGCCCAAGGCTTGGGCCAATGGATGGCGGCTGGGGAACCAGATCGACATGATCCGCAAGGTCATGAACGACGTACGCTCTGAAGCGGGGCTGCCACCCGCCACGAGCTGGCCGATGCTGACCTTCGAGAGGTTCGTCTACATGGTCCTGGTGCGTATCGCGATGGAGGACTTGAGTTTCCTCGAGCTCTCCGAAGGGCAAGTGCGTGAAGTGTTGTTCCGGGTCGCGTACCTGCAGATTGAGCCGGGCTACGAGGGGGCCGTGGCATGAGCATTGCGATTCCCGGCCCTTATATCGAGCTCCGCGGCACCCGCCCGCGAGGCGAACTCTCGCCCTGCGCCGAGGTGCTGACCTCTCCATTCGCCGGAAACGACCAGTCCGATATCCCGGCTGCCTCAGGATTCGGCACGCTCGCGAAGATCGTCCGCCTCAACCACATGGCACCGAAAGAGTTGCCCAGCCTGCTGGGTATCCGTGTCCGCAGGGCCGACGATTTATCGGCCGTTATGACTTTCTCTGAGGCTCGCCAGATTGCCGTTGCCCGGTCGCTCCGGCTGCCGGCCGTGCCCGTCGAGTGGAACTTGTCGACTTGGTTTCCCTTCAAGGCACCTTCCTCACTGCTGGCGACCGGCTGGACCTTCCGTTATTGCCCTGAATGCTTGCCGCGGGGGTATCACACCCTTTTGCATCAGATGCCCTGGGTACACCGCTGTGCTTGGCATGATGTCGCCTTAAGGGACGACTGCGACCACTGCGGGCTGCCAGTCGCGGTAAAGGCGGACTGGGTTGCCGGCGCGAACTTGGAATGCACATGCGGCCAGAGCCCGCTGGATACGGACCTGATCTTGCGTGCTACCACGCCTGAGGGCGCCAAGTGTTTCACCGACAACTATTTGCGGTGGGCTGCCGAAGAACGCTCACGCTCCATGTTAGTAATCCCGGACCTCGCGGGAAATCCAAGGCCTGCACTGGCGGCACTGGTCGAACTGCCCGCCGGTTGGCGCAGGCGCTTTCGCGCGATCACCGACTCGCGCATCGATGCCTCTCTTGGACCGCCGCCACCTTTTTCGTTGATGCATGTCCGGACCCTGATGAGTTCCAAGCGTGCCCCATTGCCCGATCGCAATGGTTTGCTTGAACTTGAACAGGTTCGGCGCGATCGGCCGGGATTTCTGACCACACCCAAAAGACTCGCACCTATGATGTCAGCCGTCGCAGCTAATCTCGCGCTGCGCCTACCAGCGCAGTCACTGACCGATCGGGAGATGAGCCTATTTCTGAACGGTATCGGTTTAGAGGCACCGAAATCCTTCGCTCCGGCGCGTCGCCGGTTCTCCGGTGAGGTGTCGATGTTGCCGCCGAGCTTTATAGGCGGCCGACAGTTCCTCAACCTGCTTTGCGTTCATCCTTGCTCCTACCGCTTAGTGGCAGGACTGGTGGACGCGGCACTTGAGGGACGAAACCTCTTCGACTTCCATGCTCAAGCTAGCCCTCAGGAGTTCGACCTGCTCATGCGCAGCTGCGGGCAGGTTTTGGCCAGGGGCTATGCTGAGGGTCTCCGCTCAACACTCGCGGATCACGTGCCTGAGATCTATATCCAGCCTCGTTTGAGCCCACGCTTGCGACAACCCTGGGCCTTGTTGCGCAAGGAGAGCGGCCACCTGTCCAGCGTCCGCATAGCTTGGATTCCTCTGACATACGCCAGTCGGGGGGAAGCAGCGGGGCTAGAAGCGGCGAATCAGGCGAACCAGCGTCGGCACCGCCCTGTGAGACGCAGGCGGAAATAAGCCCCCTCTAGACTGCAGCACCTGGATCGGTGCGCATCCGACTGTGGCTTGTGGGGAGGCGTGTACCCACGAGAGTGCGTAGTCGGCAAAAGTGTACACGCGACAGTGCGGTGAGCAGCGCAGAAAGAAGTGCGCATTGGCAATCCGTCGGCTAGAAAAATCAATCAGTTGCTCGGTGCACTTGAGAGTGCGCTACCCAAACCGCCCGGGCCGCGCGCATGATTGCAGTGCGTCGACCGCAATGCCGCGTCGCTGGTCAATGATTCGATGGTGCGTTGACGACGATGCCTGGTCGCGGCCTGGGCGATCCCGCAGAGACTATCGGACTTCGCGCGGCCATCAGTCTCCTGCGGTTGGCCATAGGCCGGTGCGAGCCCGCGCGTCGAACCGCTGGCGCTCGGAACGAAATTCCGTATCGCGCGGCCATCGATCTCGATATGTGCAGTCCCGTCGTAGACCCGGTCGATACGATCACGCGGGCTGCATCGCTCGGACTGGTACGTCACCGCGCCTTTCCAGTCGATGCACCGGTAGACATGCTGGGCGAATCCCGGACCGGTGACGCCAAGCGCACCCAGGGCCGCGCCGATGCGGATCCAGCGACTGGCATTCCTGATTCCCTTCATCGCGCGCTCCCGACGTATCGATGCCGCTACGGATGCAACCCGCGTGCCGCGCTGACCGCATGCCCTCGGGTTGGCCCCAGCTGGCCAGCAACGGGACGGAGCCGCTAGCGTGTCGGCCATTCCGGCAGTTCTGGAGAGCCCGTGATGGCAACCCGTCTGCGTGCCGCGCAGTCTCCAATCGAGGTGACCGACCGGGGCCTATCGCCCACGGCCTGGCGACGCTTTGCGCTGGTGGCGCTGGGTCTTCTGGTGCTCTCGAACCTCGCCTGGTGGTCTACCACGAGGCCGGGCGCCGCAGCGCATGCCGCCCATCCCTCCGACGCCGCGGCGCTTCGCGCACCGGAACGGGTGATCTACGAATACGGCCCGACGCCTGTGGCCGTCGAGTCGCCGAAGCCGGTCGACCGCACGCCGACGCCGTTGCGATCCGGCGAACGCTGCGCCGGGGGCCAGATCATCCGGCGTCTCCCCAATGGTTGGGAAGGCCTGGGTCGCCCCTGCACGCCCTGACATCGACCGGTTCGAGATTGCGCGGTGCGGCGTCATCGAACGTTCCGATGGTTGCAGGCGGCCGAGACGCGATCGTTGAGCCGGCGCAGATCCTCGTAACCGCGTTTCATGCCTAGGCGTGCCAGCGTCGCCTCGCGGTTCGCGCGCGCGGCGACGCACCGCGCATGCGGATCGGCGGATCTGGCGGTCGTCGCTCCACGCGATGCACTCCGACGAAGTGTGTCGGAGGCGGTGGCACGCCGCGGAGCCGGCTGGGCCGCGGGACGGGCGTCGCGCGTCTCCCCTACTCCATCGTGCGACGACGGCGCGATCTCCCAGCGCCGGAGCGTGGCGCCGTCTGCGCACGGCATCGACTGGTACAGATGCCCGCCCTGCCCGTCATTGCATTTGTGGACGGCCTGCTGCGCCGCGCAGGCGAGCCACGGCGCCAGCAGCAACACGCTCGCGATGCGTCGACGCATGACCGCTCCCTGGTCGGATCCCGGTCTGCAGTCTGACGCCGGCCGCGTCCGGCGCCATCGACCAGCGGGCCGTGTACGGCATCGGAGTTACGCGCGTCCGTTTGTCGGACGACGCCCGGGTCAGTCGGCGTCGGTACCGCGCGCGAGCGCATCGGCCCGCGCGGCACGGATCTGATCGAGCTTGTCCTTGAGCTTGAGCTCCAGCCCGCGCGGTACGGGCTGGTAATAGATGCGCTCCCCCATCGCATCGGGAAACCCGCTCTGGCCGAGCGCGATGCCGCCTTCGGCATCGTGGTCGTACTGGTAGCCGCTGCCGTAGCCGAGGTCTTTCATCAGCTTGGTCGGTGCATTGCGGATGTGCAGCGGCACGTCCTGCGTGCCGTATTCGCGCACGTCGCGCTTGGCCTGGTTGAAGGCCATGTAGCCGGCGTTGGATTTGGCGGTGCTGGCGAGGTAGATCACCAGCTGGGCCAGCGCGAGGTCGCCTTCGGGGCTGCCGAGCCGATCGAAGGTGTCCCAGGCGTCGATCGCCATCTGCAGCGCACGCGGGTCCGCCAGACCGATGTCTTCGACCGCCATGCGCGTCATGCGTCGCGCCAGATAGCCCGGGTCGCAGCCCCCGTCGAGCATTCGCGCCAGCCAGTACAGCGCGGCATCGGGATTGGAACTGCGCACGCATTTGTGCAGCGCGGAGATCTGGTCGTAGAACTGCTCGCCGCCCTTGTCGAAGCGGCGCGTGCGATCTGCCAGCACCTGTTCGATCGTGGCGGCGGTGACCTCGCCGCCCTCGCCCGCCAGTTCGGCGGCGATCTCGAGCAGCGTCAGTGCGCGGCGCACGTCACCGTCGGCGGCGACCGCGATCAGGCGCAGCAGATCGTCGTCAATCCGCAAGCCGCGGCCACCGAGACCACGCTCGGCATCGCCCAACGCACGGTGCAGCGATTCGAGGATGTCGTCCGGCGATACCGACTCCATCACGTGCACACGGCAGCGCGAGAGCAACGCGGAGTTGAGTTCGAACGACGGGTTCTCGGTGGTCGCGCCGACGAAGACGATCGTGCCGCGTTCGATATGCGGCAGGAACGCGTCCTGCTGCGTCTTGTTGAAGCGGTGCACCTCGTCGACGAACAGCACCGTGCGGCGCCCGCCATCGAAGCGGTGCGCGGCTTCGGCCAGCACCTGGCGCACGTCAGGCAAGCCCGAGAGCACCGCCGAGATCGCCTTGAATTCCGCATCCGCGTAATGCGCCAGCAACAGCGCCAGCGTGGTCTTGCCGCATCCCGGCGGCCCCCACAGCACCATCGAATGGATCTTGCCGGCCTCGACCGCCGTGCGCAGCGCCGTGCCTTCGGTCAGCAGACGACGTTGCCCGACCATTTCATCGAGCGTCGCCGGGCGCATGCGCTCGGCCAGCGGACGCATGGCGCTGCGGTCGACCTGCAGCAGGTCGCCGCCATCGGCGCGGGATGGGCGGGAACGGGGCACGCGATTGACCTTGAACCTGGAGCTGCAGCGGACTGCCGGGATGACGATATTGCGGCACACGGACGTGATCGCAACCGCAAGACGCCGACGGGCATGGCGCGCGGGAAGTCTTCTGTGGCTCGACATCTCCGCGGCGCACAGGGCACTCCGGGTTCGTATGGACGACGCACCCTGTCTGTCCGTGCCGGCGGGCACCCTGCCCTCGCCATGCAGATCGGCAGCCGGACGATGCCTCCTTCGATTCCCGGTGCGCGCGGCTGGTGATCACGCCGATCCGATCCGTCTGCGCACCCCGTTGCGACCCGTTCCCGAGCGCGCGCAGCAACGCCTGATCCCAAACAGGCGAACGGCCGCCAAAGGCGGCCGCTCGATGCGAGGTACGCGCATCCGCGCGAAGAGCGCGAAGGACTTACTCCTCGCCCACCACATCCACGCCCGCCGGCGGCGTGTAGCGGAACGTGTCGCGCGCGAACGTCGGATTGCGCTTCCAGCCGCTGAACCCGATGGTCGTGCGCTGGCCCAGGGTGTCGTGGATCTCCATGCGCGACGGCGTGCCGTCGCTGCCGAAACCGAGCCGTGCGCGCTCGAACGCGGCATTGTCGCTGCGCTTGGGACGCAGCTCGAGCCAACTCAGGCCGCCGGAGGTGCCAGCCTCGGTCACGTTGAAATCGCGATCGAGCCTGCCCGGGTCGATCAGCGCAGCCAGCGGGCTGTCCTGTTCCTGGCTGCCCTGAGAACGGCGTGTGACCTGCTGCAGGTCCGGGTCGTAGACCCACACCGTACGTCCGTCGGCGACGATCAGCTGCGGATACGGCTTCACGTACTCCCAGCGGAACAGACGCGGCGTCGACAGCGCCAGCATGCCGCTCGAGCTTTCCCTGACCCGACCGTTGCCGTCGGCAACCTGCTGGGTGAACTGGGCTTCGAGGCCCTTGAGCCCACGCGTGAACTGCTCGAGTTGCGGGCGCGCGTCGGCAGCCTGGGCGAGCCCAGCCACCATGAGCACGGCAGCGGCCGCAAACCAGCGGGAACCACGGATTATCGAGCGCATGCGAGAGAACCTCTGGGTTCGGTGTGACGTTGAAGCGGAGTGTGCGAATTTCCAGCTGAATGCGGCGATGACGGCGCAGATGAAGGCCGCCGACGTGCATCGGCGATTCATGCGCGTTCGCGTCGCGGTCTGTCGATCAGCGCGGCGGAGGCGGCGGCGCGAGCACGCTGCGGTCGCCATTGTGCTCGGGCGGCGTCACCACGCCGGCCGCTTCCATCGCCTCGACCAGACGCGCGGCGCGGTTGTAGCCGATCTTCAGCCGACGCTGCACACCGGAGATCGATGCACGGCGGGTTTCGGTGACGATCTTGACCGCTTCGTCGTACAGCGGGTCGCTCTCGTCGCCGCCGCCACTGTTGCTCGATTCCGGCAGACCGGTCGCCCCGACCACGGTGCCGTCGCCCATCGTCTGCACTTCGTCGAGCACGCCGGTGATGTAGTCGGCCCGGCCGCTCTGCTTGAGGTGTTCGACGACGCGGTGCACTTCATCGTCGGACACGAACGCACCATGCACGCGCTCGGGCATCGCGGTGCCCGGCGGCAGATACAGCATGTCGCCATTGCCCAGCAGCGTCTCCGCGCCGGACTGGTCGAGGATGGTGCGCGAGTCGATCTTGGAGCTGACCTGGAACGCGATGCGGGTCGGGATGTTGGCCTTGATCAGACCGGTGATCACGTCGACCGACGGGCGCTGCGTGGCGAGGATCAGGTGGATGCCGGCCGCACGCGCCTTCTGCGCCAGACGCGCGATGAGCTCTTCGACCTTCTTGCCGACGATCATCATCATGTCGGCGAATTCGTCGATGAAGATGACGATGTAGGGCAGCGGCTCGAGCAGTTCGGCGACGTCGCTCGATTCGGGATTCGGCCGGAACAGCGGGTCCGACATCGGTTGCCCGGCGTCCTCCGCATCCTTGACCTTCTTGTTGAAGCCGGCGAGGTTGCGCACGCCGACCGCGCTCATCAGCTTGTAGCGGCGTTCCATCTCCGCCACGCACCAGCGCAGGCCGTTCGCGGCCTCCTTCATGTCGGTGACCACCGGCGCCAGCAGATGCGGGATGCCCTCGTAGACGCTGAGCTCCAGCATCTTCGGGTCGATCATCAGCATGCGCAGGTCTTTCGGGGACGCCTTGAACAGCAGGCTCAACACCATCGAGTTGACCGCGACCGACTTGCCCGAGCCGGTGGTGCCGGCGACCAGCAGATGCGGCATGCGCGCGAGATCCGCGACCACGGACTGTCCACTGATGCCCTTGCCCAGCGCCAGCGTGAGCGGGCTCGCCGACTTGTCGTATTCCTTGGAGCGCAGCAGCTCGGAGAGATAGATCATCTCCCGGCGCACGTTGGGGATTTCCAGGCCGATCACCGACTTACCCGGGATGACATCGACCACGCGCACCGCCTTGACCGACAGGCCGCGGGCGATGTCCTTGTCCAGCGAGCTGATCTGGCTGACCTTGACGCCCGGCGCGGGCTCCATCTCGAAGCGCGTGATCACCGGACCCGGCTGCGCTTCTTTCACTTCCACATCGATGCGGAAGTCCTTGAGCTTGAACTCGATCTGCCGCGACAGGGTTTCGAGCGTGTCCTCGTCGTAGCCCTGCGGCTGCGGCTTGGGATCGTCGAGCAGCGACAGCGGCGGCAAATCGGAGCCATTGGCGTTGACGCCATGGAACATCGGGATCTGCTGTTCGCGCTTGGCGCGCTCGCTTTTCTCGACGACCGGCGGCGTCGGTGGCACCTCGATCTTCACCGGGGCGCGCTTGGCCCGCAGTTCGGTATCCACTTTCCGCGCTTCGGTGCGCTCCTCCCGGTGTTCGCGGGCTTCCTTCCAGTCGGTGGCCTGCTTGCTGCTCCGGCGCAGCAGCACCGGCAGCGTCATCACCCAGCCGCCGATCCGGTCCATCAGCGCGAACCAGGACAGGCCCGTAGCCAGTGTCACCGAGACCAGGAACAGCGCCAGCAGGAACAGATTGCCGCCCACCGGACCGATGCCGCCGTAGAGCGAATTGCCGATCAGACGTCCTAGGATGCCGCCGCCGCCCGCGGACAGGTTCTCCACTGCCGGCAGACGCAGGTACAGCAGGCCGGTCGCCGACACCAGAAACCCGACGATGCCGACCAGGCGCAGCGCCGGGCCGAAATCCGCCTGGCGTTCGGGATCACGTTCGATGCCGAACAGGGCGATCCACGCGATCGCGCCGAGGATCAACGGCAGCAGATAGGCCACGTAGCCGCACAGATGCAGCAGCACGTCGGCGATCCACGCACCCACCGGGCCGCCGACGTTGTTCAACGGCGTGGTCACACTGCCGGCGTTGGTCCAGCCGGGATCGGTATGCGAGTAGGTGAACAGGCAGGCCAGCAGATACAGCAGGAACGGCGCGATGGCGATCAGCGCGATGTCCCGCACCAGCCGCTGGCGGCGCGGATTCGGCACCGCCGTGGACGCCGGCGTGCCGGCGTCCTTGGGTGTGCTGCGCGTGCGCTTCGCGCGGTCTGCGAGGGGGCGTGCCACCGTGCGTCTTTACCTGAAGAAAGGGGCCCAGGTGTTTGATCTTACGTCAAAGTTTCATGCCCTGCAGCGCAGGATGCACGAGCTTGCCGCCTTCGACATTGATGCCCCGCACCAGGGCCGCATTGTCGCGCCACTGGCCCGAGGCCAACTTGTTCACCCACGGCAGGATCGCCGCGCAAATCGCCTGCGACGAGGTCTGCGGCACGGCGCCCGGCATGTTGGTCACGCAGAAGTGGGTGACGCCCTCTTCGACGTAGACCGGCTCTTTCCAGGTCGTGCCGCGCGAGGTCTCGAAGCAGCCGCCCTGGTCGATCGAGATGTCGACGAGCACGCTGCCGTCTTCCATCGACTTGATCATCTCGCGGGTGACGACGTGCGGCGCGACCGCTCCGGTCACCAGCACCGCACCGATCACTAGATCCGCCGAGGCGACCTCACGCGCGACGACATCGTCGTAGGGATACAGCGCGGTGACGTTGTTGCCCAGGCGCATCATCTGTTCCATGCGGTCCTGGCGCTTTTCGAACACCACGACGTTGGCACCGCCGGCCGCGGCCAGCGCCGCCGACGCGCCGCCGGCCACGCCGGCACCGAACACCACGACCTTGCCGCGCTCGGTCGACGGCAGGCCGCCGAGCAGCTTGCCCTTGCCGCCGAGCGGCTGGTGCAGGTAATGCGTGCCGATCTGCACGGCGATCTTGCCGGCGATCACCGACATCGGCGCCAGCAGCGGCAGCTCGCCGTTGTCGAGCTCGACGGTCTCGAACGCGACGCCGGTCAGGCCGATGTCGAGCAGGCGCTTCGTAAGTTCGGGCAGCGGTGCCAGGTGCAGATAGCAGAACAGCAGGTGGTCCTTGCGCAGCAGCGCCAGGTCGCCTTCGATCGGCTCCTTGACCTTGACGATCAGTTCGCCCTTCTCGTACAGCGCGGCCGCGTCCGGCGCGATCTTCACGCCCAGGCGGGTGTAGGCCTCGTCGCTGAAGCCCGACTTCAGGCCAGCGCCCTGCTGCACCCACACCTCGTGGCCACGGTTGACCAGATCGCCCGCCGCTTCCGGCACCAGGGCCACGCGGCCTTCGAGGGTCTTGGTCTCACTCGGAATACCGATACGCATAACGCCGACTCCTGCACAAAAAAACGCCGCTTTGGGCGGCGTGTCGCGATGGATTGTTGCGGTCGGCTGACGTGGCCGAACCTTGTTTTGCGGGGGGCGCACCGCCAAGCTATGGATCACGTCAGGCCGCAGTGCCTTAGCCCGCGAGTATACATGAGCGCCTCTTCTGCCAGCCCCCGTCACATCCGTCTCCTGATCCTCGGTTCCGGCCCTGCCGGCTGGACCGCGGCCGTCTACGCCGCCCGCGCCAACCTCAAGCCGGTGGTCATCACCGGCATGCAGATGGGCGGCCAGCTGATGACCACCACCGAGGTCGACAACTGGCCGGGCGACGCCCATGGCCTGATGGGGCCGGACCTGATGGCGCGCATGCAGGCGCATGCCGAACGGTTCGATACCGAGACCATCTTCGATCACATCCACACCGCGGATCTGTCGCAGCGCCCGTTTCGCCTCAAGGGCGACAGCGGCGAGTACACCGCCGACGCGATCATCATCGCCACCGGCGCGACCGCGAAGTACCTCGGCCTGCCGTCGGAAGAGGCGTTCAAGGGCCGCGGCGTGTCGGCCTGCGCCACCTGCGACGGCTTCTTCTACAAGGACCAGGACGTGGCCGTGGTCGGCGGCGGCAATACCGCGGTCGAGGAAGCGCTGTACCTGTCGAACATCGCCAAGACCGTTTATCTGGTGCATCGCCGCGACACGCTGCGCGCCGAGAAGATCATGCAGGACAAGCTCAACGCGAAGATCCAGGCCGGCAAGATCGTGCCGATGTGGCACCACACCGTCGACGAGGTGCTCGGCAACGAGGCCGGCGTGACCGGCCTGCGCCTGAAGTCGGTGCAGGACGACAGCACCCGCGAGATCGCCGTGCACGGCTTCTTCGTCGCGATCGGCCATACGCCCAACACCACATTGTTCGAAGGCCAGCTGGCGATGAACAACGGCTACCTCGAGATCCGCTCGGGCATCGACGGCAATGCGACCTCGACCAACGTAGCCGGCGTGTTCGCCGCTGGCGACGTGACCGACCAGCACTACCGCCAGGCGATCACCTCGGCCGGCTTCGGCTGCATGGCCGCGCTCGACGCCGAACGCTTTCTCGACCAGCAGGGCTGACGGCGTGCGGGCTCGGCACTCGTTTCCGGCGGCGTTGGTGGTCGCTGTTCTCGCTCTGGTCGGTGCGCCGTCGGCTGCGGCGAATCCCCCAAACCCGCTTTGCCTGGACGAAGGCGAACTCGGGGGTGCGGTGCGCGCACAGAGCGATGCAACGTATCGGCTCGCCTACGATCCGGCGCGGAAAGGGACGCTCGGCGCCCTGTTCGCTCCTCAACAGCGCATGCTGCGGGAGATGGAGGAAAAGGCGCGTGCCGGTGACGTGGCGTCAGCATCGCGCCTGGGCACACTCTGGAGCGAGTGCATGCTCAGCGGGATCGAGTACGCGCAGGACAAACGCGAGCAAGCTGTCGGGTTCCTCGAGTTTGCACATGCCGCAGGGAACCGGGATGCGGCTTACCACCTGGGTATGCTGACGGCGGTCGGCTTGCGTGACGGCATGCCGTCGCTGTTGAGAGCCGCGCCGCTGTTGATCGAGAGTGGTCGACAGCGCGCCGTGAGCAACGAGGTGCTGGCTGCAGCTGACACTTACGCTGCGGTTCTGGTGTCCCGGTTAAGCCACCTGACGGCAGAAGCATTCCAGGCCGCGTGGGGCGCAACGCCGAAGAGGCGGCGTACCGATGTGTTGGTGCACTACGATTTCTGCGCCGCGCAGGCATCCGTTGAAGTGCCGCCCGAAGGCATGGACCAGGCCATGCTGGAGCAGGTGTTGACCGGTCCGATGGCCGGGTTGCCCACCGACGGGCTGGCGTGCGACGCGCGGGACACGCCCATCGGCCTCCGGGTACCGCTGGAGATCCCGGCGGCCTAGACGAGCACTACGGCATAACGTCAGCGCCCGGGCGAGCGGGGGCTGACGGGGGCGCAAGTCGCGCTGTCATCAGGCGGCGACCGACAAGCGCGCTCCATTCAAAGCGATCGACTACGCTCACGCCATGCCGCACATCCGCTGTATCGATACCCTGTTCGACATTCCCGCGGCCCAGTGGGACGCGCTGCACGACGGCAACCCCTTCATCAGCCATGCCTTCCTGGCCGGCCTGGAGCGGCACGGCTGCCTGCGCGCCGACTGGGGCTGGACGCCGCACCACCTCACGCTGTGGGACGACGACACGCTGGTCGCCGCGGCGCCGGCCTACCGCAAGACCAATTCGCATGGCGAGTTCGTGTTCGACCACGCCTGGGCCCACGCCTACGCCCGCTATGGACACGACTACTTTCCGAAGCTGCTGGTCGCCGCGCCCTACTCGCCGGTCACCGGTCCCCGACTGCTGGCGCGGGACACGGCCTCGCGCAGTGCATTGCGCGTCGCCATCGAACGCGCGACCGTGGATGCGGGCTGGTCGTCGGCCCACGTCAATTTCCACACCGAAGCCGAGGCGGACGCATTCGATGCCGACTGGCTGCCGCGCATCGACGTGCAGTACCACTGGCGCAATCCCGGCGACTGGTCGACGTTCGACGACTACCTCGGCGCCATGGACCACAAGCACCGCAAGAACATCCGCCAGGAGCGCGCCAAGGTCGCGCGCGCCGGGGTGACATTCCGCGTGCTGCACGGTGACGAGGCCAGCGACGACGACCTCGCGACGATGTACCGCTTCTACCTGCAGACCTTCGCCGAATACGGCAACTCGCCCGCGCTGACGCTGGAGTTCCTGCGCCATCTCGCCGCGACGATGCCGCGCCAGCTGGTGCTGGTGCTGGCCGATCTCGGCGACGTACCGGTCGCCGGCGCCCTGTGCCTGCGCGGCGGGGACACGCTCTACGGCCGCTACTGGGGGGCGATCGCCACCCTGCCCGGCCTGCATTTCGAGACCTGCTACTACCAGGGCATCGACTATTGCCTGCGCGAGGGCCTGCGCCACTTCGAACCCGGCGCGCAGGGCGAACACAAGCTCGCGCGCGGCTTCCTGCCGACGCTCGTGCACAGCCGCCACTGGATCGCCGATCCCGAGTTCCGGCGTGCATTGCGCGACTGGTGCACGCAGGAGGCGCGCTCGATCCGCGGCTACGCCGCGACGCTGGCGGCGAGCAGCCCGTTCCGGCAATCCACGCCGTGAGCCTGCATCTGCCGCGACTCGATGCGGCGCCGGATGCGCCGTTTCCACCGGTCGAGCAGGCACTGCGCCGTCCCGACGGGCTGCTCGCCTTCGGCGGCGATCTCTCGCTGCCACGCCTGCGCAACGCCTACCGCTGCGGCATCTTTCCCTGGTTTTCGGATGGGCAGCCGATCCTGTGGTGGTCGCCCGATCCTCGCCTGGTCTTCGAGACGGCGACCTTCGCCCTGCCTCGCCGTTTCCGGCGCAGCCTGCGCCGCAGTGAATGGCTGGTACGCGCGGATACCGCGTTCGACGACGTGGTATCCGCCTGTGCCTCGGCGCCGCGCGCGGGTCAGGACGGCACCTGGATTACGCCGGCGATGCAGGCGGCCTATGCGGCGCTCCACGTGGCCGGCGACGCGCACAGCGTCGAGGTCTTCGATGGTGAGCGGATGGTCGGCGGCATCTACGGCGTGGCGATCGGGAGGATGTTCTTCGGCGAGAGCATGTTCAGTGACGAACCCGGCGGGTCGAAGATCGCCCTCGCGGCATTGATCCGGCAGCTCCGCCAGTGGGATATGCCGCTGCTCGATGCGCAGGTGGGCAACCCGCACCTGATCGGGCTCGGCGGTGTCGCATGGCCACGGCCGCAATTCGTCGAGACCGTGTCGGTGCTGGCAGGCGCGCCGTCGCCGGTGACCGGACCCTGGACGACCGCCTTCGGCACGCACGCCGCTGCCAGGTTGGCCGACGACGCGGCGCCTACGGTCCACACTTGACCGCAGACCGCACTTTTGCATCGGCGGCCTGCGCGTGCGAGAATGCTCCGCTTTGCTGGCGCGCACCGCGCCGCTCCCACGACACGGATATTCCAGACGAATGGCGAAAGACGACGTCATCGAGTTCGAAGGCACGGTTTCCGAGACGCTTCCGAACACCATGTTCCGGGTGAAGCTCGAGAACGGCCACGAAATCATTGCGCACATCTCCGGACGGATGCGCAAGAACTACATCCGCATCCTGACCGGCGACCGGGTCAAGGTCGAGATGACGCCCTATGACCTGAGCAAGGGTCGGATCACCTACCGCATGAAGTGATCGCCGCGCCCATCGCGGTGACAGCGAACGGAAGGCAGCCTCTTGGCTGCCTTCTTGCGTTTGGAGTCGACGGAACGATTGCCCGACGATGGCGCTTCATCGACTCGACGCGCGGCGGCACGGGCGCATTGCCGGATGGTGGTGCGCTGACGGATGTTCCCGGACGGTCGTACGGGGCAGGTCGCATCCGCGTCCGTCACGGCGTTCGCCATTCACGACGAGATGCCGCGTCCTTGCCTGGCCTTGGATCGGCTGGTGCCGGCGCGCGCCGAAGTGCTTCGTGGGCCTCCGTGCAGATGCAGGTAAGCCCGCGCGCGCGATGGAATTGCGTGGCTGTACTTCGCGCGCGAGCGCGCTCCTACAGGGGCGTGGTGCCGGCGTGTCGTTGGGCAGCGCCGGAGCATGGAGGAGCGCCCTCGGGCGCGATGGAGATTTTTCGATAAGTCGCGCGAGCGCGCTGCTACGGGCGCGTGCGCGTTCGAACACTGCTGGCGGGTGATCTGTACACGCCCTTGCGAACGAGGCGCCCATGGGCGCCTCGCTTGCGGCCCGGGATTCCGGGTCCCTACTCCACCGTCGCCGTCAGCAGCTTTTCCGGCTCTGGGAACGTCTCGACCGTCAGCTCGCCGTCCTTGACGTCGATGATCACGCGTCCGCCGTGGGCCAGCTTGCCGAACAGCAGTTCGTCGGCCAGGCGGCGCTTGATGCGGTCCTGGATGACGCGCGCCATCGGCCGGGCACCCATCTGCGGGTCGAAGCCATGCTGGGCCAGCCAGTCGCGTGCTTCAGGCGATGCAGTGACCGCCACGTTCTTGTCGTGCAGCTGGCTCTCCAGCTCGATCATGAACTTGTCGACCACGCGCAGGATGTGATCGAAGCCGAGCGACTGGAACTGCACGATGGCATCGATGCGGTTGCGGAACTCGGGCGAGAACGACTTGCGGATCACTTCCATCGCATCGCTGCTGTGGTCCTGGCGCATGAAGCCGATCGAGCGACGCGAGGCCTGGGTGGCGCCGGCATTGGTCGTCATCACCAGGATCACGTTGCGGAAGTTCGCCTCGCGGCCGTTGGTGTCGGTCAGCACGCCGCGGTCCATCACCTGCAGCAGGATGTTGAAGATGTCCGGATGCGCCTTTTCGACCTCGTCGAGCAGCAGCACGCAGTGCGGCGTCTTGACGATCTTCTCGGTCAGCAGACCGCCCTGGTCGAAACCGACATAGCCCGGCGGCGCACCGATCAGCCGGCTGATCGAGTGCGACTCCATGTATTCCGACATGTCGAAGCGCACCAGCTCGATGCCGAGCTGCAGCGCCAGCTGGCGCGTGACCTCGGTCTTGCCCACACCCGTAGGACCGGCGAACAGGAAGTTGCCGATCGGCTTGTCCGGGTTGGCGAGGCCCGAGCGCGCGAGCTTGATCGCCGACGTCAGGGTTTCGATGGCCGGATCCTGTCCGAAGATCACCATCTTCAGGTTGCGCTCGAGATGTTCGAGCACGTCCTTGTCGGTCGCGCTGACCTGCTTGGCCGGAATGCGCGCCATCTTGGCGACGATGGTTTCGACCTCCTCGACGTCGATCAGCGCCTTGCGCACGCCTTCGGGCAACAGACGCTGACGCGCGCCGGCTTCGTCGATGACGTCGATCGCCTTGTCGGGCAGCAGCCGGTCGGCAATGTGCTTGACCGACAGGTCCACAGCGGCCTGCAGGGCATCGTCGGCATAGGTGACGTCGTGGTGCGCTTCGTAGCGGGGCTTGAGGCCGAGCAGGATCTGGAACGTCTCGCTGACCGTGGGCTCCACGATGTCGATCTTCTGGAAGCGGCGCGCCAGCGCGCGGTCCTTTTCGAAGATGCCGCGGTATTCCTGGAACGTGGTCGAGCCGATGCAGCGCAGTTCGCCCGACGACAACGCCGGCTTGATCAGGTTCGACGCATCCATCGTGCCGCCCGACGCCGAGCCGGCGCCGATGATGGTGTGGATCTCGTCGATGAACAGGATCGCACCGGGATGCTTCTTGATCGCGGCCAGCACCGCCTTCAGGCGCTTCTCGAAATCGCCGCGGTACTTGGTGCCGGCGACCAGCGCACCGAGGTCGAGCGAATAGATCGTCGCCTCGCTGAGCACCTCCGGCACTTCGCCGTCGACGATGCGCTTGGCCAGACCTTCGGCGATCGCGGTCTTGCCCACGCCGGCTTCGCCGACGTAGAGCGGATTGTTCTTGCGGCGGCGGCACAGCACCTGGATCGTGCGCTCGACTTCCTCGGCGCGCCCGACCAGGGGGTCGATACGGCCGTCGCGGGCGGCGGCGTTGAGGTCGCTCGCGTACTCGGCCAGCGCATCGCCCTTGGCGTCGCTTTCGCCCTCGCGCACCTGGCCGGCCTCTTCGGGGCCGGCTTCGCCTTCTTCGCCGCCGGTCTTGGCGATGCCGTGCGACAGGTAGTTGACGACGTCGAGACGGGTGACGTCCTGCTGGTTGAGGTAGTAGACCGCGTGCGAATCCTTCTCGCCGAAGATCGCGACCAGCACGTTCGCGCCGCTGACCTCTTTCTTGCCGGAGGATTGCACGTGGTAGACGGCCCGCTGCAGCACGCGCTGGAACCCAAGCGTGGGCTGGGTGTCGCGCGTGTCGTCGTCGGCGAGTTTGGTGACCGAGGTCAGGATGGCCTGTTCCAGATCCGCACGCAGTCGCGCGAAGTCGGCACCGGTCGCCTTGAGGACCGATTCCGCGGACGGATTATCGAGCAGGGCAAGCAGCAGGTGTTCGACGGTCATGTACTCGTCGCGGGCCTCGCGGGCGCGCTTGTAGCACTGGCCGATGGTGAACTCGAGATCTTTGCTGAACATGGGGCGGACGCCTCCGGAATACTGCAACCCTGGATGGGGGCCTGAACCCGGTTTTTCCATCCCTGCCCCGGGACCTGTTTAGGCCTTTTCCATCGTGCAGAGCAAGGGGTGAAGGTTGAGTCGTGCGTATTCGTTCACCTGCGCGACCTTCGACTCGGCGACCTCGCGGCTGTAGACGCCGCAGACCCCGCGCCCGCGGGTATGGACATGCAGCATGACCTGGGTCGCGCGCTCGATGTCGAGGGCGAAGAACCGGATCAGGATCTCGACGACGAAGTCCATCGGCGTGTAGTCGTCGTTGAGCAGCAGCACCGAGTACAGCGGCGGGGGCGCCACTTCAGGGCGGCTGGTCGCCACGGCAGTGCCGTGGTCATGGTCGTGGTCGTGCTTGCGGCTCATCGGGCAATTATAGAGGGCCGCCCGCCGGGCGCGGATGGACGCTCCGGATGGTGGGCGTCAGAATGCCGCGATCCCCCGCTCCCGGTCGTCCGCATGCCGTCTCTCCTCCGCCGCCTGGTGTCTGCCGGCGCGCTGCTGGCCCTGTCCGCGGGCGCACTTGCGGCGCCGCCCGCCCCGGCGTTGCGTCTGGCCCTGCCCGAAGCGGCGCCCGTCGCTGGCCACGCGGCGTCGGACGACACCCTGGCCGCCCGGCTCGACGCGCGCGGCATCCGCTACGAGCACGACGCCGATGGCGATTACCGGGTGGTGTTCGCCTGGCAGCAGGAAGGACGTTCGCAGGCGGCGTTCGTCGCCGGGCGCGCACACGTCTTCGGCGACAGCGCGGTGCGCGAGGTCTTCTCGCCCGCGGCGCGCGTGCCCGAGGGGGGCTTCGACGCCGAACGCAGCGACATGCTGCTCCGCGACAGCCAGTCCAACATCCTCGGCGCGTGGGAGATCGCCGGCGACGTGCTGTTCTATGTCATCAAGCTGCACGACGACGCCGACGGCACGCGCCTGGAGCAGGCACTCGAGGCCGCGGCCCAGCTCGCCGACGACATGGAGCAGCGCCTGACCGGGGAGGACGTGCTGTGACCGTGCGCGAAGGCCGGTTCTGGCAACCGGACGTCACGGTGGCGACGGTGGTGATCGATGCGGGGCGCGTGCTGTGCGTCGAGGAGCGCGTCGAAGGCCGCCTGGTGCTCAACCAGCCGGCGGGTCATCTGGAGCCGGACGAATCGCTGATCGACGCGGCCGTGCGCGAAACCCGCGAAGAGACCGGCTGGGATGTCGAACTCACCGGGTTCGTCGGTGCCTACCAGTGGACGGCGCCGCCGGGTCCCGATGGTCAGGGCGGCCGCCAGTTCCTCCGCTTCGCCTTCGTCGCCCGACCGCTGTCCCACGACCCGTCGCGGCCACTCGACGACGGGATCGAGCGCGCGCTCTGGCTGTCGCCCACGGATCTGCGCGATGCCGCCGAGCGCCATCGCAGTCCGCTGGTGTGGACCGTGGTGGCCGATTGCCTCGCCGGCCAGCGGTTTCCGCTGGCGCTGTTGCAGCAGGTGGCATGAGCCCGCCGGATGTCGTGGTGGGCCTGTCGGGCGGCGTGGACTCGTCGGTCGCGGCGCTGGTGCTGCGCGACGCCGGCGTGTCGATCGCGGGGCTCTTCATGCAGAACTGGGCCGACGACGGCAGCGGCGACTGCCGTGCCGAGGACGACCGGCGCGACGCGGTGGCGGTCGCCGGGCGCCTTGGCATTCCGATCCAGTTCCGCGACTTCTCCAGCGAATACTGGGACGGCGTGTTCGCCCACTTCATCGAGGAGTACGCCGCCGGCCGCACCCCGAACCCCGACGTGCTGTGCAACCGCGAGATCAAGTTCAAGCATTTTCTCGACGCGGCCCAGGCGCTGGGCGCCGGGCGTATCGCGACCGGACACTACGCGCGCGTCGACCACGCCCACGGGCGATGGCGGCTGCTGCGCGCGCGCGATGCCGGCAAGGACCAGAGCTATTTCCTGCACCAGCTCGGCCAGCCCCAGCTGGCGGCGACGCTGTTTCCGCTGGGCGACCTGCCGAAGTCCGACGTGCGGGCCATGGCGCGCGCGGCCGGTCTGCAGACGGCGGAGAAGAAGGATTCGACCGGCATCTGCTTCATCGGCGAGCGCGATTTCCGCAGTTTCCTCGCCCAGTACCTGCCCGCACGCGACGGCGAGATCCGCACGCCCGACGGGCGCGTCGTCGGCACGCACCCGGGCGTGTTCTATTTCACGCTCGGCCAGCGCGAAGGTCTGCAACTGGGCGGCGTGCGCGGGTTCGCGGCGGCGCCGTGGTACGTGGTCGACAAGCGGGTCGCGGACAACGTGCTGGTCGTCGACCAGGTCCGTGACAGCCCGTGGCTGATGTCGACGACGACCCGCACCGGCCAGGCGCACTGGATTGCCGGCACGCCGCCGGCCTCGCGTTTCGATGCCCGGGCGCAGACCCGCTACCGCCAGCCGGACGAGTCCTGCACCGTCACGGTGCGCGATGACGGCACGCTGGACGTCCGGTTCGAACGCCCGCAGCGGGCGGTGACGCCGGGCCAGTCTCTGGTGCTGTACGACGGCGACGAATGCCTGGGCGGCGCGGTCATCGAGTCCACCGATGCGCCGCGTACCGATGGCGCTGCGGCGGGGGGCTCGCCCGGCTCCTCCGGCCCGGCGCCCGCAGGCAGCAGGTAAACTGTGCGAATGAGCAATTCTTTCGACGACCGGGTCCTGGCGCTCGCCGCGCTGGCCCAGGCCCTGCAGCAGGTCCGCACCACCGCCGAATCGGGCCAGTCCCGCAATGATTCCGCCGAGACGGTGATCGGCAGTGTCTTCCGCATCGATGCCGATTCGGTGGCTGATGTCTACGGCGGCGTGCCCCGCCTGCAGCCGGGTCTGCGCCTGCTGCGCGATATCTTCACCCGGCAGCAGCCCGACGACGGGGTCGCCAAGCTCGCGATGTCCGTGATCCGGCTGGAGCGCAAGTTTTCGGCCGAGCCTGACGTGATCGACGCGGTCAGCGACGGCCTGCACCGCATCGCACCCCAGGCCCGGGCCGACGGCGCCACGCATCCCGACGTGCTCAAGGCGCTCGGTGAGCTCTATGCCGAGACGATCAGCCAGCTGCGTCCGCGGGTGATGGTCCAGGGCGCGCCGCACTACCTCGGCCAGGCCAACGTGGTCGCCGAGATCCGGGCGCTGCTGCTCGCGGCCGTGCGTGCTGCGGTGCTGTGGCGTCAGCTCGGCGGCACCCAGTGGGAGCTGCTGATCGGGCGCGGGCGGATGCTCGAATCGATCGCGCGCATGGTGCCCTGACCGGTCGCATCGTGCGAAACAGCGGATGCACGTCGGCGCGCTAAAGCCGCGCGGGTGGGTGCCGATACCGGGGACGTGAGAAATCCCCTGAGAGCGCCCATGTACGCACGCATTCTGATCCGCCTCGCCGCGCCGCTGGCGCTGACCCTGCTGCTGCCGCTGGCGTTCGTCCTCGACTGGGCTGCGCCGGTGCGCTGGGCGATCCTGATCACCCTGACGGCCAGCTGGATTGCGACCGCGTTCCTGCTGGTCCGGCGCGACACCCGGCCGTCGCCGGAGCACACCCGGGCGATGAAGGAGCAGGACGAACTGCTGGGCGAACTGCGCCAGTTCGTCGGCGCCGAGATCGAAGGCTCGCGCATCGAGGTCGAACGGGCCCGCGAACTGATCCGCCAGGCCGTCAGCGGCCTGGGCAGCAGCTTCGACGCGATGAACCGCAAGTCCCGCCAGCAGTCGCAGGCGATGAGCCGCCTGCTCGACCGCACCGGCGACCAGGACGGCATGGGCGGCGCGGATGTCGCGCGCTTCGCCCAGCACGCCAGCCAGCGGATGGAACAGCTGGTCGAGGCGCTGGAACAGGTCAGCGGCCAGAGCGGCGTGACGGTCACCCATATCGACGAGATGGCCGGCCACCTCGACGGCATCTTCGCCCTGCTGGAAGATGTGAAGTCGATCGCCGACCAGACCAACCTGCTGGCGCTCAACGCCGCGATCGAAGCCGCCCGTGCCGGCGAGGCCGGGCGCGGCTTCGCGGTCGTCGCCGACGAGGTGCGCAACCTCTCCGAGCGCTCGACCGCCTTCAACGAACAGATCCGCAAGCTGGCGCATTCCTCGAAGGAGTCGATCGCCAAGGTCCGCGATACCGTCTCGGGCATGGCCTCGCGCGACCTCGACCGCTCGCGCGAAGCGCGGTCGGAAGCGGCCGGCATGCTGGAACAGGTGGCGACGATCAACCGCACGCTCGGCGACGGCATGCGCGAGATCTCCGACTGCGGCCGTGCGATCGATGCCAGCGTCAGCGAAGCGGTGCGTGCGCTGCAGTTCGAGGACATCGCCACCCAGGCGCTCGGCGGCGTGCATTCGCACCTCGAGCGTCTCAACGCGATCAACCGCGAGGCGATCGATCTGCAGGACCTGCTGCGCCGCAATGGCGGCGTGTTCGACGAGGAACTGATGCGGGCCCTGCAGCGCATCGGCCAGCGTCTGCGCGACCTGCGGACGACCTGGGAGCGGCCGCCGCACAAGCCGGTGACCCAGGATTCGATGGGCGCCGGCACCGTCGAACTCTTCTGACGGCCGCCCGCCTTGGATCGAGGCTCCACACGCGACACCCCGCACGCCCCGGCACCTGCCGGGGCCTGCGCGTTCGTGCCGCCGGAGCCGTCGACGGTGCGCCGCATCGGCGGCGACCTGCTCGATCGTCTGGAAATGGCCGGCCGTCTCGAACTGGAGGGCCTGCTGGCTTCGGCCGACGCGCGCGAGCGCACAGGCGCGCCGGCCCGAATGGATGCTGTGGAATCGGTCATCGCCTGGGATCTCGCGGCCGGCTTCTGAGCGTGCGTGCGCCGGACGCCTGAGGCAGCGTGGCGCGCGTGCCGCACACGTCGTCCGATGCTCGCCGGCAACGCGTCCTTGCCCGGGATTCAAACCTGTTCTCGCACCCGCCCTGCGCCATTCGTCCTTCGGGTGACATGCCGGGCTGACATGGCGCGAGCACCCGCCGAGTGCGGCACTGCCGCCGCGCGATGCGCGACAACCGATTCCCACGCGCGCAGGCTGATGGCGGCCCTACCCCCACAGATCGCAACGCGCGAGGGGATGGCGAACGTCGATTGAGACGTTGCGAGAACACGCCACGCTCTCTGCGCCGCCTGAGCTCACCGGCGGCAGGCCAACGCTCCGCGCGCGCCCAGCGCGACGTCGCAGCGCGGACGCGCGTGTACCCACGGCCGGCGTCACCTAAACCGCGAACACAGCGCGCATCGCCGTGCGGACACGCTCGCTGCGGGTTCGCGCGCAAACCGCGCACGCGCCGCCGACCTGCATACACAAGGCCCGGCTCACGAAGATCGAGATGGGGCGCCCGACCCAATGGTCACCGACCGCCACAAGCGTGCCGGCACGTGCGCAGCACGGCGCCACGCCGAGCGTCGTGCGCGTGCGCTTCGCCCGTGGTCGCGTACGTGAGCGAGATCGAAGGCGTGGCGCGTGGCTCAGGCCAGCGCGAGATGCTGCTGGGCGACGGCCTGGACCTGCCCCTGCAGCCAGCGCACCAGCTCGCGCGGCGGCAGCGGCCGGGCGTACAGATAGCCCTGCACTTCGTTGCACCCGTAGTCGCGGAGCAACTGCTCGTCGGCGTCGGATTCCACGCCCTCGGCCAGCACCCGCATGCGCAGCGCCGTGCCCAGCTGGATGATCGCGCGGGTCACCGCCACCGCGCGGCCGTTGGCATCGGCATCCGCCAGCTCGGCGATGAAGCTGCGGTCGATCTTCAGCCGCCCGACCGGGAACCGGCTGAGGTAGCTGAGACTGGAGAATCCGGTGCCGAAATCATCGACGGCCAGCCCCACGCACGCACTCTGCAACACGCCGAAACAGGCCCACAGCGCATCGGTGTCGAGCAGCAGGGCCGATTCGGTGATCTCCAGTTCCAGCCGCGCGGGCGGCCAGCCGGTCGCACTGCAGGCGGCCAGCACGCGCTGGGCGAAGCCCGGATCGCGCAGCTGCACTGCCGAGACGTTGACCGACATCCGGCCGAACGCAAGCCCGGCGGCATCCCACGCCGCGGCCTGCCGGCAGGCCTCGCGCAGCACCCACTCGCCGATCGCGACGATGTCGCCGGTGGATTCGGCGATCTCGATGAACTCGTCCGGCGGGCAGGTGCCGAGCGCGGGATGTTCCCAGCGCAGCAGGGCTTCGACGCCGCAGACGGTCTGCTGGTCGAGATCGATCTGCGGCTGGTAGGCGAGCGAGAATTCCTCGTGCTCGAGCGCACCGCGCAGCGCGTGTTCGATGTCCAGGCGGCGCCGTGCCCGGCGCCATGCGTCGGGACTGTAGAACTCGATGTGGTTGCGGCCGCGCTGACGCGCGCCGTGCAGGGCCACGCCGGCCGCGCGCAGCAGCTCGTCGAATCCGACGCCAGGCGGGCGCACCGCGATGCCGGCGCTGACGCCGAAGCGCAGCACCTCGCCCGCCGCCGGCACCGGATCGGACAGGCCGGTCACGAGGCGTTGTGCGGTCGCGGCCACGTCGTCGCGGCCGGCGCCGTGCTGCAGCAGCACGACGAACTCGTCGGCGCCGATGCGGCCGAACAGGTCACCCGCGTCGACCAGCATGTGCAGGCGCGCGGCGACCGCGCGCAGCACGATGTCGCCGGCCGCGTGTCCGTGTGCCTCGTTGATGCCGCCGAAGCCGGAGATGTCGAGCAGTAGCAGTGCCTGATAGACCCCCGCCCCGCCGGCGAGCGCGGCATCGACGTCGTGACGCAGGCGGGCGCGGTTCGGCAGCCCGGTGAGCGCGTCGAAGTGCGCGAGGCGCTCGATGCGTTCGGTGGCGGCGCGCTCGCCCGAGATATCGCGAAACAGCACGAGGTAGCGTGGCGGCCCGCCGGCATCGCGATCGAAATCCACGACCGCCTGGGTCCAGATCTGCTCGCCGTCGGGCCGGTAGAAGCACAGCTCGAGGGTTTCGGCCGGCGCGCCGTCGGCGACGCGGCTCATCGCCGCCTCCAGGGCCTCGCGCGACTCGGTGGTGTAGTGGCGCAGCAGCTCGGCCAGCGGCAGCGATTCGTCCTCGCGCCCGTGCAGGCCGGCGCACTCGCCGGTCCAGTGCAGCACCCGCGTATCGGCGTCGATCTCGCAGCCGCCGATGCGGCCGAGCGCGGCCACGCGTCGCAACAGCGCGCCGCGACGATGCACTTCCGCATCGAGACGACGTTGCCGGGTGACGTCCTGGACCTGGGCCAGCACGCGTCGCGGAGCCCCCATCGCATCGAACTGGGGTGACGCCCAGACCTGCAGGTGGAGCGGCCCGCCGGCGCCCGCGACGACGAGTTCGAACTGGGCGGGTCGGCCCTGTTCGTGCAGGTCGCGCCAGGCGCGGCGCAGCACCGGGCGATCACCGCGGCGGCAGCGTCGCAGCCATGCGCGGACGCGGGCGTCGCCGTCGAGGCCCAGGGCGCCGCGCAGCGCGTCGGCAGATTCGACCCGGCCGCTCGCCAGGTCCCAGCGCCAGCTGGCCATGCCGGCCAGGCGCTGGGTGTCCTCGACCAGGCTGCGCTGTTCGCGCAGGGTCTGTTCCAGCCCTTTCTGGCTGTCGATGCAGGTCAGCGTTCCGGCGACCTTGGAGGGTCGGCCCTGCGCATCACGCGCGGTGATGCGTCCGCTGTCGCGCACCCAGCGCCAGGTGCCGTCGGCGGCCTCGCAGCGGTATTCGCACAGGTAGTGCGCGGCGGTGCCGTCGAGGTAATCGGCCAGCGCGGTCCGCATCGCGACGCGATCGTCGGGATGAATGCGCTGTTCGATGTTCTGGAACGGCAACGGCGCATCCTGGCCCGGCAGTCCCACCCACTCGATCCACGCGCCGGAGCCGCGCATCTGGTCGTGGCGCAGGTCCCACACCCATAACGCGTGACCGCCCGATTCCGCGGCTTCGAGCCAGTCGTCGATGTCTTCGGACAGGCGGATGCTCAGCGAGAACGCGACCGGGGTGCCGGCGTCGATCTCGACGGTGCGCAGCAGGCCGCGCAGCGGCGCGCCGGTGTCCGGCAGCTCGCACGGCAGCTCGCGCTCGCCCGCGAGCAGGCGCGCGTAGAGGCCGGCCAGCGACAAGGCATGGTGTTCGACCAGCTTGTCGAGCCCGCGCCGGCGCGCGGCCGGATTCGCCACCAGGCAGCGCCCACCCCGGTCGAGCAGCAGCACACCGTCCGAGACCGGATGGTCGAGAAGGCTCGAGATGAGGCCGGAATCCATTGCGCTGCATTCGCTCCGTGGTCTGTGCGCCCCGGCGTCCGGTGGCCGGCAGGGCGTCCCGATTGTTAACGGCGCGATCGGGTTGAAGTTGAGCCGTGTCTTCACACCCCGGGTAGACTGCGGCGACGCGCATGGAAGGAGATCCGCCGGGATGCCGACCGGACACCCCACCGTCGAGGTTTCGCATCGGGACCGTTCCACCCCGCACCACCGGCTGGCGGCGCTGCGATGGCAGGTGCCGCTGGTCCACGCCCTCCTCGGGCTGGGCGGCTTCGCCGTGGCGCTCCGGCTGCTCGACCGCAGCGCGGCGGATGCACCGGCGGCGTGGCCGGTCCTCGCCGGCGTGGTGCTCGGGGGCACCGGCCTGTTGGCCATCTGGCTGCACCTGCGCCTCGCGCGGCACATCTCTGACGACGCGGCCGCGACGCACGCACCGGCACAGGCACAGGCACGCGGGCAGGAACTGCGCGAACTGATGCGGCTGCTGCCCGATGGCGTTCTTCTGCTGGTGGACGACCGCGTGGCCTATGCCAACCCCGCCGCCGAGGCGATGTTCGGCCATGCGCCGGGCAGCCTGGCGGACCTGGGTGCTGGCCAGCTGGTCGCCGACGGCGATCGCGACACACTCGAGGCCTGGCGACGCGCGCCGGCAACGTCCGACGCGCCGCCGACGTCACTGCGCATGTGCCGCCGCGACGGCACCGTGTTCCGCGCCGCGCTGACCGCCGCGCAGACCCGGCACGACGACCGTCCCTGCACCCTGCTCGTCGTGCGCGACCTCACCGATGCCGAGCGCATGCGCGACGATCTGGCCGCCGGCAACCGGGAGCTGCAGGCGCTCGCGGCCCGCGTGTTCACGCTGCAGGAGGACGAGCGGCGTGCGATCTCGCGTGAGCTCCACGACGACATCGGCCAGTCGGTGACCGCGATGAAGATGGCGGCCGGCTCGGCGCTCGACGAGGACGACGTCCAGCGCCGGCGCGACGATCTCGAGGACATCCTGGTGCTGGCCGACGCCACGCTGGAACGGCTGCGCGACATCTCGATCCTGCTGCGGCCGCCGCAACTCGATGCGCTGGGTCTCGAAGCCGCGCTGCGCTGGCATGCCGAACGTCTGCTGCGCAATGCCGGGATCGTGGCGGCGCTGGAGATCGCGTCGCTGCCGCGGCGTCCGGACCCGGCGGTCGAACAGGCCTGCTTCCGCATCGCGCAGGAGGCCTTGACCAACGTCGTGCGCCACGCCCGCGCGGCTCGGGTGGTGTTGCGGCTCGAGGAGGCGGGCGACGGGCTGGCGCTCAGCGTCCACGACGACGGGGCGGGCTTCTCGCCCGGCGCGGCACGCGGCCTGGGTCTGGTGATCATGCGCGAACGTGCCCAGGGTACCGGCGGGCGGCTCGACGTGACGGCTTCGCCCGGCGGCGGCACGCGCATCGAGGCCTGGCTGCCGTACACACCCGAAGCAGTGGCCTTGCCGGCCGCGTCCGGGTCCGGCGGCTAGAATCCCCCGATGCACATGCCCGTCCCCGATCCGCACCCCGCGGTGCCCCGCCTCGGCGCGGCCCATCCCGAGCTGGTGGCGATGATCGAGACGGCGGTGCACAGCGGCACGCCGCTGGTCCTGCTGCACATCGACCTCGACCATTTCGCGTCGGTCAACCAGAACATGGGCATGGACGTCGGCGATGCCGCGCTGGAGGCCGTGGGCCTACGTCTGCAGGACCGGCTGCAGGGCCGCGGCACGGTGTGGCGGCACGGCAGCGACGAGTTCGTCGCCGCGGTGCCACTCCAGGCCGGTGGCGACGCGGCGGACGCCCAGGCGATCGCCGAGACGCTGATCGCCGAGATCGAGCGTCCGCTGGAGGTGCTGCCCTACACGCTGTTCCTCGAAGCCAAGATCGGCGTCAGCCTGTGTCCGCAGCATGGCGACGATCCGAGCCGCCTGCTGCAGCTGGCCGAGACCGCGGTCCGGCGGGCCTCGCACGCGGTCGACGAGCCCGTGCAGCTGCACACCGCCGATGTCCGCGACCGCGCCTACAGCGAGAGTGCGATCGCCCGGCAGATCGTCGATGCGCTGCCCAATGGCGAGTTCCGCCTGCGCTACCAACCCAAGATCAGTGCCCGCGACGGACGCGTGATCGGCATGGAAGCGCTCGTGCGCTGGCAGTCGCCGGTGCTGGGGCTGCTGCTGCCCGAACGTTTCCTGCCGACCGCCGAGCGCATCGGCGTGATCCTGCAGATCGGGGACTGGATGCTCGACCGCGTGATCGCCCAGGTGCGCGCCTGGCGCGACCAGGGCTTCGACGATTTCTTCGTCGGCATCAACGTGACCACGCAGCAGCTGCTGCAGCCGGACTTCGTCGACCGGCTGCTCGGGCGCATGCAGCACGCCGGCCTGCCGATGACCTCGATCGTGCTCGAACTCAACGAGCGCGTGCTCACCCACAACAGCACCGATGTCGTCTACCGCACCGTCTCGGTACTGCGCCACGAGGGCATCGCGGTGACGCTCGACAACTTCGGCACCGGCGACGCGAGCCTGAGCGCGCTGGTGCGCTATCCGGCCGACATCCTGAAGATCGACCGCAGCTTCATCAGCGCCGCGCCTGCGGGCAATCGCGAGACCGCGATCGTCCGCGCGCTGATCGCGATGGGCCACCAGCTGGGCATGAAGGTCATCGCCAACGGCGTCGAGACCGAAGCCCAGCTCGGGTTCCTGCGCCGCGCCGACTGCGACTACTTCCAGGGCTACCTGTTCGGCGAGCCGATGAGCGCCGAAGCCGCCGGCCAGGCGCTGCGCCAGCGCTATCTGCGGCCGGAGCTGTTCACGGCGACGCAGTCCGACCGCACGCTGCTGCTGGTCGACGACGAACAGAACGTGCTGCGCTCGCTGGTGCGGCTGTTCCGTCGCGACGGCTACCGCATCCTCGCGGCCGGCAACGTGCGCGATGCCTTCGGCCTGCTGGCCACGAACGACGTGCAGGTGATCCTGTCCGACCAGCGCATGTCGGAGATGGACGGCACCGAGTTTCTCGGGCGGGTGAAGATGCTCTACCCCGACACCATCCGCCTGGTGCTGTCGGGCTACACCGATCTGGCCACGGTCACCGACGCCATCAACCGCGGCGCGATCTACCGCTTCCTGACCAAGCCCTGGGACGACAACAAGCTGCGCGAGCACATCCGCCAGGCGTTCGGTACCTACGAAAGCCAGCGTGGACGCGAGACGCCGGTGACGTGACTCAGGCCTGCGCCGGCTGCGGCTGGCGCACCGGCAGGACCACCCGGAACCGGCTGCCGGTCTGCGGCGAACTGTCGACCTCGATCCGCCCGTGGTGCTTGGCGACGATGCCGTAGGAGATCGACAGGCCCAGCCCCGTGCCCTTGCCCACCGCCTTGGTGGTGAAGAACGGATCGAAGATCCGTTGCAGCATCTCCGACGGAATGCCGCTGCCAGTATCGCCGATCTCGACCCACACCTGGCCCGGATCGTGGCCGGTGCGCACGCTGATCACCCCTTCCCCGTCGATCGCCTGGCCTGCATTGAGCAGCAGGTTCATGAAGACCTGGTTCAATTCCGACTGCAGGCATTCGACCATCGGCAGCGTGCCGTAGTGCTTCTCCAGCGTCGCCTTGTAGCGCAGCTCGTTCCAGACGATGTTGATGGTCGAATCGAGGCCCGCGTGCAGGTCGGCCAGACGCCAGGCGTGTTCGCGATCGGAGCGCGAAAAATCGCGCAGGTCGCGGACGATGCCGGTCACGCGCTCGATGCCCTGGCGCGATTCGGTCAGCAGTTGCGGCAGGTCGCGGCTGATGAAGTCGACGTCGAGGCGTTCGCGGGTGGCGTCGACTTCCGAGCGCATCGCATGCGGATCCGGCGCCCGCATCGCGCGCTCGTAGACGTCGATCAGCGCGAACAGGTTGCCGACGTATTCCTGCAGGCTGCCGAGGTTGGAATGCACGTAGCCGATCGGATTGTTGATCTCGTGCGCGACGCCGGCGGCCAGCTGGCCGATCGAGGCGAGCTTCTCGGACTGCAGCAGTTGCTCCTGCGCGGCGTTGAAGCGGACGTTGAGTTCCTCGTGCCGCAGTTGCAGCGCCTGCTCGTCGTCGCTGCGCGCGCCGTCCTTGAGCAGCAGCAGGAATCGCCCGACATCCGCGCCCAGCCAGTGCAGCCGCGCATCCAGCGCCCGCCCGGGGGCGAGCGTGATTGCGCCGTCCCACTGCGCGTGCTCACGCGCATGGCGCACGGCTTCGGGCGTCAGCACCCGGTCGAGACGGCCGGCCGCCTCCGCCCACAGCGGCTGCAGGCGCAGCAGCGCCTCGGCCGAGGGATTGGCGTACATCAGGCGGCCGTCGGCCTCGTGCAGGCAGACGCCTTCGTCGAGACGCGCGAGCGCGAGTGCGGCCAGCGGTGCCGGCGGTGCGGAAAGCGGGGACAGCGGAGTCACGGCGGCGGGATCCGGGAACGTGGAGCCCGAAGTCTAAGCCGTGAGGGGCGGCGCGGTCGCCTCAGGCGACGGCGAGCTCGCGTGGGCGACTGGTCAGCTCGGCGCGACCGCTGGCGTCGTAGGCCGGGGCGCTCTCCATGCGGCCCAGATGGCGCAGGGCCCAGTTGACCTCGCGGCGCCGGCGCGCCAGCAGCGCGCCATTGGCCCGGTTGAATTCGGCCAGCTCGGCCAGCGGCCCCGACAGTTCGCCGTCGGGATAGGTCTCAAGCTCGCGCAGCGCGACGATCTTGTCGCGCGTGGAGCGCATCAGCGCATCCACGTCGTGGGCGATCAGCGCCTCGCGCTCGTCGGCGAGCGCGGACGCCAGACGCTCGAGGCTGGCCTGCGCGTCGGACATCAGCCGGCCAACCGTGCGTCCAGATCGAGCATGCGCGACGCGATGGCCTCGGCGTCGACCTTATACGTGCCGGCGGCGATCGACTCGCGCACGGCCTGCACCTTGGCCTCGTCGAATGCCGGGCGCGTCGACAGGTCGCGCTGCAGCGCCTGCAGGCCGGCGGCCTCGCCGGTCAGGCGCAGGCTGTCGCCGCCGTTGGCGGCTTCGATGGCCTTGTCGCGCGGGTCGCCGGCGCGTGCCACCTGGGCACTGCCCACCGGGCTGATCGCACGGGTCACCGGGGCGGAGGGTCCTTCGATCTTCTGGGTCATGTCGGGGGTCCTGACACGCGTGTCTTGAGTGGGATCATGGCCGGTATCGGCCGGCCGGAACAAAGCTTGAGGGCGATTCGATGGTGGCCGGCCCGGGGTGGACGCGGCGTCACCGGCTGACGATCACGTCGCCGGCCTCGTCCACCGTGCCCTGCACCACGCGCCGCGAGGACAGGTTCTCGACGCTGACCCGTTCGCGCGCGCCGGCATCGGCCAGGGCCTTGCCCGCCACCCGCACCTCGATGCCGTCCTGGCGCGAGATCAGCGCGATCGTGTCGCCCCGACGGACGAGGCGCGGCGCGACCAGATCGCCCGCGGTCAGCACACTGCCGGCGACCAGGGTCCGCCGGGCGCTGCGACCGACGGCCTCGGCGGGGTCGGCGATCGCGGCGCCGGCGATCCGCGTGGTGTCACGCGCCTCGGTGGTAAAGACATCGGCCGTGATCATCTCGCCTGAAGCCACGCTGCGCGCGAGCACCAGCACGGTCTGGCTGCGGCGCACGCGCACCGGCACGAACAGGCGCCAGCCCGACGGACACGCCACCTCCACCGTGGCGGCCGCGGTGCGGCGCGCTTCCAGCGGTTGGCTGCACATCGGCATGCGCAGCGCGGG